>NZ_JBFBLV010000028.1:0-57806 GCF_040686835.1 Specibacter sp. NPDC078692
CGCCACCGCCCTGATCGGCGTGGTGCAGACGTGGATGACCACCAAAATGGGCCAACGGATCATGCACACCCTGCGCACCAGGCTCTTCACGCACCAGGTTCCCGGGAAATCGTGCCAGCGATTTACTGGGCCGGCGAGTGGGGACTAGGCGAACCAGATGCCGATCTCACGCTCGGCGGACTCTACGGAGTCTGAGCCGTGGACCAGGTTTTGCTGCACCTTCAGGCCCCAGTCGCGACCGAAGTCGCCACGGATGGTGCCCGGAGCGGCGGTGGTGGGATCGGTGGTGCCAGCCAGTGCGCGGAAGCCTTCGATGACGCGGTGGCCCTCGAAGATCGCGGCAACAACCGGGCCGGAGAGCATGAACTCAACCAGAGGCTCGTAGAAGGGCTTGCCCACGTGCTCCTCGTAATGTGCCTGCAGCTGCTCGCGGGTGGGGGTGACCTTCTTCAGCTCAGCCAGGGTGTAGCCCTTGGCTTCGATGCGGGCCAACACGGCACCGGAGAGGTTGCGTGCCACGCCGTCGGGCTTCACAAGGACAAGAGTGCGCTCAATGCTCACAGATAACTCCAATAACTAGATAAAAAGGACGATCAATAACAGCTTACTTGGACGGCTCGTCCGGGGCAGGTTCTTCCGGTGCAGACTCTGCGGGATGGGCTGCATCCCACTCGGCCTGAGCCTTGGCCCGGACAGCGTTCTCACGATCAATCTTGGCACCGCCGAACAGGGCATACCACCAGGCGACCGCGAAGAGCACGCCCACTACGAACATGGAGGGCTCCCAGAAACCGCCGGCGATCAGCAGCAGTTGCAGGATCCAACCAAAGGCTACGCCCCAGGTCTTGCGGACCACACCGCAGGCGAGGATCAGCAGCACAGCCAATACGGCGGCAGCGATGAGATAAGCCGGGTTCTTGTCCTTGAGGCCGAACAGTGCCAGGCCCAAGAACAATGCCACGAAGGCCTCGAGCATCAGCACCACCGAGGCGAACATGGTCTTCGTGGAGCGCAACTTCTTGGGCGTATTAGGCCGCCATTCGCGCTGGGCCTTAGTCAGTTTTGCCATGTCAGGCGCCTTCCTTTTCGCCGGGGCGGCCCAAGAGGATCCGGGCCTCGCCCACCAGGGTGATGGAGCCGGTGATCAAGACGCCGCCGGCGAGGTCATTGTTGGCTTCGGCGCGTTCAACGGCCCACTCGATGGCGTCGTCGAGCTTCTCGGCAATGTGAACGTCTTCCTCATCCCAGCCTAGGTCGACGGCGAGTTCGGCCAGTTCCGCGGCCGGGATGGCACGCGGGGAGTTGGACTGGGTCAGGCACAATTCCTGCGCTTCATCCCCGTACGCTTCCTTGAGGGAGTTCAGGATTTCCTCGGCGTCCTTTTCGACTAGGACACCCAGAACCACCACGAGCTTGCTGAAGGCAAAGGACTCCTGCAGTGCGGCGGCGCTGGCGGCAATGCCTGCCGGGTTGTGCGCAGCATCGACCACGATGGTGGGCGAGGTGCGCATGACCTCAAGACGGCCGGGTGAGGTGGCGGCGGCGAAGCCTTCCTGGACCAGCTCGTGGTTGAGTTCCTTCTCTCCCCCGCCCAAGAATGCTTCCAATGCCGCAAGTGCGACGGCGGCATTCTGGGCTTGGTGTTCACCGTGCAGCGGGAGCAAGATCCCCGGGTAGCGGCCGGCCAGACCCTGCAGGTCCAGCTGTTGCCCACCCACGGCAACTGTGCGTGATTCCACACCGAACTCCACCCCTTCAAAGCGGAAGTCGGCATGCTTTTCGCGGGCTTTTTCGAGGATGACCTGGGCAGCATCCTGTGGCTGGGCGGCGCTGATGACGAACGCGCCTTCCTTGATGATGCCAGCTTTCTCCTCCGCGATGAGGCCGGTGGTGTCACCCAACAGCTCGGTGTGGTCGAGGGAGATGGGGGTGATGACAGCAACTTGGCCATCTCCCACATTGGTGGCATCGGTGATGCCGCCCAAGCCGACTTCCATGACGGCTACATCTACCGGCTGATCGGCAAAGATCGCGAAGGCGAGGATGGTCAGGCACTCGAAGTACGTCAGGCGGTTTTCGCCCGCTGCTTCGAGTTCGGCGTCGACAATCTCGAGGTAGGGGCGGATTTCGTCCCAGATCCGCACAAACGTCTCGTCGCTGACGGGAGCCCCGTCAACGCTAATGCGTTCGGTGACCTTCGTCAGGTGCGGGCTGGTGTAACGGCCCGTGCGCAGATCGTGAGCCAGCAGGCCACATTCGATCATGCGTGCCGTGGAGGTTTTTCCGTTGGTTCCGGTGATGTGGATGATGGGGAACGCCTTGTTGGGGTCACCCAAAATATCCATGGCACGGACCAAGGGAGCCAGACGCGGTTCCATCTTGTTCTCCGGGGCGCGGCCCAAGAGTTCGGCGTATACGCTCTCCACCGAGAATTCGTCGTGGTTAGCAGTCATCTAAGACACTGTCCGTTCAACTGTGATGGTGGTTTCAACGTCAC
This sequence comes from Specibacter sp. NPDC078692, assembly GCF_040686835.1. Lineage (NCBI taxonomy): Bacteria > Bacillati > Actinomycetota > Actinomycetes > Micrococcales > Micrococcaceae > Specibacter > Specibacter sp. NPDC078692. The sequence goes on from NZ_JBFBLV010000028.1 coordinate 2,498, forward strand.
CGGGGATGAGTTCAAGCTTCAGTGTCAGGGTTTCACTCTTGACCAATTCAGCGTTGGCATGCAGGGCGTCGATGATGTCCTGCGGGGCGCTGATGATGGTGCGAATCCGGTCGCTGACCTGCAGGCCGGTGTCTTTACGTGCCTGCTGGATGGCACGGACCATATCGCGAGCCGTACCCTCAGCCTCGAGCTCGGGGGTCAACTCGGTGTTGAGCACCACGAAGCCGCCACCGGGCAACATCGCAACGGCACTCTTGCCGCCGTCGGCCGCGTCGGCAACAACTGTCTCCAGCGTGTACTCGGACTCTTCCAAGGTCAGTCCGCCGGCCGTGACGACACCATCGGTGACGGACCAATCGCCGGACTTGGAGCCCTTGATGGCGAGCTGGACGTTCTTGCCCAGGCGGGGTCCAGCGGCACGGGCGTTGACCACGAGCTTCTGGGAGATGCCGAACTCTTCCGGGGAAGCGACAGTGGCATCAACGAAGCGAACATTGCGGATATTGAGTTCGTCCTTAACGATGTCAGCGGCAACACTCAGGTTGAAGTTGGATGTGACGACGGTCAATTCCTGCAGAGGCTGACGCACCCGCAGGTTGGCAGCCTTGCGCAAACTCGAACCGATGGAACAAATCTGGCGTACTCGGTCCATGCCTTCAGCCAAGTCCGCATTAGGCAGGAACAGGTCGGCGTTGGGCCAGTCGGTCAGGTGCACGGAGCGCCCACCGGTGAGACCGCGCCAGACTTCCTCGGTGACCAGCGGCAGCAGGGATGCGCCGACGCGGCACACTGTTTCCAGTGCCGTGTAGAGCGCGTCGAAGGCGTCCACGTTCTCGTCAAAGAAGCGGTTGCGGCTGCGGCGGACGTACCAGTTGGTGAGCATGTCGAAGTAGCTGCGCAGGGAGTCGCAGGCGGCGGAGACGTCATACTCGTTGAGCTTGGCTTCCACCTCGCGCACCAGGTCGCCGGTGTTGGCCATCAGGTACTGGTCCATGGGGTCGGAGTAGTCGTCGTAGCGCAGCTTGGCATCGTAGCCCTTGCCCTCGTTGGCGGTATTCGCGTAGAGGGTGAAGAAGCTGTAAACGTTCCACAGCGGCAGGATGACCTGGCGGACACCCTCGCGGATGCCCTGTTCGGTGACCACCAGGTTGCCACCGCGCAGGATGGGGCTGGCCATCAGGAACCAGCGCATGGCGTCGGCGCCGTCGCGGTCCAGCACCTCGGAAACATCCGGGTAGTTGCGCAGGGACTTGGACATCTTCTGCCCGTCGGAGCCCAGGACGATGCCGTGGCTGATGACGTTCTTGAACGCCGGGCGGTCAAAGAGTGCCGTGGAGAGCACATGCAGCATGTAGAACCAGCCGCGGGTCTGGCCGATGTACTCGACGATGAAGTCGGCCGGGTTATGGGTGTTGAACCAGTCCTCGTTCTCGAACGGGTAGTGGACCTGGCCGTACGGCATGGAGCCGGAATCGAACCAGACATCGAGCACATCTTCCACGCGGCGCATGGTGGACTTGCCGGTGGGGTCATCCGGGTTGGGGCGGGTCAGCTCGTCGATGAACGGGCGGTGCAGGTCCACTGCGCCTTCCTTGTTCAGGGGCAGGCGGCCAAAGTCGGCCTGCATCTCGGCCAGGGAACCGTAGACGTCGGTGCGCGGGTATTCGGGGTCGTCGGACTGCCACACCGGGATGGGGGAACCCCAGTAGCGGTTGCGGGAGATGGACCAGTCGCGGGCGTTGGCAATCCACTTGCCGAACTGGCCGTCCTTGACGTTGCCGGGGATCCAGTTGATGTCCTGGTTCAGCTCCACCATGCGGTCCTTGAACGCGGTGACTTCCACATACCAGGAGGAAACGGCACGGTAGATCAGGGGTGTGCGGCAGCGCCAGCAATGCGGGTAGCTGTGCACGTAGCTGGCCTGGCGGACCAGGCGGCCGGCGTCCTTCACGACGCGCGTGATGGTCTTGTTGGCGTCAAAGACCTGCACGCCAGCGATCTCACTCAACGGGCCGTTCGCAAACAGGGGCAGGAACTTGGCGCCCTCATCGATCGAGAGGACAACGGGGATGCCGTACGCCTCGCAGACCTTCTGGTCCTCTTCACCGTAGGCCGGAGCCTGGTGGACGATTCCGGTACCGTCGGTGGTGGTGACGTAATCGGCCAGCAGGAACTGCCAGGACTTAGCGGTGCCGTACTTCTCGTCGTCGGCAAAGTAGTCCCACAGGGGCTCATACTTGAGGCCTTCAAGCTGGGCACCCGTGTAGCTGGCGGTGACAGCGGCAGTCGCGGCAGCACCGTCGTCGTACCCCAAGTCCTTGGCGTGCGCGGCAACGAGGTCCGCGGCGAGCAGGAACTTCCCGGCCGTGGCGCCCAGAGTGACCCCATTGGGGCCAACAGGCACAACGGCGTAGCTCACCGCAGGTCCCACGGCAAGGGCCTGGTTGGTGGGCAGGGTCCAGGGCGTGGTGGTCCAGGCGATGGCAGCGACGCCGGCCAACTCCTGCGAGATGGCCGATTCGCCAGTCAGGATGGGGAAGGTGACGGTGACTGTCTGGTCCTGACGGTCCTTGTAGACGTCGTCATCCATGCGCAGCTCGTGGTTGGAAAGGGGCGTCTCATCCTTCCAGCAGTACGGCAGCACACGGTAGCCGTTGTACGTGAGCCCCTTGGAGTGGAGCTGCTTGAAGGCCCAGAGGACGGACTCCATGTACTCGACGTTGAGCGTCTTGTAGTCGTTGTCGAAGTCCACCCAGCGGGCCTGGCGGGTGACGTATTCCTGCCATTCGCCGGCGTACTTCATGACGGAGGAGCGGCAGGCGTCGTTGAACTTGTCGATGCCCATGGCCTCGATCTGGGCCTTGTCCGTCATGCCCAGCTGCTTCATGGCTTCCAGCTCAGCGGGCAGGCCGTGGGTGTCCCAGCCGAAGCGGCGCTCCACGCGGTGGCCGCGCTGGGTCTGGTAACGGGCTACCAGGTCCTTGACGTAGCCCGTGAGCAGGTGGCCGTAGTGCGGCAGGCCGTTGGCGAAGGGAGGGCCGTCGTAGAAGACGAACTCGTTTGACCCATCTTCACCGGCATCCCGGGCATCAATGCTGGCCTGGAAAGTGCCGTCTTCGTCCCAGTACTTCAGGACGAGTTCTTCCACCTTCGGGAAATTCACGGAGGAGGGAACGTGCTTGGATTCGGCGTGGAGGCCGGCGGCGGCAGAGGCCTTCGGGAAGTGGGTCATCACATCATCCTGGTTGTGGGTGTTCAGGTTCAGGATGCAAGGACGGCTTGCGCCGCGGTACCACCTCGCTTACCGTCCCTTCGCCTTTCGACTTGCGTCGAGGGCGCTGGTGCGGCCGCTCATTAGCTGCTGTGACGGGCTTACCCGTCCGGTTCTACTTGCTTTGCGGGGCGCGCGGCGTTCTTCCGGAAGCTCACCGGTGATAGCCGGGTCGAAGCTTTGTTCCTCATTCTACCGGATACTTGCGCGGGGCTAGGACTGGAGCGGCCTTCACCGCCCGCCCTTCACCGACCCGCCCTTCATCGACCCGGGGGAAAAGGCTGCTTTGAGCGTTCTAAGCGACCAAAGCTCACTGTCAATGCGGGGCAGAGTCGGCTAGCGGCGAATTACCTTGTGTGCTGCCGCCTGGGCCACCGGACGCATGACGATCTGGTCCAGGTTGATGTGATGGGGAAGCCCGACGGCGTATGCCACCACCTCTGCCACGTCCTCCGCAGTCAGTGGTTTCTCAACACCTTGGTAGACCTTCTCTGCGGCTTCTTGGTTGCCGCCGAGCCGGTTAACGGTGAACTCATTGGTGTGCACCATTCCGGGGGCCACCTCGATGACGCGGATGTTGTGCTCGGCTTCCTCCAAACGCAGGGCTCCGGTCAGTGCGTGCTGGCCGAACTTGGCCGCGTTGTAGCCGGCGCCGCCCTCATACGCTGTGTGCCCAGCGGTGGAGGTCAGGTTTAGCACCGTGCCGAAGCCGTGGTCGCGTAAGTCTGGAAGGAAGGCCTTGAGGACATTCAAGGTGCCGAGCACGTTGACTTGGAACATCCACTGCCAATCCTCCTCCTTGGCGTGGGCCACACTGTCCACACCGCGAGCGCCACCGGCAATGTTGATCACGGTGTCCACACCGCCTGCTGATTTGAATGTTTCGCTAGCGAAGGCATGCAGCCGCTCGATGTCCTCACTCACGGTGACGTCGGCGGTGAACGGTAGGGCGCCAGTTTCTTGGGCCAGCTGAACCAGACGGTCCTCGCGTCGGGCTACGGCAATCACGTTCCAGCCGTTGCTACGGAGTTGACGGACTGTGGCGGCACCGATTCCGGAGCTAGCGCCGGTGACAATTGCATTCTTGGAAGTGTTTTCAGCCATGGAACAAATGTAGCCGCTATGGGGCCGCATTCAGGAAGTCGAGCAGCACGGCGGCCTGGTTTTCATGGTGGTCCTTGGCCCCGTAGAGCAGCACCACTTTTTCGCGGTCTTTGATGACTTCCCGCAGCTCTGCGACGGCCGGATTGTGCTCCAGCTCCGCTGTGTAGTCGTGTTGAAAGGTCGTGAAGTGTTCCGGCACATGGCCGAAGGCGTTGCGTACCTCTGTGCTGGGAGCGACTTCTTTGAGCCAGAGGTCCACTTTGTCCTTCTTGACGCCCCGGGGCCAGAGCCTGTCGACGAGGACGCGGTACTCCCCCGGGTCCGGCTCCTCATAAACACGCAAAATCCTGATTGTGCCCATATTTGCATCATAGCCCCGGTGCGTGGGGGCGTCAGGGGCCCGGGCTGCCGGTTCCCTGAACACATACGCACCACTCAACGCCAGTGGTGCGTGTACGTGAAGTTCCCTGAACACATACGCACCACTCGTTGTTACTGGTGCGTATGAGCATCTAGACGCACCAGTAGCAACCAGTTCTGCGTATGTGTGAAGTCATTCAGGCGGGCACGCCCAATCAGGCCGCGTACAGCTCCAACACCCGGGCCGCGGGCGCATCCATCGGCAGAAAGTACTCGCACTGCCATTTCTGAGTCCGCTGAGCCTGCGCGCTGGTGGTCACTACCTCTGGCGGATAAACCCGCATGGCGCGTTTGCCTCCCTTGCCATCAATTGACACCACCCCGTGGCGAGCCAAAACGGCAAGGGGGAACACGAACTGGCCCAGCCCCGTGCCCAGGCCGGCGTGGATGATGAACAGTTCAACGCCGTCGTCCGTGTCAAAGGGGCGGATAGGCCCTTCCAAGGAACGCTGCCACAGCGTGACGAACTGGCCCAGCTTGGTGGGCGTGGTCTTGGCTTGGCGAAACACGGCGAGCCGACCGCCCAGAAGCAGGGTGTGCGCGGCGTACTCGGCGCTCTCTGGTTCAGGCTGAATCTGGGCATATTCCAGCGCGGCCGCCTGCCACAGGGTGCTTGCTTGAAGAGGAATCATCACCTGCCCATTAAGGGACGAATCTGGGTTCCATGGCAACTCATGAAAGAATTGCTCCATGGCTGAAAACATTCCGGGCACAGACACGCCCGCACCCACCACAAGCAACGTTCCCGACAAGCCCGTTTTGGAGGGACTGGAAGAGTCTCTGACCAAGCGCTGGCTGGCAGAGGGCACCTACAAGTTTGACCGTGAGACCACACGGGAGCAGGTGTACTCGATTGACACTCCCCCGCCGACGGCGTCGGGCTCCCTGCATGTGGGTCACATGTTCTCCTACACGCAGACCGATGTGCTGGCCCGCTTCCAGCGTATGAACGGCAAGAACGTCTTCTACCCCATGGGTTGGGATGACAACGGTCTGCCCACCGAGCGCCGTGTGCAGAACTTCTACGGTGTGCGTTGCGATCCGAAGTTCTCCTATGTTGAGGGCTACCGTCCCCCGGCCACGCCGGCTAAGAACCAGCGCGACTGGGATGTCATTTCCCGCAAGAACTTCATTGAACTGTGTGAAGAGCTGGCTGTTGAGGACGAGAAGGTTTTCGAGCACCTTTTCCAGACTTTGGGCCTCTCTGTTGACTGGGCGCTGACGTACCGCACCATCGATGATCATTCACGGGCAGTTTCGCAGCGCGGCTTCTTGGAGAACCTGAACGCCGGCGACGCCTACATGGCCGAGGCTCCCACCCTGTGGGATGTCACCTTCCGCACGGCTGTTGCGCAGGCAGAGCTGGAAGACCGCGAAATGCCGGGCGCGTACTACCGCTACCCGTTCTTCGCCGAAGACGGCACCAAGATTTACATTGAGACCACGCGTCCGGAACTGCTGGCAGCGTGCTCGGCGCTGGTGGCTAACCCGGATGATGAGCGCTACAAGCCGCTGTTCGGCAAGAAGGTCACCTCACCTTTGTTCGGTGTTGAGGTGGAGGTCCGTCCGCACGCCCTCGCCAAGGCTGACAAGGGCTCCGGCATTGCCATGGTCTGCACCTTCGGTGACTTGACAGACGTTATCTGGTGGCGTGAACTGCAGCTGCCCACCCGCGCCATTGTGGGCCGTGACGGTCGTATCCTGGGTGAAACTCCTGAGTGGATCACCACCGAGGAAGGCCGCGCCAACTACGCAGCCATCGCCGGCAAGACCGTTTTCAGCGCCAAGGAAAGCGTCATTGCGATGCTGGGCGAGGCCGAGCTGATGGATGGCGAAGCCAAGAAGATCATGCACCCCGTGAACTTCTTTGAAAAGGGTGACAAGCCCTTGGAGATTGTCTCCTCTCGCCAGTGGTACATCCGCAACGGTGGCCGCGACGAGGAACGCCGCGAACGCCTGATCAACCGCGGCAAGGAAATTGAATTTCACCCCGCGTTCATGCGTTCGCGCTTTGACAACTGGATCTCCGGCTTGAACGGTGACTGGCTGGTTTCACGCCAGCGCTTCTTCGGCGTGCCGGTTCCCGTCTGGTACCCGTTGGATGCCGACGCTAACCCGGATTATGATCACCCGATCCTGCCCAGCACCGAGATGCTGCCGGTTGACCCCGCAGCAGATGTTGCTCCGGGCTACACCGAGGATCAGCGCAATGTTGCCGGCGGTTTCGTGGGCGACGCCGATGTACTGGACACCTGGGCCACCTCCTCGCTGACGCCGCAGATTGTGGGCGGCTGGGGCGTTGATGAGGACCTGTTTTCCAAGGTCTACCCGTTCGATTTGCGTCCCCAGGGCCACGACATTATCCGCACCTGGCTGTTCTCCTCCGCAGTGCGCGCCGACGCTCTGCAGGGCAGCGCACCGTGGAAGCACGCAGCGATCTCCGGTTGGATCCTTGACCCGGACCGCAAGAAGATGTCCAAGTCCAAGGGCAACGTGGTGGTCCCCACCGATGTGCTCAACGACTTTGGCGCCGACGCCGTCCGCTACTGGGCCGCCTCCGCCAAGCTTGGTGCCGACACGGCGTACGAGATTGCGCAGATGAAGATTGGCCGTCGTCTGGCCATCAAGCTCCTGAACGCCTCCAAGTTCGTGCTGAACTTGGGCGCCACGGAAGCCAATGTGCTCGCAGCCGACACCGCTGTGCTCACCAATCCGCTGGACCGTGGCCTGCTGGCCCAGCTCTCCGAGGTTGTTGTTGCATCTACGGCTGCGTTTGAAAAGTACGATTACGCCCGTGCTTTGCAGATCACCGAGAGTTTCTTCTGGCACTTCACCGACGACTACGTTGAGCTGATCAAGGATCGCGCCTACGGTGCCTCCGGCGAAGAGGGCCAGGCTTCGGTGCTGGCCGCCCTGGCCACCACCCTTGATTCGCTGCTGCGCTTGTTCGCACCCTTCCTGCCCTTCGCAACGGAGGAAGTGTGGGGCTGGTGGCGTACGGGTTCGGTGCACCGCGCACCGTGGCCCGCCGCTGTTGGCGTGGACGACGGCGACACCTCCTTGCTCGCGACGGTCGGGGATGCTTTGAGCGGGATCCGTAAGGCCAAGTCCGAGGCCAAGGTCAAGCAGCGCACTCAGGTGCTCGCCGCGACTGTGACAGCTAGCGAAGTTGAGGCAGCTCAGTTGAGGGCCGGTTTGGGCGACCTCAGGGCCGCCGCCAATGCGCTGGAACTCACGGTTGCCGTGGGCGAGGGCGAACTGACCGTGTCCGACGTCGTACTGGCGCCCGCTGAGGAGCCCGTCCAGGCTTAAGCAATAGCGCCGGACCAGGCTCAGCCGGAATCAGGCTCAGCCGCGATCAGGAACGCTGCATCACTTTTTGGTGGTGCAGCGTTCCTTTTTGCATCAGTGGTTGACCTTCTGGGCCAACTTCTTGAGGCCTTTCTTGGGCGGGACGCGGACGGGCTGAGGCCACCGCGGCGCAAGCGAATCGCCCAAGGTGGTGCCCCGAATTTTTCGACCGATCAGGGGTACCACCCACTCTCTGACCCACAGATAATGCCCGTGACCGCGCTGTTTCCATGTGGGCGTGGGTGGGAGCTTTTTCTCCTTGAGCATGATCGAATGTGAGACTTCCAAGATCTCCAGCACATGGGCGGCCAGGTACTTGTGCCCACGTTTAGACATGTGGAGCCGGTCCGAGCACCACATGCGCGGGTTTGCGTAGGCGTCCAACGCGGCATAATCCACCACGGTGGCCCCATACTTTGCCGCGATCTCCTTGATGCCCGCGTTGTAGGCGTGGTTCTTTCGACGGAGCGGGGTCAGCAGCGGGGAGACTTCCACGTCGTAGCCGGTGAAGAGCAACAGGGTGGCCCCGGATCCGGCCAACTGTGACACCAAAAATTCGTAGTGCTCCAGGATCTGAGTGATCGAGGTGCCCACGTCCATGACGTCATTGCCACCGGCATACAGCGTAATCAGCGTCGGCTCCATGGCGATTGCTGCTTCGATCTGCTCGGCGACAATGTGGCGTAGCCGTTTGCTGCGGATAGCTAGGTTCGCGTACTCCCAGCCAGGCGTATCGTGGGCAAGCGCCTCTGCCACGCGATCTGCCCAACCCTTGACCCCATTGGGCAGGTGCCTATTGCTATCGCCGACCCCTTCCGTGAAGGAGTCCCCCAACGCGACATATCTGCCCGGGATGCTGTTCTCCACGGCTCCTAGAGCGCTGCCTGCGGCCGCGGCGTCCGGGCTGAAACGGCCCCGCTTGCCTCCGTGGCCCGGCCCACACCGTGGTAGTCCCATCCGGCGTCGCGCCACTGCGCACCATCCAAGGCATTGCGACCATCCAGCATGACGGGTCGCTGCACAAGGGCAGCCGTGTTGGCCGGGTCGAGGGCGAGGAACTCGGGCCAGGGAGTCAAGAGCAGAACCAATTCTGCGCCTGCCAAGGCCCTCTCAAGGTCGCTTTCAAACGTCAGCTGCGGGTATTGGAGCCACGCAGTTTCCACTGCCTGCGGATCAGTCACGGTTACCCTGGCCCCTTGGTTTGCCAGCTGGGAGGCCACATCCAGTGCAGGGGAATCCCGAATGTCATCGGTGTGCGGCTTGAAGGAGGCGCCCAGAACAGTGATGGCCCGTCCCTTGACCGAACCACCCAACAAACGCACACCGGTTTCGGCCACGCGATACCGCGCATCGGCATTCACGCCATCAACGAGAGAAAACATCTCATCGAGCGATTCCACACCGTGCGCTTGTGCCTGGGCGCGGAAGGAGCGCAAATCCTTGGGCAGACAGCCGCCACCAAAGCCCACACCGGCCTGAAAATATCTGCCACCTATGCGTTCATCATGCCCCAGAGCCTGCGCTAATTGCACGACGTCGGCCCCAGCCTCTTCGCAAAACTCACCCACTGCGTTGATGTAGGAAAGCTTCAAAGCCAAGAACGCGTTGGCGGATACTTTGATCAGTTCCGCTGTGGCGAAGTTGGTGATGATGCGCGGTGTACCGCGTGCCAGCAGCGGAGCGTAGACGGCGTCTAGGGCGGCAGCCCCTTGGGCCCCAGCGGTCCCATCTTGGGCGCCGTAGACAATCCGGTCCGGGATCAGGGAGTCTTGGACGGCGCTACCCTGACGCAGGAACTCGGGGTTCCATGCCAGCACTGCCTCCGTGCCAACGAGCATCTCTTGGATCCTGGCCGCGGTTCCAACGGGTACAGTCGATTTCCCCACGACCACTGCGTCGGGGCGCAGATACGGAATCAGTGATGACACTGCTGCCATCAGGAAGCTCAGATCACTTTCGTTTCCTGTCTTGGACTGGGGTGTGCCCACGCACAGGAAGTGCACATGAGCTTCAGCCACCTGTGCCGGGTCCGTGGTGAAGGTGAGGCGGCCGCCGTCGTGCCCTTCTTGCAGAAGCTTTTCCAGACCGGGTTCATGGAACGGGGTGATGCCCGCGGCCAGCTGGGCGATCCTGGCAGCGTCGGTGTCTAGCCCGATAACCTCGTGCCCCATGGCGGCCAATGTGGCGGCGTGAACGGTGCCCAGGTAGCCGGCACCAATGACTGAAACCTTCATTTTGTTCCTCTGAGTTCGGCGGGCACAGCAGCACCCGCGGCTATGGCGTGACGGTAATGTTCCATGAGTTGATCCACCACAACGGACCAGCTGCGACCCTGCACTTGAGCGAAGGCGGCTGCGCTAAATGCTGCGCGTTTGGCATCATCACCCATGAGGTCTAGGGCGTACTCGCGCAACTCGTTCAAGTTCCCCGGTGTGTAGAGCCAGCCCGTGTGGGACGAGTCGACCAAATCGACGGGCCCACCACGACCCGTTGCGACCACGGGGACCCCCGACGCCATGGCTTCCTGAATGGTCTGACAGAAGGTCTCCAACTCGCCCGGGTGGACAAAGAGATCGAAGGAGGCCATGGCGCTCGCGAGGTCCTCGCCGCCAAGAAAACCGGTGAAGTGAGCCCGCGGCAGGGCCGCTTCCAGCGCTGCCCGCTGCGGGCCTTCCCCGACGATGACAACGGTGGTATCGGGGATATCGGCCAGCACGGACAGGTCCTGCACCTGCTTCTCCAACGCGAGCCGGCCCACGTAACCAATAATCTTGGTGCTGTTGGGGGCGACCTTGTTTCGGAAGGCAATACTGCGCTTGTCGGGGTGGAAACGATCGGTGTCCACGCCTCGGCGCCACAGTTCCACGCGCGGAATCCCTTGGCCGCGCAGTTTGTGCACGGAATCCGTAGATGGTGCCAGTGTTGTGGTCGCCGTGGTGTGGATGCGTTCCACACGCTGCCACGCCCAGTTTTCTAGGTAGGGAAGACCGTATTTGCCGGCATATCCGGGCACATCGGTTTGGTAGATCGCGACGCTCGGGATCCCCAGGGCAGCAGCTGCTCGGACGGCCCTCCAGCCGAGCACAAAGGGAGAAGCTAGATGGACCACGTCCGGTTCGAACTCTGCCAGAAGGGTCTTGATTCGGCGCACCCCGCCGAGGGCTACCCGAATGTTTGGGTACCCGGCCAGCGGGACGGCGGGCAGTCGCCTGACCCTTGCGCCTTCAACCACCGCGGGTACTGCTTGCGTGCTCGATGGGGCGATGACCAGGACGTCGTCACCGCGCGCGTCCAAGTATTGGAGGATTTTCAGGAGTGAATGGGTGACCCCGTTCATTTCCGGCAAGAATGACTCAGCTATGATGGCAATCTTCACGTTTTAACCGTGACGGGTTGAGGTTGCCACCACGGGCCGTTGCAGGAACAGCACGGTGAAGACTAGGTGAACTGCTGCTTCTACCTTTGGGCAAAGGGGAAGCCCCATCGGCTTATTGCCGTCGGTGGGGCTTCGACTTTCATGCCGCGTGTGACGAACGCGGTCTGGTGGATGCTAACGATTTTCAGGACAGTCACCGCGTCACCGGTGCTAACGAACCTTTACGAGCGTCCCGCCGAAGCAGTGCTCAATGATCATAGGTTCAGTCACTGAATTTTTTTAGTTTCTACCAGCCCTTTCCTTGGCGGATTGGGTAAGAACAAGTATGCGCCTGTGGCCGGACACAGGCAAGGGCAGGTGGAGAAGTTTTTTGAGAAACTTTTCCACCTGCCCTCAGGCGTACAAGTTGCGAGCTAGCCAGGCAACGGACGGGACACAAATGCCATGTCCACTTGACAGGTGTTTAGCCGAACTGCGGGTCTTCGGTGCGGCTGCGCTTGATCTCGAAGAAGTACGGGAAGCTGGCCAGTGTCACTGTGGCGTCCCAGAGCTTACCGGCTTCCTCGCCGCGCGGGATTCGGGTGATGACAGGGCCAAAGAAGGCCGTGCCGTCGAAAGCTACGATCGGCGTACCGACATCCTGGCCAACCTTGGAGATGCCTTCGCTGTGGCTGGCCCGCAAGGCTACGTCATAGGCGTCGGTGTTTGCGGCAGCTGCCAGTTCTGCCGGCAGACCTGTTTCGGCCAAGGACTTGGCGATGACGTCGGCAATGTCCTTGTTTCCGTTGTTGTGGATCTGCGTGCCCATGGCGTCATACAAGGGTTTGATGACTTTTTCACCGTGTTCTTGGACGGCAGCAATGATGACGCGGACAGGACCCCAAGCCTTTGCCAGGCGCTCTCTGTAATCTGCCGGAATATCCGCGTTATTCTCATTGAGCACTGCCAGACTCATGACATGCCAGTTGACCGTGATGCTGCGGACCTGCTCCACTTCACCGATCCATCGCGAGGTAACCCAGGCAAAGGGGCAGGTGGGGTCAAACCAGAAATCGGCCGTTTCGGGTGCAGTCAAAGTGCTTTCAGACACGTAAAAATCTCCTTGGTAGAGCATGGATTCCAGCAACTGAGCGGGCCAAAGCCCTTCATTATTTCCAACGGAGCCAGCCTAAAAACTATTCCGGGCAGGACAGCTGGCAGCTGCAGTTACGCTGACTTGTTCCTGCGCTTGGCCACGACCTCGTGGGGGATCAAGGTGGGCTCGGCCTGCTTAGCCACTACCTCTGCCGTGATCACTACGGTGGCGATATCTTCACGGCTGGGCAGATCAAACATGACGGGCTGGAGCACTTCTTCCAAGATGGCGCGTAGGCCTCGGGCACCGGTCCCCCGGTCTAGGGCAAGCTCGGCAATTGCCGTCAGCGCCTCATCATCAAACTCAAGCTCAACGCCGTCGAGCGTGAACATCTTTTGGTACTGCTTCACCAGAGCGTTCTTCGGCTCGGTGAGGATCTGGATCAAGGCCGTCCGGTCCAGCTGGGTGACAGTGGTGATGACGGGCAGGCGGCCAATGAACTCGGGGATGAGCCCAAACTTCAGCAGGTCCTCCGGCATGACATCGGCGTAGCTAGCCTCGTTCTTCTTCAGGGCACTGAGCGGGGCCCCGAAGCCGATGCCCTTCTTGCCCGCGCGGGAGCCGATGATTTCTTCCAGGCCGGCAAACGCGCCAGCCACAATGAAGAGCACATTGGTGGTGTCAATCTGAATGAATTCCTGATGCGGATGCTTGCGCCCACCCTGCGGCGGCACCGATGCTACGGTTCCTTCCAGGATCTTCAGCAGCGCCTGCTGCACGCCCTCACCGGACACGTCACGGGTAATGGAGGGATTCTCAGACTTGCGCGAGATCTTATCAATCTCGTCAATGTAAATGATGCCCTGCTCGGCCTTTTTAATGTCAAAGTCTGCGGCCTGGATGAGCTTGAGCAGAATGTTTTCCACGTCCTCGCCCACATAGCCGGCCTCGGTTAAGGCGGTGGCGTCTGCCACGGCGAACGGGACATTTAGGCGACGGGCAAGCGTCTGCGCCAAGTAGGTCTTGCCACAACCGGTGGGGCCAACGAGCAAGATGTTGGACTTTGCGATTTCCACCTCGTCGTGGACGCCGCCGGAAATGGTGGTGCTCTTAACGGCATGCCCGGACTGGATGCGCTTGTAGTGGTTGTAGACGGCAACAGCCAATGAGCGCTTGGCGGGCTCCTGGCCAATGACGTATTCCTGCAGGAAGTCGAAGATTTCCCGCGGCTTGGGCAGTTCAAAAGCGTCTAGATCCGCGACCTCAGAGAGTTCCTCATCGATGATCTCGTTGCACAGTTCAATGCACTCATCACAGATGTAGACACCGGGTCCGGCAATGAGCTTGCGGACTTGTTTCTGACTCTTTCCACAGAAGGAACACTTCAGCAGATCGGTGCTTTCGCCCATCCTGGCCATTGGCGTGTCCTTCCACGAATAACCCGCTGGTAGCGGTGTTACCTCTACTACTTCTTCATTCCACAGCAGGTGCCGGAAACGTCCTTCGAATTACCATCCACTCTAAGCCAAGGTACTGACATTGGGTGGAAAGCAAACGCCGGAACAAGGGATTAATTCCCTTGTTCCGGCAGGTACTTCAGATTGCCTAGCGGGTGATCGCTACCGGCTTCATCTTGCGCGGTGCCAGCACTTCATCGATCAGACCGTATTCCTTGGCCTGAGCGGCGGTGAGGATGTTATCGCGCTCAATGTCATTGCTGACCTGCTCCGGTGTGCGGCCGGAAAGGTCGGCGAGGGTGTTCTCCAACCACTCACGCATACGCATGACCTCATTGGCCTGGATTTCCAGGTCAGAAGCCTGGCCACCCTGGCCGCCGGAGAGTGCCGGCTGGTGGATCAAAACGCGGGCGTTCGGCAGGGCCAGACGCTTGCCCGGAGCACCGGCTGCCAAGAGCACAGCTGCTGCGGAAGCAGCCTGGCCCAGGCAGACAGTCTGAATCTCGGGGCGAATGAACTGCATCGTGTCGTAAATAGCCGTCATGGCCGTGAACGATCCGCCGGGAGAGTTGATGTACAAGGTGATGTCGCGGTCGGTGTCGTCGGCTTCCAGCACAAGCAGCTGGGCCATGACGTCATCGGCCGAGGCGTCGTCAACCTGAACACCGAGGAAGATGATGCGGTCTTCGAAGAGCTTGGTGTACGGATCCTGGCGCTTGAAGCCGTACGGTGTGCGCTCCTCGAACTGAGGGAGTACGTAGCGGCTGGTGGGCAGGTTGCCGGCAGTTTTGCCAAACGCTGTGCTGCCAAAGTTATATGTCATGTCTTCTTGCTCCTGAAATCTATTCTTTGGCTTGCTTACTTGGCGTGGGTTCCGCCGCCACCGGCAACGGTTCCTGCGTGGCGGGAGATCTTGTCGAAGAAGCCGTATTCGAGGGCTTCCTCAGCCGTGAACCACTTGTCACGGTCGTTATCGACCAAGATCTTCTCGACAGTCTGACCGGTCTGCTCAGCCGTCAGTTCAGCCATGACCTTCTTCATGTGCAAGATCAGCTCGGCCTGGATCTTGATGTCCGACGCCGTTCCACCAATTCCGCCGGAAGGCTGGTGCATGAGGATGCGTGCGTTGGGTGTCGCGTAGCGCTTACCCTTGGTGCCCGAGGAGAGCAGGAACTGCCCCATCGAGGCGGCCAGCCCTGTGGCGACGGTGACGACGTCGTTCGGGATGAACTCCATGGTGTCATAGATGGCCATGCCGGCTGTGACCGATCCACCGGGTGAGTTGATGTAAAGGTAGATGTCCTTCTCAGGGTCCTCAGCCGAGAGCAGCAGCAGCTGCGAGCAGATCAAGTTCGCGTTGTCATCACGAACTTCCGAGCCCAGCCAAATGATGCGTTCCTTCAGCAGGCGGTTGTAGATGTACTGGTCCGATCCGGACGGGTCCGCGCTGGCCATCGTGGGGGTGGTGTGCTGTGCCATGGTGGTTTACCTCTCCTTCGTGTGGCCTGCCGGGCGTGCCCAGCGGGTCCATCACTAATGTTCACTACTTGGACAGTAGCCCTTTTCGCACCGGGTTTGTGGCCCATCTGGACGCTGTTCGCTGTCGGCGCACGATCACCGTTCGCCCTGCGCGTAGCGGAATAAATGCGCCCACCGGCAGCCTTGTTATGGGGCACAAAAAAGCCGTTGCCGGCTCCCAGAAGGAACCGGCAACGGCTTGTAGATCTTGAAACCCGTAGAACCGGGGCTGCAATTAGATGCGGACTTCGCCCGGATCAGTGACAGCTGTCGGCTCGATGACCTCGTCTTCGGAAGTAACTTCTTCTTCCTCGGATGCAACGGACACGAAGTCGGTCAGGTCCACTGCGGCACCTTCAGAGTCGGTCACGGTGGCCTTGCCCAGAACAGCGGCGAGTGCCTTGCGGCGACGAACTTCGCCAACGATCATGTTGACCTGGCCGGAGGAGTCCAGCATCTGAGCGAACTGGTTCGGTTCCATGCCGTACTGGCTGGCGGAGGAAACGATGTAGTCGATCAGTTCAGCCTGGCTGACGCTGATTTCTTCCTTCTCAGCGATGGCATCGAGGATGATCTCGTTGCGGAAGGCCTTCTCGGTGTTTTCCTTGACCTCAGCGCGGTGCTCTTCGGTGTCGTGGTCTTCACCGTGTGAGTTCTCAGGGCGGAAGTGCTGCTCGAGCTGCTCTTCAACCACGGAGTCCGGAACGGGAACCTCGACCAGGCCGATGAGTGCTTCAAGAACCTTGTCGCGGGCTTCAACACCCTGCTCAACGGTCTTGGACTCGGCAGCCTGCTTGGCCAGGTCTTCCTTGAGTTCGGCAATGGTGTCGAACTCCGAAGCCAGCTGAGCGAAGTCGTCGTTTGCCTCGGGCAGTTCGCGGACCTTCACGGAGGTGACCTTGAGGGTGACCTGCGCTTCTTCACCAGCGTGCTCGCCACCGGCCAGCTTGGTGGTGAAGATTGCTTCTTCGCCAGCGGAGAGTCCGGTTGCAGCCTCGTCCAGGCCGTCAAGCATGTTGCCTGCGCCGATCTGGTAGGAAAGGTCAGTTGCTGAATCAACCTCGACGTCGTCGATCTTGGCAGCGATGTTAATGGTGAGGAAATCGCCATCGGCGGCCGGGCGGTCCTCAGCCTTCAGCGTGCCAAAGCGGGCGCGCAGATCGTCGAGAGCCTTCTCGGTATCTTCCTCAGCAGCCTCAACAGCGGCTACCTCAACTTCGATGCCTTCGTAGTTCGGCAGTTCGATCTCGGGGCGGATGTCCAGTTCAACATGGAACTTGACAACACCATCGGTGCCTGTGGGATCCGGGACCTCGGTGATTTCAACCTCGGGGCGGCTCAACGGAACGAGCTTGTTCTCGATGACAGCTTCCTGGTACCAGCCGTTGAGGCCGGAGTTGATGGCCGTTTCCAAAACGTAGCCACGGCCAACGCGCTGGTCGATCAACGTGTTCGGGACTTTGCCCTTACGGAAACCAGGCACCTGGACCTGCGTACCAATCGTCTTGTAAGCCTCTTTGATGCTGGGCTTCAATTCCTCAAAGGAAACCTCAACATCGAGCTTTACACGAGTGGGTGTGAGGTTTTCGACAGCGCTCTTCACAGCGTGGTACTCCTGATGGTCTGTTGATGGATAATTAGGCCCAGCACATGGGCAGCCACTGACCAAACGTGAACCGGATAATGCTGAAGTCGGGGCGACAGGACTCGAACCTGCGGTCTCCTGCTCCCAAAGCAGGCGCGCTAGCCACTACGCTACGCCCCGTAGTGCCCGCAACAGTCTACGGGCAAAAGTTCCCAGATGCACAATCGGCGCAACTTGCCGTGGAATTCCGTGTATTTCCCGGCCTTCTATCCGCACGTCTGCACGCACGTTCACGCACCTTCACGCACGACGCCGAGCCTCCACCGATTCGAAACTGCAGCTGATGCGATGGATCGTGCCGATTTGTCGCATCAGCTGCAGTCTGGAATTTAGTGCGGCCGCCAAATCGCATGAGCTGCAGTCTGGATCTATTCCACCCCTCTAACCCCGAAGTGGCCTGCTAACCCCCGGAAGTGGCGCGGCAGTGGGGCGGAATGCAAAAATTCCCCGGCCACGTGACCAGGGAATCTTCGATATGGAGGGGGCGACGGGAATCGAACCCGCGTAATCAGTTTGGAAGACTGAGGCTTTACCATTAAGCTACGCCCCCATGTTCTGGGGCTGCTGTGGGCTTTCGCCGCAACAACTCCGTAACACTATCAACCACTTTGCCGGTCCTGCAAATCGGGCGGATCCGAGTCCAAAATTGCCGCCGCTCCCGCGTAATGTCGCCGATCGCCAGTTGACCCTGCGGCAATCTGCGGGAGCGGCGGCATTGTTCACCGGCTAACTCTTTTGACAGCTCGGACACCAATATAGTTTCCGGCCGCCGAGCTCCTTCAACGCGATGTCGGTGCCGCAGTGCCGGCAGGGCCGCCCTTCGCGTTTATACACATAGTGGGTGTCCTCCACCGGCACGTGTTTGTTGGCGCCAGCGCCGGCGCCCGCGTTGGCGCCCGCGCCGGTAGTTGCGGGCGCGCTGGATTCAAGCAGCCCGTGGCCCACTTCCAGACCCACGCCTGCGGGGCGGTCACTGAGTTCGGTGGTGATGATGCGCCCATCGCGGACACCATCCGCCATGATGCGGGCAATGTCCTCCCACAGCGCCTGGGCCTCATCGGCGCCCAGGCTCTTGCCTGGCAGCATCGGGTCAAGGCCTAACCGGAACAGCGCCTCGGCCCGGTAGACATTGCCCACCCCAGCCAGCACTTCCTGTTTCATCAGCTGTAAGGCAATGGCGGTGGAACTCTTACGGATCCGGAAGGCAAACTCTTGTGCGTCGCCGGGCAGATTGTTCAGCGGATCCGGTCCCAGCCGGCGTCGTACCACTTCCGATTCTTCGGGGGTGATGACCTCGCAAGCCGTGGGCCCGCGAAGATCAGCCCAGCCGTGATCGGACACGAGGCGCGCCCGTACAGCGCCTTTGGGTTCTGGCGGGCCCTGGTATTGCTCACGCCCGCCGCGAGCTTCCCCGCTGAGCATGCAGTCGTCTGTGCCGGAGCCATCGGTGCCGGAAATTTCCTGCTCGCCGATTCGCCGGGGTGCACCGATGCTGGACGCCCCCGTGAACGTGGAGTCGCCACCAAAGTCCCATGCCCCGTAGAGGCCAAGATGAACGCGCATCACCAGATCGTGAGAGAAGTACAGGAACATTTGCTTCCCGTGCGCTTCGGCCCGCTCCAGCACTTGGCCGTCTACCAATAGCGCGCCCGCAGCAAACTTTCCCTGCGGACTGGAAACAGCCAGTGCAGCACCACCAAACACGTCATTGAACTGCCGCGCCAAACGGTGGACGGAGTGGCCCTCAGGCATTGCGCCCACTGCCAGAGAACTGTCGACCACTAGCGGAAGCTGCCCCGGACACCGAGCGCGCCGGAGCCAGCACCGTGCATCTACTCACAACTGACGCCAATTATTTACTCGTTGCCGATTCACTCGACTCTTTACTTCTTTACTCGACGACGTCGCCGGTGGTCTCGTACGTGGCGATCTTGCCGATGCGGCGCACGTGGCGTTCGGCGTCACTGAAGGGCTCGGCCAGGAATGCTTCGATGATTTCCGTGGCCTCTTCAACGCTGTGCTGGCGGCCGCCGACGGCTACCACGTTGGCGTCGTTGTGCTCACGAGCCAGCTGTGCGGTGGACAGGTTCCACGCCAATGCTGCACGCACACCCTTGACCTTGTTGGCTGCGATCTGCTCACCGTTGCCGGATCCGCCCAGCACGATGCCCAGCGCATCAACGCCTGCTTTCTGGTCCGCCACAACGGCAAGGGCCGCGTTGATGCAGAAAGAGGGGTAATCGTCTTCTGCGTCGTAGGCCTTGGGTCCGTGGTCCACCATCTCGTAGCCCTTGGCGGCCAAGGCGGTGATGAGGTGGGCGCTGAGCTCCATGCCGGCGTGGTCGGTTGCGATGTGAACGCGCATGAGAATTCCTTAGGTTCGAGGTGATTGTGCTCCGTCAAGCCTACCCACCGCCGCGCCGTTTTCCTGCCGTCGTCCCTGCCGAGCCAGTGACCTCAGCGTTGCTGCGGCGTTTTCCCGGCCCGGCGGTTGAGGATCTCCGAGAGCTCATCAGCCGCATCGAGGTTGGGGGCACCCACCACAACCTTCCCGCCGTCGTTCATTCGAAGCACGACGGCGGCACCTGAGCGGGCGAGGAAGGTTGCAGACCCGCTGTGCTTGCGCAGGCCAACCCCGCCATAGTCACCGGCCACAATGTCCAAGGACACGGCCGCGTCCACGCCTTCGCAGGGTGCCACCAGGATAGGAACAAGTCCCAGGATCTTCACGACCAGCGCCCGGCGGTCCACCTGAACCGTGGCGCAGAGCATGGCGATGACCAGCAGTGCCGCCACACCCAGGCCCAGCAGGATCCACGGGGACAGCAACGTCAACAGGGTTCCGGGGAGGATCGCCGCCAGCAGGATCATCATGATGACCGAGCCGCGGGGATGGATGAAGTACGCCATTTGGTCGTTCACAGCCGTGGGGTCCATCTCGGCATCGAGCAGGGCGGCGAGGGCCTGATCATCCGCTGAGGTCCATTGCTCGTCCGGTTTGAAGGTCAAGGCCAACACCACACCCATCGCGGCCGCCAGACCACAACCCATGAGCAGCACGTAACCGTCAACGCGAACGGAAGGTAGTGAACCTTCGCCAGCTTGGCCCAACAGTGCCGCGGCAAACAACGTGCAGGCGGCCAATTGCAAGGCCATCGCCACGCCCAGCAAGATGCGGCGCAGGGTGCGAGGCAGCTTAGTGCGTGCCCCAAAACTGCCAAGACCGGCCCCGACAAGCAGAATTACGGCGGTACCCACGGCAAGGAATACGGGCATGGATACTGGGTCCCCGCCCCACGGCAGCACAGCGCCACCGTGAAGCTTGGCAGTCATCATGAGCCCGCCGGCAATGAGTCCTATAGCCAGCAGTAACGGGAAGACCAGGGCAAAGCGCATCGCACGGGCATCGACATGCCGTTCGTTCCTAAGCTCATTCCTACCATCGGAGGTCATGGTCTTAGCTTTTCACTTTCCCGCTGTGAACATAAGCGTTGACCAAGGCCGCAGCCTCGCCCGCCGTTGCCACATCCGGCATGGACACCACGAACTTCTGGTGGAATCCCGCCTCCATGATGAGGGCCGGGCCGCTGCCCATGATGAAACCAATGCTCCCGCCGTTCATCCGGTAGCCCCACCCGCCGTAATCCATAGCCGTGATGTCTTCCACTGAGGCGCCCCGGACTTCCTTCCACTCCAGCGGCATGACCTTCCAGAATCCGCCTGCCAGCACCTTATGCCCCTCCGGGCCGATGACCATGGTGCCACTGCAGAACACCCACGTGATCGCAGCAACCACCAGCCCAAGCAGTCCAAGGACCGGGAAGATGAAGTAGGTGCTGACGGCGACGATCCCACCAAGGCCCAAGCTCAACAGCCAGGCCAACTTGCCCATGGAAACCTTGATCCGCATAGTTTCATTGCGTGCGGCCCGCGACACGCCGGCCTGCACCACCGGGCTCCTGTCCGAGGCGGCGGCCTCGTTGGTGGCAATGACCTCCGAACTCTGGGTCCGGTCCACTTCGTCCGGTTTATATAAAAACATTCCCACCAGGCCCACCACGAACGCCAGCCCCACGCCCGCAGCCATGACGGGGCCGGAAAGATCCGCTTGGGACGTGTCTACAAGATCAATCTGACCGGCAACCATCGCCACGGAAAGGGCCACCATGCCCACCCCAAACGCCAACCCAAAGCCCACACCAATCCGGGCAAACAGCAAGGACTGTGCCCGGAACAGGATGCCCATTGGCGCAATGAGGGCGCCCAATGCACCCATGGCCACGGCCATCCAGGCGGCCCCGGCCACGGACATCCAGCCGTCCACCTCGTTCCTGCCGTTCCAGTGGGACGCCAACTCTGCCGGCAATCTGTCGGCCACCGTCAGTATCCAGGCCGCGGCCAACACCCCCAGCAGCAGCGGGCCCACAATTAGGGCGATAAGCCACCGCTTGTTGTAGATCCGTTCCGCATCGGCACTGCGTGCTTGCTCCCCCACCAAAAACTCTTTTCTTTCGCACCGCACAACAATTCTCTGCTCCAACCCTGTCCCATCCGCACCGGCCGGACAAATTCAGTTCCCGCCCGGTGCGGAGTACCGTGGAACAATCACTGCACACCGCTGTCGGAACACTGCCGTTCCGTCCGGTTGCAGCCACAGAAGCCATCCTGATCACCCTTCAGGCCGGCCACCCACCTGACACAACGGAAGGCACTACCTTGCCTGGCATGAATCTCACCCGCGCAGAAGCCATTGAGCGCTCATCTTCCCTGACCGTTAACAGCTATGACGTCACCCTTGACCTGACCACCTCCGAATCCACCTTCGCCTCCACCACCACGGTGAGGTTCAGCGCGAAGGAGGGCTCGTCGTCGTTCATTGATGCAGTGACCCACGCCGTGCACCAGGTGACCCTGAACGGGGTTGAACTGGATCCAGCAGAGGTGTCCGACGGCGTACGCATCCAGCTGCCCAAGCTCGCCGCCGAGAATGAACTGACCGTCAAAACCGACGCGCTGTTCATGAACACTGGCGAAGGCCTGCACCGTTTTGTGGATCCCGTGGACGGCGAGGTGTACCTGTACAGCCAATTTGAGGTACCGGATTCCCGCCGCATGTTCGCCGTGTTCGAGCAGCCCGATCAGAAGGCCGAGTTCACCTTCCACATCACTGCCCCGTCGCATTGGGACGTCATTTCCAACTCCCCCACCCCTACCCCGGAAGCTGCCGGTGAGGGCACGTCCGTCTGGCATTTCGAGCCGACGCTGAAAATGTCCAGTTACATCACCGCGCTGATTGCCGGCCCTTACGAGTGCGTGCGCGGCGAGCTGACCAGCTCGAATGGGCGGATCGTGCCGCTGGGCGTGTTCGCCCGCAAGTCGCTCATGGAATTCATGGACGCCGAGAACGTCTTTGAGCTAACCCGCCAGGGCTTTGAGTTCTTTGAGAAGCAGTTCGGCGTGCCGTACCCGTTCCCTAAGTACGATCAGCTGTTCGTCCCCGAATTCAACGCCGGGGCCATGGAAAACGCTGGTGCCGTGACGTTCCTGGAGAGCTACGTGTTCCGCTCCAAGGTCACCGACGCCATGGTGGAACGCCGCGCCATCACCATCTTGCACGAGCTCGCGCACATGTGGTTCGGCGACCTCGTCACCATGCGCTGGTGGAATGACCTGTGGCTCAACGAGTCCTTCGCCGAGTTCATGTCCACTCTGGCCGCCGCGGAAAACACCCAGTATGTGGACGCCTGGACCACGTTCTCCTCGCTGGAAAAGAGCTGGGCGTACCGTCAGGACCAGCTCTCCTCCACGCACCCCATCAAGGCTGAGATCAACGATCTTGAGGATGTGTTGGTCAACTTTGACGGCATCACCTACGCCAAGGGCGCCTCCGTGCTGCGCCAGCTGGTGGCCTGGGTGGGCCAGGAAGAGTTCATGGCCGGCGTCCGCGCCTACTTCGCCAAGCACGCCTGGGGAAACACCGAGCTGCCCGATCTCATGGTGGAGCTGGAAGCTGCCAGCGGTCGCGACCTCTCCGTGTGGACAGAGAAATGGCTCGAAACTGCCGGTGTGAACACGTTCAAGCCCGTCATCGAGGTGAGCGACGACGGCGTGATCACCTCATTCTCGATCGCCCAGACTGCTGTGGCCGAGCACCCGACGCTGCGCCCCCACCGTGCCGCCGTGGGCTTCTACGACCTGGCTACTGCCGGGGAGGATGCCGGCAAGCTGGTCCGCACGCACCGTGTGGAACTCGACGTTGACGGCGCTGCCACGGTCGTGCCGGAGCTGGTGGGCATGAAGCGTCCCGCACTGATCCTGCTCAATGACGATGATCTCGCGTACGCGAAGATCCGCCTCGATCCGCAGTCACTGGCCACAGCCAAAGCCCATGTGCAGGACTTTAACGAATCGCTGCCGCGCACGTTGGTGTCGGCGTCGGTGTGGGACGCGGCGCGTGATGGTGAAACCCCTGCCCGCGACTATGTGGACTTTGTGCTGGCCACGATTTCTTCCGAGACTGATTCGACAGTCATCATGGTGCTGCTGCGCCAGCTGGCCACGGCGTTGAGCTTCTACGTTGCCCCCGAGCACCAGAAGGCCACAGCCATTGCTGCCGCCGATTCCCTGTGGGAACTGGCACAGAGCTCCGAGGCTGGTTCGGATGCGCAGTTGCAGTTTGTGAAGGCCTTCGCTGGCCACGCGCAGTCACCGGCTCAACTAGATGTGGTGCAGGCGCTGCTGGACGGTGAAGTGCAGCTGGATGAGTTGGCGCTGGACACCGACATGCGCTGGGAGTTCCTCATCTCCTTGGCCGCCGGTGGCCGTGCCGATGCATCCATCATTGAGGCCGCCCTGGCGCTGGACAATACCCAGAACGGTCAACTCGCGGCAGCGACCGCCCACGCAGCCATCCCCACAGCCGAGGGGAAGGCTGGGACGTGGGAGTCCGTCGTCGTCCGTGGCGAGCGTGCCAACGCCGTGCAACGCGCGGCGATCGATGGGTTCACGAAGGTGTGGGACACGTCCCTGCTTGAGCCTTATGTGGCTAAGTACTTCGCGGCTATCCAGGATCTGTGGGAATCCAAGTCATACGAGACGGCATCGTCGATGATCACCGGACTGTACCCGTCGCAGCTGGTATCGCAAGCAACGCTGGACGCCACGGATGCTTTCCTTGACGCGTTGAGCCCGGATGTTCCGGCACTGCGCCGCTTGCTGACGGAAAGCCGGGATACCGTGGTGCGCGCGCTGCGGGCTCAGGCCGCCGACGCCTAAGTAGGCAGGCGCCTAAGCAGGCCGGCGCCTAAGCAGGCAGGCGTCTAAGGGCTTTTCGGGTGCGCCTCAGTTGCAAAAAGCTGCGGGCGCACCCGTTTTTGCATGTCGTTATTCGAGTCGGCACGCAGGCGCCGGCCACAAAAAAGCACGTGCCAGCAAGTCTATCCCTGCACGGTTCAGCGGCGTATCTTCAGGGCATGGGAATACATAAGATTAAGGGATTTGCTGCCCGGGCAGGCGCTGTTGCGCTCCTGTCCATCGGGATGATTGCAGGCATCGCCGGAGCACCGGCCATGGCCCAAACACGCACCGCTCCGGTCACCATCAGTTACACCGTGATGGGCGATTCCTACTCGGCCGGATCAGGCGGAGGCGGCGAGGGGTACTGCGGTCAAAGCGCCAACGGTTACGGCACCTGGGTTGCCGCAGCCATGGGCACCCAAGTCACCAATATTGCCTGTGCCGGGTTCAGCACGGAGCAGGTCCGGACCTTGGAGGTCCCCCAGCTCTCACCCAGCACCACACTGATCACGCTGACGGCAGGTGGCAACGACATCGGGTGGACAACCGCCATCGGAGCTTGCCTGGCACCCACCTCAACCGTGGCACTCTGCAAAGCAGCAGTAGCCAATTCGATCTACCTCATGAGAAATCTGCCGAAGTCGGTGGCCTCCATGCTCAAGGCAATCAAGGCCAAGGCCCCAGGGGCAAAGGTCCTGTATGTGGGTTATCCGCGGCTCTTTGAACCGCAGAACATGGCCGCTTTGGGCTTCACTCCCACTCAAATCAGCGGAACAAAAGTACTCAACGCAGCCGCTGACCTACTCAACGGCATATTAGCCGTCAGCGCCCTCTCAAACCGGACAGCTTTTGTTCCAGTGGCTTATCTGTTCAACGGCCATGGAGTTCCTTCCGCTTCGCCGTGGCTGAACAACATAGGAGACAGCGTCTACCCGTTCCACCCCAACCTCGCCGGATACCAGAATGGTTATGCTGCGGCGCTGAGCCCGTTCCTGCGGACATTCCGCTAAGGAGTTCCGTTTACCAGTTCCAAGAATGTAGAGGCAACTGAAGCTCGTTTTGGGGAAGGCCCCTAGCGCTAGCGCTACGCTTAGCCTCATGGCACTGAATCAGCATCACTACGAGATCAACGTCAATTGGACCGGTAACCGGGGATCCGGGACATCCGCTTACAAGGCTTACGGCCGCGACCACAGTGTCACGGCCGTTGGCATGCCCGTGCTGCTTGGCTCGGCAGATAAGACCTTTCACGGAGACCGGGACCGGTGGAATCCAGAGTTGTTGCTGCTGACAGCTCTGGCGCAGTGCCACATGCTCTCTTATCTGCACGTGGCCGTGAAACATGGCGTGGTGGTCACCAAGTATGAAGACACCGCCACCGGCACCTTGATCCTGAACCCCGATGGCAGCGGACAATTTGAATCAGCCACGCTGCACCCCAAAATCTATGTAGCCGATCCCGCCACCGAAGAGCTCGCCCTCTCCCTACATGCCGAAGCTGCCTCCCAGTGCTTCATCGCCCGCAGCCTGAACTTTCCTGTGCATCACGAACCTGGGTTGCTAACACCCACCTTCGACTAAACCACCCAGGACTAAAATCATGCCGTGTCCGCGTTAGGGTTGATAACAGGCCCCACTTCCAACCCTGAACGGACACAAGGTAGATCACGAGTGCAAGCAACAAACTTCTTGGGTGAACCCAATAGCACCTTCCTCGACCACCTCGTGTTGGCCGGCATCACCATCGCCATTGGCCTGGTGGTGTGGCTGGTGTTGCACTATTTGATCCGGATAGTAGTCAAACGCGCCAGGATGGACCGCGCCCCGTTGGAACACCGAACCTTGCGCTGGGCGGCTCCCATGCTGCGCAATATAGACCCCGTAGTGCGCGCATTGGAAAATGAGCGACGCGTGCAGCGGGCGCGCACCATCGGCACCCTCTTGAACTCGGTCCTGACCATTGTGGTTGCCGTGGTGACCAGCTTCTACGTGCTGATCGCCTTCGAGATCGACATTGCGCCCCTGCTAGCCAGCGTGGGTGTGGTGGGTATTGCGATTGGTTTCGGCTGCCAGCAGCTCATCCGCGACTTCCTCGCCGGGATCTTCATCGCCATTGAAGACCAATACGGTATCGGGGACGTCATCCAGACCAGTGAGGTCATCGGCACGGTCGAGTACGTGAGTTTGCGCATCACCAGGGTCCTGGGCGAAGATGGCACGCTCTGGTACCTGCGCAACGGCGAGATCTTGCGCCTTGGCAACCGTTCCAAAGGTAACTACATCTCCCCCACACCTGACATCGACACTGACACTCCCGACGGCGCGTCCCCGACCACCGCGGCAGGTGCGCCATCCGCGCAAGGGACGTCTCCGGCGTCGACCGCTAATAACCCCAGCGGCCCCAGCAACGCCCCCGCCGCAAGTACTGCCAACGAGTCCACCGAATGAGCACCCCAGAAAGAACTGAAGCGACCATGACTTCCGAGTACAACCCCACCTCGCCCTTCGCCAACGGACCGGCCGCCAACGACGCTGCCGAAAAGAGCGCCCCGGAGGGCACGCCCATCCCGTCGCGCTTTGGTGAGCCGCTGGCCACCCTGCTGCCCATTCCCACCACCGTGGGGCGCCCGCTGCCGTCCACCTCAGGCCCCGCAGCGGATGAGCCGGCTGATGAGCCGGTGGACTATTCGGACACGTTTTACGGGCAGGTGGGCGGGCACGAGACGTTCAAGAAGATCATTCACGTCTTCTACCAGGGCATCGCCGCCGATCCGTTGCTGCGCGCCATGTACCACGAGGAAGATCTGGGCCCGGCCGAGCACCGCATGCTGATGTTCATCGAGCAGTACTGGGGCGGACCGCGCACGTATTTGGAGGAACGCGGCCACCCGCGCCTGCGCATGCGCCACGTGCCGTTCGCCGTCACCCCTGAGGCACGCGACCGCTGGCTCGCCGCCATGCGCAAGGGAGTCGACGCCGGTGAACTGTCCCCCATGCATGAGGCCACCTTGTGGGATTACATGGAACGCGCGGCGCATTCGCTGGTCAACGCACCCTCAGATCCGTCGCAGGCGCTGTAGCTACTAGCCTGTCAAGAACAGCCGCTGTCGCCAGCAGGGGTACCTACAGCAGCGACGCTGGCTTGACCAAGATGTGGCCGCGGTTGGTGCTGATCCGCAGCCACCGGTGCGAGCTGTAGATGGTGCCGGTTTCGCCCGGGGCTACGAAACCCAGTGCGTAAGCTGCGAAGGCCGCACCGCCGGGAATCTCGCCAGCAACGCCATCCATGGGACGTCCCCAGACGGAGGACCGGACGTTGTTCACCAGCAGGGCTCCGGGATTGACGGGGATAATCTGCCCAATTTCCTGAACACCAGACTTCGCCACGGCGATGAGTTCGTCGGCAGAAATGGTGCCGATCTCCTCCCACGCGCTGCGCGGAGCGCTGATGCCAGTCCAGGATTCCTGCACCGTCATGGGCGGAACGGGAAGTTTCGCGTCTCCTTCATCCATGCGTGCCAACCGGTCAGCCACCGAGGACAGTGACACTGTCACATCAATGTCCGACGGCGTTCCCAGAGCCATGGTGCGCAGCCCCAGTATGGTGGGGGTCCCCTCCCCCAAAAGCTTCCCGCGCATGACGCAGACATACGCCGCGAGAACATGACCGGCCCCCTGAAGGCGGATGGCGCCGTCGTCCGCGTTGCGGGCACGCGTCACAAAGGTGCGCAGATCCGCGACCGTCCCGGCGTCGGCAAGATCAAATTCTTCAGTGTGCGTGGTGGTGGACATCAGCGGTTTCCTTCTACGGTTTTTGTCACGGGGCGGGCGGGGCTGCGCTTGAACGGCACGGGATCCCCGCGCCATGCTTCCAAGGAGCTGCGCTGTTGATCCGTGAGCCGGATGGGGCGGCCAGTGTCGCGCGAGACCAACACCATTGATGTTGCTGCTTGGGCGTAGACGATGGAGGTGTCGGCCTCGGAGACGGTGTAACCGAAATCGAAGCTGGAGCCGCCGACGTTGGTGACCCAGATGTTCACGTAAACGGGCTCGGTGCGGAAGCTGATGGGGGCAAGGTATTCGATCTCGTTGCGGCCCACGAGGATGAACAGCTCGGTGCCGATCAGGTCCTGAAAGGTGCCGCCACCGGGCAGTTCGGCATACGTCAAGTGGACTCGGGCGTCCTCGAGATATTGCAAATACACCACATTATTGACGTGGTTGTAGGAATCAATGTCGCCGAAGCGGATTTGCTGTGAGAGCTGGAGACCGGGTGCCATGCCTTCATCATGTCAAAGCCGCCGGGGCGCCACCAATTGATGTACCTCACCTCACAGCAAAGCCAGGCCCAGTTGACGGGTTTTATGCAGGATTGTCCATTTGTCGCAGCATCCCCCTGACACATAGAGTCACGTTTATGAATGTGACACCATCAGCAACAGAGAACATGGAAACACTCCTACGCATGTTGGATCTTTCCGACGCCAGCGGGGCTCAGACCGATGAGGACGTTTTCGTAGGACTCGGCGATGCCACTGCACCCCGACCCAGACTTTTCGGTGGCCAGGTCTTGGCGCAATCCATCGTGGCAGCGGCTCGCACCGTGAATGAGGACCAACTAGTCCACTCGATGCACGGCTACTTCCTGCGCCCAGGTGATGCCGCATCAGCGCTGACGTTCGGTGTGCAGCGCCTGCGCGACGGTCGCTCTTTCGCGGCCCGCCGCACGCATGCTTACCAGAGCGGTGTGCCGATCTTGTCCATGATCGCCTCCTTCCAGCACCCCGATCATGGAATTGAGCATCAAGAAACGATGCCAGAGGGTATTCCAGCACCCGAGACTCTTCCCACCTCGGCCCAACTGTTGGGCGGAATCAACCACCCGGTGGCTCACGCTTGGGCCTATGAGCGCCCGTTTGACATCCGCCACGTTGGCCACAACATCTACTTCGACGTCAAGGGCGAACACACTGCCCACACAGCCGTGTGGCTAAAAACGCTTGGACCCATGCCCGAGGACCAGAACCTGCACCGCGCCGCCTTGGCCTATGCCAGTGACTACACGTTGCTGGAACCGTCGCTGCGCCGCCATGGGATCAACTGGGCCACGCCGGGCATCAGCGTTGCCAGCCTGGACCACGCCATGTGGTGGCACCGCCCGGTGCAGGTGGACGAATGGCTGCTGTATGTGGCCGAATCCCCCAGTGCTTCGGAGGCTCGCGGGCTGAATATGGGCCGTTTTTACACGCGCGACGGCGTGCTGGTCGCCTCGGTTGCTCAAGAAGGCATGATCCGTATTCCTGAGGGCACTCCTCACGACTAATAGTTTTTGGGCATAGAAATGGCCGGTCTCCTTGTGGGGACCGACCATTTCTTTATGGGCCCTGCGTATTAGTCGCGGGTTAGGCGGCGGTGGGTGACGCGGTGCGGACGTGCCGCATCGGCGCCCAAGCGCTCAACCTTGTTCTCCTCGTAGGAGTCGAAGTTACCCTCGAACCAGTGCCAGTTGGCCGGGTTCTCGTTGGTGCCTTCGTAAGCGAGGATGTGGGTAGCAATTCGGTCCAGGAACCAGCGATCGTGCGATACCACGACGGCGCAGCCGGGGAATTCCAGCAGCGCGTTTTCCAGGCTGCTGAGGGTTTCCACGTCAAGGTCGTTAGTGGGCTCATCCAACAGCAACAGATTTCCACCCTGTTTGAGGGTCAACGCAAGGTTCAAGCGGTTGCGCTCACCACCGGAGAGCACACCCGCCTTCTTCTGCTGATCCGGACCCTTGAAGCCGAAAGCGGCAACATAGGCGCGGGACGGCATTTCTACCTGTCCAACCTGGATGAAGTCCAAGCCGTCGGAAACAACTTCCCACAGGGTCTTGTCGGGGTCGATTCCGCCACGGCTCTGGTCCGCGTAGGAGATCTTGACTGAGTCGCCAACCTTGAGGTTGCCGCCGTCGAGCTCTTCCAGACCAACAATGGTCTTGAACAGCGTGGACTTACCAACACCGTTCGGGCCGATGACACCAACAATGCCGTTGCGGGGCAGGGTGAAGCTCAGTCCGTCGATCAGGACGCGGTCACCGTAGCCCTTCTTGAGGTTTTCGGCCTCAAGAACGATGCCACCAAGGCGCGGGCCCGGCGGAATCTGGATCTCTTCGAAGTCCAGCTTGCGAGTGCGGTCAGCTTCCGCAGCCATTTCCTCGTAGCGAGCCAAACGAGCCTTGGACTTGGTCTGGCGGCCCTTGGCGTTGGAGCGGACCCACTCGAGTTCTTCGGTGAGACGCTTGGCCTGCTTGGCGTCCTTCTTGCCCTGGACTTCAAGGCGGGCGCGCTTCTTCTCCAGGTAAGTGGAGTAGTTGCCTTCGTAGGGGTACAGGTGACCGCGGTCAACTTCTGCAATCCATTCGGCCACGTGATCCAGGAAGTACCTATCGTGGGTCACGGCAAGAACGGCGCCGGCGTAGCTCTTGAGGTGCTGTTCCAACCAGTTCACGGACTCGGCGTCCAAGTGGTTAGTGGGCTCATCGAGGAGCAGCAGGTCCGGCTTCTGCAGCAGGAGCTTGCACAAAGCTACGCGACGGCGCTCACCACCGGAGAGCAGCGTGACATCGGCGTCTCCCGGCGGGCACTGGAGTGCATCCATGGCCTGCTCGAGCTGGGAGTCAATGTCCCATGCGTCGGCAGCGTCAATGGCTTCCTGCAGTTTGCCCATCTCTTCAAGGAGGGTGTCAAAGTCAGCATCGGGGCTGGCCATTTCCTCAGAGATCTCGTTGTAGCGCTGAATCTTGGAGTAGATCTCACCAACGCCTTCTTGCACGTTGCCCAGAACGGTTTTTTCCTCGTTCAGCGGCGGCTCCTGGAGCAAAATGCCCACAGTGTAGCCCGGGCTCAGACGAGCCTCACCGTTGGAAGGAGTGTCCAAGCCAGCCATAATTTTCAGAATGGTTGATTTACCGGCACCGTTGGGACCCACAACACCAATTTTGGCGCCGGGGTAGAAAGACATACTTACGTTGTCAAGAATGAGTTTTTCGCCAACAGCCTTGCGGGCATTGGACATCGTATAAATAAATTCCGCCATACCCACAAGGTTAGTGGGTGCAGGCTCATAACTCACATTCGCTACGGCCTAAGTGAGCAACACGGCAGAATGTGGCTGCTTCGAAGGAGACGAAGTTAGTGCGTGTCTCCCACAAAGCAGCGCCCTGAACCTAGGACGGGCAGGATGGTGACGGCAACATTTCCGTCCCGAACCTGCCCAATGACGCACTCTGCTCCCACGAGGGTGGCCGATTCGATGGCATCAACGGCCAGACCAGTGGGCGTGATGTCAATGGACAACTCGACGCTTTCCTTGACGGCGCCCGCTTCAAGCATCGCGGCCATCATTTGCTCGCGATTGGGTGCCTTGGTAGTGGACGCTAAAGCGCTAAGCGACGCCTTCAGTTTGCCCGACATCTCTTCTGCCGCAGACACGGTTTCCGGCTTCTCACTGGGAGTCGGGGCATCGCCCTTGACCGGGGCCGTGCTGACTGGTGGGGCCGCTTCCGGGGTGGGCGTTCCACCAGGCAAGAGTGAACAACCGCCCAGAGCCGCGGTGGCAGCCAGCAGAACCGTTAAACCTACAGCCCGGACGCCCTTGCTGCGTTGTGCGGGCTGGTGGCAATATGTCATCTTTTCCAAAGTCACCCCGCCATTGTGCCATGTGCACCTGATACTTTGGCCCCCCGCACTAGAAGGGCGCTGAGCTCACGAGAATCTCGCCAGTTTGCTCATCAGCGTGCTCGCCGGACTGGAGACCTTCCGCGGCTTTCAGATCGTCATCATCAGAATCTCCTTGGCCGGCATCCTCGTCGTCACCGTCAACGTGGTTGACAGTATCGGCTGGCTCGTCAGGCGGGAATTCGCCCTCCTCGAAATTCGGTTGCAGAGATCCACCCGCGGGGTTGCCGCTTGTTGCGTCGTAGCTTTGGTTGGCAGAACGCATGCGGTGATAGGTGACGGTTCCAAAATTGAGGTCGAGGCCAATACTGTCAGCTTCGATTTCAACGCCGTTGCCTGGTGTGCCGTCCTTACGCAGGTAGGAAGTCACGTTGAGCTTGCCCATGACCACGATCCGGTTCCCCTTGTGAATGCTGATCATGGCGTTGGTAGCCAAGGTCCTGAAAGCTGTGACCTGAAACCAGTTGGTCTTACCGTCAACCCACTGGTTTGTGACAGGATCCCGCTGGCGCGTGTTGGAACCCATGCGGAATTTCCCGATCACCAGACCGGTCTCCGTAGTACTCATTGTGATGTCCGAGCTGACAAATCCCCGAAGGCTGATGTAGTTGGCCATGTCACTACCTTTCGATAAGCCGCGGCTGCGGCAATGGTTGCTTGGGATCCAGCCAACGCCGTTCATAGCCTGCCCACCAGTGAAAAAACCCCAAATGTGGGCCTAAACAGTGGCTGCCCTGCCTGTGGGGGAAGAGATTGGTGAATTAACCTGATAATTTAGATGCGGCCCTTGGTTGGGCCAACGCCTCGGTAGCTCAGCGGATAGAGCAGGAGCCTTCTAATCTCTTGGTCGTGGGTTCAATTCCCGCCCGGGGCACCAAAATGTGGCTCTGACCTGCGGTTTAATTCCGCAGGTCAGAGATGTATAAGGCCAAAACGGCCCAACTCCCCCTTTACTCCCCCAATTCAGCAAAATTTTCTTCAGAAATCGCTCCCCCTTTTGGGCAAGGTCAACTTCCCCTTTTCACTCCAGGCAGGGACTCCATGGCAGGCTGAGGGTCACCGCTAACGGCACGGTCAACAACACCCGAACCAACGAAGTGCCGTGTCAGTCCCAAAGGTAGCGAGGTCAGACTGCCCTCAAATAAGACCAAAGCCATTCCGCATTAGCGTTCCAGCGCCGCTGCGCGCCGTGGAGGTCGAAAGTTGGTGCAGGGTCACCTGTGCTCTGGCGCCGGGCACGCTGCGGCGGGACAATTATGTGGTCTGCCGTGTTCGACGCCGATTCGTTCTTGGTGCTGTTGGTTGGCCCGTGCGTTAGCGTGGTGCGGAGGGTTCCACGGGAACCGTGGATTGTTGCTGTGAGCACGTGTACTAGAATCCTGATTTAATTCCACCCTCCACACGGCAGGCGCCATCACCCATAGTGAACGAGCAACTGTAGGAGGTGTCCCGTGGACCTGGTTCATGAACGAGCTGCGGGCATTGATATTTCCAGGGGCGACGCGAAGGTCGCCATCCGGGTTCCTGGCAAGCGCGCCGGAACGTTCAGCACCACGGTAAAGACCTGGGGCTCGACCACCAACCAGATCCTGGCCCTGCGGGACATGCTGGTCGAGGCAGGGGTCACCACGGTGATCATGGAATCAACCAGCGACTACTGGAAGCCGTTCTACTACCTGTTTGAGGACGTGCTTCCGGTAGTGCTCGTCAATGCGAAGGCGGCCCGGAACATTCCAGGCCGCAAAACAGACGTTTCCGATGCCGCCTGGCTCGCCCAGCTCGGAGCCCACGGGCTGCTGCGAGCATCGTTTGTACCGCCCGAGCCGATCCGCAAGCTGCGCGATTTGACCCGGGCCCGCACCATCGCCGTGCAGGACCGAACCCGGGAAGGCCAGCGACTGGAAAAGTTCCTGGAATCCACCGGGATCAAGCTCTCGGACAGTGTCTCGGACCTCATGGGCGCCTCCTCCCGGGACATGCTCGCAGCGCTCATCAACGGTGAGCGGGACCCGCAGAAACTGGCCGATTTGGCCAGGGGCGTCATGCGCAAGCGGATCCCGGAGCTGGTTGAGGCCCTGACCGGACGGTTCGGCGAACATCACGGGTTCATTTGTGCCATGCATCTGGACCGCATCGACTCCCTCACCGGCTGGGTTGACAGACTCACCGCACGCATCGACGAGGCGATGGAACCCTTTCGCACTGCCCGGGAATTCCTGGCCACCATCCCCGGCGTCTCCACCGTCGTCGCCGATGTCATCATCGCCGAAACCGGCGCGGACATGAGCCACTTTGAAACCCCAGGGCGTCTGGCCTCCTGGGCCGGGGTCAGCCCCGGCTCCAACGAATCCGCCGGACGTATCAAGTCCACCAAGACCCGCCCCGGCAACCGCTACCTCAAGGGGGCGCTGGGCACGGCCGCACTCTCCATCGCCCGCCACCCCAAGGACAGCTACCTCGGGGCACGCTACAAACGCATCATCGTCCGCCGCGGAAAGGTCAAGGCCATCGTTGCCAACGAACACGCCATCCTCACCGCCGTCTGGCACATGCTCGCCGAAGGCGAGTGTTACCACGACCCCGGCGGCGACTTCTTTACCAAGAAGGACCCAACCCGCACCAAAAACAACGCCATCCGCCGGCTCCAAGCACTGGGCTACAACGTCACCCTGACCACACGGGAGGCAGCCTGACCCACCTTACTTTCGTACTAGGATGCCTGACTGCCCAAGTGCCATCCAACGATGTCCATCGCCCGCAGCGGAGTAATGCTGGGTTCTGTCGCCATGTCCGCAATGGCCTGCCACTGCTCAATCTGGTCCGTTAGGTCGTGCTTCATTGCTGCAACCAGGAGTTGAGAGTAGTCGTGCCAACTTCTACTGCGGTCCTGAGGTATCAGCCCGCCCTCGGCGTAGCATCGCCAGATGTTCTTGTCGTAGAGCGGCAACAGTTCGGGACGCTTCCGATGGAGCACTTTCGACAGCTTGGTGAGGCTCACGTGTTTGGGCCGTTGCTCATCCAGGATCCCGAACAGCCGTGCGATGGCATCAACGGTTCCCTGGTCCGCGTCGGCCAGGGTTCCAGAAAGAGCCGGATCGGCCAACCTTTCATTGATCAGTGGCAGCAGGGATTCAAGCCCGTAGTAGCTTTCGACCGGCCGTTGATGGGCATTCAATAGGGCGACGGCGAGCAAGTCCGGCCGCCCAACTTCCGACCCAGCATGTCCCGGGTAGGCGTCGTAGGCCGGGTAGGCCCAGTTACCTTCGCCGGAAAGGTATTGCCGAGCAAACTTCACTGCCTCGGCAAGGACGATCTTCTTGCCGCCAACACTCAGGAACGTAGTCATGCCGCGATCATATGCTGCACACCACTGCCAGAAATCACACTTGGACGCGAGTCTCTGCCTTAGTTCCTACTGTCTGATCCTCCGCATATGATGCAAAGGATAGTTTCGAAGATTTAGCCCCATGAACACGGGCGGGAATGGGGAGTAGTGGCAGGCAACAACAACGCCAACTTGGTATGGAGCATCGCGAATATTCTGCGGGGCACCTACAAACCGGCACAATACGGTTCAATCATCCTGCCATTCACCATCCTGCGCCGGTTGGACTGCGTCCTCGGAGACACCAAACGGCTCGTACTGGATGAGCAGGCCAAGAAGCAGCATCTGGGCATCCCGCTAGACACATTCTTGGAGAAGGCGTCGGGCCACAACTTCTTCAACACCTCCAAGTTCAGCTTTGAGAAGCTACTAGATGACCCCGCGAACATCAAGAGCAACGTGCTCAGCTACGTCCAGGCGTTCTCTGAAAACACCAGGGACATCTTCGAACGATTCGAGTTCGAGAAGACCCTGGAGAAGCTGGACCACGCGGATCTGCTCTATCACGTGGTCAAGGACTTCGCCGGGATCGATCTTCACCCGGACACCATCACCAATATTGAGATGGGCCTCATGTTTGAGGAACTCATTCGCCGCTTCGCCGAGTCATCCAACGAAACGGCTGGCGAACACTTCACCCCGCGTGAAGTTATCCAGCTTATGGTCCGCCTTCTCATCGATACCGAAGACGACGTGCTGACCAAGGACGGCATCGTCCGCAGCATCTACGACCCCACCGCCGGCACCGGCGGCATGCTCACCGTCGCCCAGGAACACCTCCGCGAATACAACCCCAGCGCCACGCTCGTTGCCTACGGCCAGGAAATCAACGACGAGTCCTACGCCATCTGTAAATCAGACCTGCTCATCAAGGGCCAGGACATCTCGAACATCTATGTCGGGGACACTCTTGCCAACGACCAGGCCGCCGGCAAGCAGTTCGACTTCATGCTCTCCAACCCGCCCTTCGGCGTGGAGTGGAAGAAAATCCAGCCACAGATCCTCAAGGAACATGAGCTCCATGGATTCGATGGACGCTTTGGCCCGGGCCTCCCTCGGGTCAGCGACGGCTCACTGCTCTTCCTGCTTCACCTGGTTAAGAAGATGCGCCCGGCCCACGACGGCGGCTCACGAATAGGCATCGTCTTGAACGGCTCGCCCCTGTTTACCGGTGGTGCCGGCTCCGGCGAGTCGGAAATCCGCAAGTATCTGCTGGAGAACGACTTTGTCGAGGCCATCATCGCCCTGCCCACGGACATGTTCTACAACACCGGCATCGCCACCTACATCTGGGTCCTGTCCAACAACAAGCGGCAGAAGCAGCCCGACCGTGTCGGCAAGGTCCAGCTCATCAGCGGCGTGGACTTCTTCCAAAAAATGCGCAAGAGCCTCGGCTCCAAACGCAAGGAACTGGGTCCCGACGACATTGCCACCATAGTCAGCCTCTATGGAAACTTCACCGGCGACGACGACACATCCAAGATCTTCAACACAACCGACTTCGGCTACCGCACCATCACCGTCGAACGCCCACTCAGGCTCAACTTCGCGTTCACCACCCAGCGCGTTGAAGCAGCACTTGCTGGCAAAGCGTTGGGAAAGCTGGATCCCGAAACCCGGGCCCGGCTTGAAGCTTGCCTCCGCGCCGCAACAGTGGGCGAGAAGAAGGATGTGGTCTACAAGAACCGCGACCAGTTCACCAAAATCCTCAAGGCTGCGCTCGTCGCTGAGAAGATCATACTGGCGACACCCATTCTCAAAGCGGTGCTGGCTGGCTTGTCGGAGCGGGACGATAGCGCCGACGTCTGTCTGAAGGGAAAGTCCCCTGAGGCGGATACGGACTTGCGCGATACCGAAAACGTGCCACACAACGAAGACATTCAGGAGTACTTTGCCCGCGAGGTGCTCCCCCACGTCCCCGACGCCTGGATCGATACAACCAAGACCAAAATCGGATATGAAATTCCGTTCACACGTCACTTCTACAAATACGTCGCTCCACGGCCACTCGATGAGATCGACGCCGAACTCAACACACTCATCGCCGAAATCACCATGCTCCTAGCCGAGGTCGAGAAATGACCGTCGTTAGCCAATGGAAAACTGACTTTCCCGTAGTTCGACTCAAGAATCTACTGGCGACACCCATCACCGATGGACCACACACAACACCGGAGTTTCTACCTAGCGGCGTACCGTTCCTATCCGTTGATGCTATCCAAAATGGCGAGCTAACATTCAATAAATGTCGATTCATATCCGCAAGTGATCATGCTGAGTTCACGCGCAAAGCGAGACCGCAAATTGATGATATTCTCATGGGGAAAGCCGCATCGACAGGAAAAATTGCACGCGTTAAGGAACCTCAAGAGTTCAGCATATGGTCTCCTTTGGCTATTATCAGAGTAAATCAGAAAATTGCTGAACCCCGATTTACTGAATATGTGCTCAAATCACCGGAAGTACAGTTTGAAATTGATGGATATTGCACCGAGAATACGCAGAAAAATATCAGCATGCGGGACATCCCTCGCATAACAGTGCCTTCACCTGCCTATTCCAGACAAATTCAGGTCGCTAACTTCCTCGACCGTGAAACCGCCCAGATCGATGACTTGATCGGCAAGCAGGAACGCCTTATCGCTCTCCTGGCCGAAAAGCGCCAGGCCGTCATCACCCAAACCGTCGCCAAAGGCCTCGACCCCGAGTCACCAACCAAACCGTCAGGAATCCCCTGGATTGGCGAGGTGAATGTCGAATGGGCAATTCGACCGCTGAAGACAGCCGGAGAAATCAACCTCGGAAAAATGATTCAACCTATGCCGAAGGCAAACAGTGATGTTCAAGCACCGTATTTACGCGCAGCCAACGTCCAGCCTGATGGCATCCTGACAGTCAAAGACGTCAAGGAAATGTGGTTCAACAAACGAGAGCTTGCCTCATTAGACGTACTAGCGGGCGATGTCGTCGTCGTAGAAGGTGGTATCGGCGGCTTCGGCAGGGCTGCTTTCGTAGACAAAGACTTGGGAGGGTTTGGGTACCAGAATTCAATCAACCGCATCCGCCCAAACGAAGGGGTGGACGGTCGACTCCTCACTTACTTGTTGCTCACCGCTCGTCAGTCGGGCTTCATCCATGCATATTGCACGGGTGTCTCGATGCCTCATCTGACTGCCGAAAAACTGGCCGTCATCCAGGTGCCATTGCCGGATCATGCCACACAGACTGCGATTTGCGATTTCCTCGACCAGCGTTTGAAATCATTCGCGCAGCTGTCATCCAAGGCCAGCAACGTGATCAGTATTCTTCAGGAGCGCCGATCAGCCCTCATTTCGGCTGCTGTCACCGGAAAATTCAACGTCTTATCCAAGGAGTTGTAGCATGAGCACGGTTTTCAAACCCGTCGGTTGGAAGGTCCAGGGACTCGTTGACTCTGTCGAGTCTGGTGTTGTCCAGCTGCCCGATCTACAGCGGCCCTTTGTATGGCCGAAGTCAAAGATCCGTGATCTGCTCGACTCAATGTATAGGGGTTATCCTGTTGGTGAGCTGATGTTCTGGAACGTGTCTCAGGAGGACTCATCCCGCACCATCTCCGGGGCCACTGGTCGAATCGGGTCACATCAGATCATTGATGGACAGCAGCGACTGACAAGCCTTTATGCCGTGTTTAAAGGTGCTTCGGTCAGGGATGCTGACTACAACAACAAGACTATGTCTGTAGCCTTCAATCCACTCACCGAAAAGTTTGAAGTAACTAACACGGCAATCGAAAAGTCGGCAGACTGGATCGGCAATGTGTCCGACTTCTTCGCAAACCCTTTCAAGGTGAGGAAATCCTACAAGAAGCGTTATGAGGAGGCTCGCGGTGAGCTTGGTGAGGACGAAGAAGAGTTGATTGAAGAACGCCTCGGGCGTCTGGAGGGCCTTCGCAACTATGAGTTTACGGTCGTCGAAATCCAGCCCGAGGCGGATAAGAAGATCGTTGCCGACATTTTCGTTCGAATCAATTCGGAAGGCGTGAGCCTGAAGGCATCCGACTTCATCCTGACGTGGCTCAGCGTCTTTTGGCCAGAGGGGCGTGAACAGTTGGAGGACTTCGCCAGAGACTCACGCCTCACACCCGAACGAGCGAGCGAGATCGCCGGTTATAGCGTCAAGTGGACGCCGATCAACAATTTCCTCGCGGTAGACCCCGGCCAGCTCGTCCGTGTTCTGGTAGCTGTTGGACAGAATCGAGCAAAACTGGGCGACGCCTACAATGCGCTTCAAGCCAAAGATCGCAGTACAGGTTTTGTTATCGCCGAACGCCAGGATTCCGAGCTCGCGAAGCTGCGGGCCGCACTCCCTGTGGTATTGAAAGAGCTACATTGGACAGAATTCATTCGATGCCTGGCCGTTGCGGGCTTCAAATCTAGAAAAATGGTCACCTCGGACATGAACATTCTGTCCAGTTACGCACTGTGGATTATGGGGCGCACTCGTTTCGGTGTTGACCTCACTGTCCTGCGAAACCTCATGGCCCGTTGGATATTCATGTCTCAACTGTCCGGACGCTACACCGGTAGCGCAGAAACGCAGCTTCAGAAGGATCTAGATCGTTTGACTGCCATCGATGGAAACTTGGCTGCAGACTTCGTTTCAACACTGGAAACTGTCATTGCCTCGGAGCTGTCGGACGATTTCTGGTCACTTCGTATGCCAGACTCTCTGATCTCGTCGTCGGCGGCACTTTCACCTGCCTACCAAACTTACCTCGCAGCACTCAATATCCTCGACGCAGACATGTTTATGCTGGACAACAAGATTCAGCAGTGGATGGACCCGTCGTTCCCAGCCCTGAAGGGGACCGAAGGGCATCACCTCAACCCGCGCAAGTACCTAGAAAACGTGTTGGGAGTCAGGGACCTCAAGAAAATCAACCAAGTTGCCAACTTCGCTCCAACAGACTGGAGCACGAACATCTGGATATCCGATCGTCAGCCCGCCGAGTACTGGCCAGCGCTGGTTGCTGTACGCGGATTCGATGGCGATAGGCTTCGCCAACAGATGTTCTGGCATGCCCTGCCCGATGACTGGCAATCGATGGGATATGACGAGTTCCTGCAGGAGCGGCGCATTTTGATGGCCCAGGTAACCCGTGCCGGCTATGAGCGGCTCAGAGCTGGACAATCCGTAGCTTCTCCCATCACTATAAGCGTGCATGCGGCCACACGCCCGGAAACTAATGTAGGTGACCTGATCGAAGCAGGTGTCTTGTCTGCGGGTGAATTTCTGTGCCCCGGAGACGACTCCATTCGGATGCGAGCCGAGGTGACTGACGACGGAGTAGTCGTCATCGACGGCCACGAGTTTTCGACTCTTGACGCCGCAGCGCATCATGCTGGGGCGGACAATGTTGCCGGGGTCGATTTCTGGCAGTTGGACAGCGAAGACGGTAACCAGCTGTCCGTTCAGGATCTGATGAAGAGGTCGTCACGATGAACACGGAACTTGCTCGCCATGGGACCACGTACTACTTCCGTCACCGGAGCTGCGAACTAGAGGGCCGCTTAGTCAGTGAGGGGATGCTCGTCATTGCCGGTTCGTCGGCGCGCAAGGACCCGAGACTGGGAGCGCCCGAAACCATCATTCATCGCCGAAGCCGCCTCCTTTCGGAGGGCGCTGCGAAGGTCGAGTTCGATCGATTCGTCCTCGCGCACGACCATGTTTTTGCTACTCCGTCCCTGGCGGTGGATTTGATGAACGGGGGTCATGTGCGCGAACCATTAAAGTTGTGGCGGGATGCCCACGGGGGAACGCTGCAGGAAATTCTTGGAACCGAGTAGGGGAACTCACCATGGCACAGCACAACGAATCAGCGTTTGAGACCGAGATCTGCCAGGCACTGCAAGACGATGGATGGCTGTATTCGCCGACCGACGACGGCTATGACCGGGAGCGGGCGCTGTTCCCTGCGGATGTGTTTGGCTGGATAGAGGACACCCAGCCGGAGCAGCTGGCCAAGGCGGTCAGGCCTTCGGACTCCCCTGCCGAGCAGGAGGCCGCGAAACTGCTGCTGATGACTCGCCTGTGCAAGGTGCTGGACAAGCCCGCCACGAAGGAAGCTGGCATGCTCTCTGTACTGCGCACGGGGTTCAAAGACGTTTCGGCGAAGTTTGATATGTGCCAGTTCAAGCCAGCCATGGGGCTAAACCCGGACACTCTTCTACGCTATGGCAAGGTTCGACTGAGGGTGATGCGCCAGGTGCACTACTCGACATCGAATCAGAACAGCATCGACCTGGTCTTGTTCGTCAACGGCCTGCCGGTGGCAACCATTGAGCTGAAGACGGACTTCACACAGAACATCACCGACGCCGTCGAGCAATACAAGCACAACCGGCTGCCCCGGGACGCCAAGACCAACAAGGAAGAGCCCCTGCTGGCCTTCGGCCGGCGGGCGCTGGTGCACTTTGCCGTCAGCAATGACGAAATCCAGATGACTACCCATCTAAAGGGCAAGGACACATTCTTCCTTCCTTTCAACCTGGGCGACGACGGGCACAAGGGCAACCCCGTCAATCCTCAAGGATCGCGCACCAGCTACCTCTGGGAACAGGTCCTCCAACGCGACACTTGGCTGGGCATCCTGGGCAAATTCCTGCACCTTCAGGTCAGCGACACCACTAACCCTGTTACGGGCGAGCGTGACGTCCGCAAGTCACTGCTATTCCCGCGGTACCACCAGCTGGACGTCGTCACCAAGCTCGTGGACACGGCCCGCCTTGAAGGTCCTGGACACAAATACCTGGTCCAGCACTCCGCCGGCTCCGGCAAAACGAACTCGATCGCCTGGACAGCACACTAACTCAGCACACTTCACAACACCAAAGACGCGAAGGTCTTCGACTCGGTCATTGTCGTCACAGACCGCACGGTCTTGGACACCCAGCTGCAGGATGCGATATATCAGATCGAGCACAAGTCCGGAGTCGTGGTGCCCGTCTGCGGCAACGCCGGCTCCAAGTCCGCAGAGCTGACCACCGCATTGGTGGCCAGGACTCCAATCATTATCGTCACCATCCAAACCTTTCCGTTTGCACTGAAGGCCATCGCTGAGTCGAAGGCGTTGGGCGGGAGGAACTTCGCCATCATCGCCGACGAGGCGCACTCCTCCCAGGCAGGTGCGACGGCGAACAAGCTCAAGCAGGTGCTCTCAGCCGAAGAACTGGCGGATGTATACGACGGCGGCGAGATCGACGTCGAGACGCTCCTGCTTGCAGAGATGGCCGATCGTGCCGATGCGAAGAACATCAGCTACTTCGCGTTCACAGCCACCCCCAAAGAAAAGACACTGGAACTCTTCGGGCGCAAGGGACCAGACGGGCTGCCGCAACCTTTCCACCTGTACTCGATGCAACAAGCGATTGAGGAACGCTTCATCCTAGACGTGCTGCAGAACTACACTTCCTACAAGGTGGCATACAAGTTGGCGCACCAGGGCCGCGAATACGACTCCGAAGATTCTAAAGTGGAGAAATCCGAGGCGCTCAAGACACTCATGAAGTGGGTGAAACTCCACGAGCACAACATCGCCCAGAAAGTTGCTCTGATCGTTGAGCACTTCAGCGACAATGTCGCCTGGCGCCTGGATGGCAAAGCGAAGGCCATGGTGGTTACCGGCTCCCGCATGGAGGCAGTGCGGTACAAGTTGGCCATCGACAAGTACATTGCCGAAGCCGGCTACGTCGGTCTGGGGACCCTGGTCGCGTTCTCCGGCGAGGTAGTCGACACCGACTCAGGCCCCGAGCCATTCACCGAGCACAACATGAACGATGGGTTGAAGGGCCGCACCCTGCCGGAAGCATTCGCTTCCACGGATTACCGCATCATGCTGGTGGCCAACAAGTTTCAGACCGGGTTCGACCAGCCTCTGCTCGTGGCCATGTATGTGGACAAGAAGCTCTCCGGTGTTTCCGCCGTCCAGACCCTGTCCCGCCTTAACCGGACTGCCATCGGCAAGGACCAAACCTTTGTGCTGGACTTTGTCAACGACCCAGCCGACATCCTGGCTTCATTTGAACCATATTTCCGGCAAGCAACCATCGAGTCGATATCGGACCCGAACGTCGTCCATGACCTGCAGGCAAAACTCGACGCCGCGCAAATCTACACAGATTCCGAAGTGGAAGGACTGGTCAAGGCGTACCTCACTGAGTCCGGAAACAACGCCCTCTCAGGTTGGGTGGCCCCGGCCAAGTCTCGGTTCAATACCCAATACAACGCTGCGGTCGCAAACGGCGACACCACCAGTCGGGACAGTTTGGACCAATTCCGCAAAGATCTGGGCTCGTTCATCCGCGCGTACGACTTCCTCTCCCAGCTCTACGACTACGCTGAGACGGATCTGGAAAAGCGCTCCATCTATTTCAAGCACCTCCTTCCCGTCTTCCGCGTAAACGATGCCAGGGTACAGCTGGACCTCTCCGAGGTCGTACTGGCGAAGTACGCACTCAAAGACAAGGGCACCACTACCCTTGAGCTCTCCGGCGACGGAGAACCACTCAAGCCCCTGACGGATGTGGGGACAGGTACGGCCAAGGATCCGGTAATGGCCACCTGGGCGGACATCATCCAACAAGCCAACCTTCCCTTCGAAGGTGAGAAGCTTGATGCCGTTGCCCACTTTGTCGACGGCGTGAAGCGCGAGCTCGTCAAAAACACCACCCTGCAAACTCAGGCACGCAACAACTCACACCAGCACTTCCGCAGCAGCCCCGACTTGGCCCACGCCGTCACTTCGGCTGTGTCGGATGCACTCGACAGCCATACCAGCCTCAGTCTGCAGGCCCTCGGCAGCAAGGACAAGATGAAGGCGCTCCTGGAGATGCTGAGCTCACTGGTCTATGAAGAACTGCAAAGTTAGGAATGAAGCCATACCATCACGCTTCAAACGGGTGTATCCAGTACTCTGGGCGAAACTAATTCTCAACCCAAGAGTATGTCGTCATGGAAATGTCGCCCACATTTCCTTCACAATATTCTTGACGCTCATCATGAAAGCGGCAGCAATCGTCGGCCCGGACGATGCGGTTTACCGCAACAGAGGACCCCTTAAGGAATCTTCATGGAAGTG
The DNA here is from genome assembly GCF_040686835.1 of Specibacter sp. NPDC078692. Taxonomy (NCBI): domain Bacteria; kingdom Bacillati; phylum Actinomycetota; class Actinomycetes; order Micrococcales; family Micrococcaceae; genus Specibacter; species Specibacter sp. NPDC078692. The sequence continues at coordinate 47,226 of NZ_JBFBLV010000028.1, forward strand.
CGTGAAGTACGGTGCTAAATGCGCCTTATTCGGACCGAGCGCGTGAGAAGTATTTGGCGAGGACCCTACTGCTTCGCCTCAGCATATAACGCGGGGCATGGCCACTGCTTCGCCAACAACCCACAACTACAGGCGATGTAGTTCCTCTAGGCGGGAATATGATCCCACGTTGCGCCATATGCATCCGGTGACTTCTGTACGTCTTGGTAGAAGTCCCAACCCTGATCTCTACTGGTAAAGACCTTCTCATAGGTCTTCCCGCTCTCCTCCACGGACCTCCACGTGACTCGATACTTCAGGCTCGAGTCTTCATAGCCACTGGTCGGTTCGTGTCTCATGTTTCATGCTCCCTTTTGCGTGTGGTGCGACCTTAGCATGTTCATTCTTAGCCGTCGAACGGAAAGGCGAAGCGGAAAGCGCGACATGATCCCGCAGTGGAGGGCGCATAGCCTGTTCCAAATTTCTTCGTGAATGAATTCACGCTACACGGAGGTTGTGCGATCATGACGCCGCCAGTGAGAGATTCAAGTCTCTCGGCTGAGGTGTGCCAAGCCTTGAAGCCCTGGCCTAAAGGCTTGGCTAAAATAGCTGCACAACCACATCACGCTAGGTCTGCGCGTACAGCAGTACTGATATTTACTATCAGATGGAAAATATGGCTTCAACATCACCCACCATTCAGGCCGGCCGCACCACGTCACTACCACGATCATCTTGAGGCTCTTCCGGGTGAGCAGAATCGGGGCGCTCGGAAAATTCGTGAACCTCAGCCAATGGAGGTTCCAAAGGTAAATCCATCTCGAGCTGAGCAATAGCTAAGAGCGCCTGCACCTGTGTTCGAGCCATATCGTACATCGTCGCGAGGGCATACGATTCCCTGATGACCTGAGCAAGTTTCTTGCGTGTCTTCGGCTCTGCAGCACCGCCGCCCCAAAATAGACTCCCAGCGATGGTGACCGTCGCTGAGGCATCATCTTCTGCGGCATGTAGCGTTGCAACAACAACACGTGATCCGTCTTCTTCTCCTGCCTCATCGAACGACGCAAACCAGGTGAGATGACGATCTAGATTGCCCGTCCCAGCAAATGCTTCCAACGCCAGGAAGCGAGGGCCCGACAAGCTGAAGCGCGCACGAGCGTCTGTTTTCGGCACGTATGTTTCCTATCTCTTGCCAGTGAGGAACTTTTTTGCGGTGTCGTGGTAGAGACGGTCTTGCACGGGGGAATCCGTATCGACAGCTACCTTAACGTCCATGAACCCAACCCTACCGACCATCAAGTGCCAACTTCCCTGCTTTTTACCAGTGCAATTTGCCAGGTCTGCGTGCCATTGATCCAAAGCTCGTTCTTCGAACGACTCCCGCCCCTGGGCTTCGGCCGTGACTGTGTGCGCAACAAACGCGCGAATGGCCAAGGCGTAGCGTCGCACCGTGGACAACTTGGGGTCGGCGTCGTAGCGTTCAAAGGCGGCCACAGCCGGACGGCTGATGCCCAGTCGAGTGGCCACATCTTGCTGCGTCATTGTTCTACGACGAAGTTCGACAAGCTCTGAAAGTAACTGGTCATCCTCCTGCACGAGATCGTTCGCCAGGCGCTGGACGGGGTCGGAATTATCGATTCCGAGGAATTCATCGAGATCCATTTTCGAATCCTCTCGCTAAGACATCTCTGATGTCAGCTATACCTTACCTTCTATCGAGCTTACCGAAGTCCCCAGCGATGAGAAAGACCTGTGATGTAACGATCACTAGCACAGTCAATATGTTCGTCCTGGAGGTTCAGGCCTGCCTCATTTGCTGGTACCCGTCCGAACTTTAGACCCAGCAAGAGCCTCTGGTCTTGAGGAGGTTCAGCAAAATAAAGTCGATACTTGTAACCAGCTGGTTCCGTGACGCCGTCCTCAAACTCCTCAAAACTCCGATAGGTCAGACGAAGTTCACAAAGGTCAGGCTCCCGCCAGATTCCGCTCACGTCGTCCTTCTCACCGAACCGAAGCTTCCCGTTCATGGCGGCCTGAAGCATCTGCCTTATCTCGGCTTTCACCAAAAGGCCCCCTTCAGAGCCAGTGCCATCGGTCAGAGCATGAATTTCTGCCCGAACCAGAGCCAACCCGCGCGGGTCATGGTAGAAGTGCCAGTACCCGCCGTCCTCGGTTGCCCGCCGACCTCGGGGGTCATCACCGACAGTCATTCATACTCCATTCGTTGATTATTGCCTGCCAATGTGGGGATAGCAAAAGCAACGTATGCCTCACGGACTTTCTCCGGTTCGTCCTAAATGTAACGAACACGGGGCCAGCAATGCTCGGTCCTTACGAAAGAAACGGTGTCCGGGTGCAAGACCCGCCCTCCCTGCCATGCTCCCGACTGACCCAGCAGTCATCGTACGAACGGTCATGTCGTTCGGCACCTCCGGCACCATGAACAAGCATGAAGGCGGAAACTGAAGCCGCCGACGTAAATCGTCTGAACACATGAGGGTCAGCACATGTCAGCATCTTGGTGGATGGACCTGTATGGACACATGCCGAACCACGTTGTGCCTTCTGGTACTCCATCATCGCTGGGCGGGCCCTCCACGCAACCAGGGCGCTGCGCGCCGGTCCCTCCTCCAAAAATTCTTCCTCGGCGCTCCTGCGTCGCTTATTTCCTCGAAACAATTTTTGACCCGTGCCCGGTACCCCAAGTTGCCCTCCGGCCCCTAAACCCAGCGGTGATTCCTCTTACCAGAAGGCACCAACAGAGCAGGCGGCCGCGAACACCCAGCCACCGATCACCGAAGAGGAGCAGGACAATGGAACCGATCAGAATCAGCAGCCCGGCCGACGCCATCAGCTACATGGGCCACAGCCTCGGCTACTGGCCGAAGGAAAGCCTCGTCTGCGTCGCCCTCGACGGCAAGACACTAGGCCCAACCCTCCGCGTAAACCTCCCCAACACCACAGACCACGGTCAGAGCTACGCCGAACGCGTCGCCCACGCCGTCGGCATCGACCACGACGCCACCGCCGTCCTCATCGCCCTGTTCACCCACCAACCATGGGGCAAAGGACACCCAAAGCCCTTCGCCACAATGGTTCAAGGACTCAAGCGTCGGCTCTTAGCTGCCGGGCTACGCGTCCATGACGTGTGGATCGTCGGCCCCGAATCCTTCGCCACCTATGACGGCGCCAACCCCTCCTCCTGTGGCAACGAGACCCCGCTGACTGCCATTGAATCCTGCCTCCTGAACACCGAGCTGGTCTACCAGGGCAGCAGCGTCGCACAGAGCGACACACCTGCCATCCCCGAGTTGTTCACCGCCGTCGACCACGACGCCATCGAAGCAGCCCTTCAGAACATGTCCACCAACCCCAGCAAGAGCCTTGACGCGGCCTACCGCCTGTGGATGAAGCTCATCGACCACGGTGGCGAACCCACCCATGACCAGTTGGCCGAGATCCTGGCCGGGCTGCAGCACGTCGGACTCCGCGACCAGATCCTGGCCGACATGCCCGGCATCAACGAACCCATGGCCGCCACCCTCTTCGGCGCCACGGACGAAGCCCCGCAATGGGACCGGATCGACAACTCGGAAAAGCTGCTGCGACAGCTGCTCACCATCGCCGCCCCAGCTCACGCGGCAGCCCCGTTGACGATGCTCGGACACATCTGCTGGTGGAAGGGCAGGGGAACGGCAGCCGCGAACTACATGCACGTCGCCCTCACCTTCGACCCCGACTACCACCTGGCCAGACTCCTGGATCAACTGCTTGGCGCCGGCGTCGTCTCCGGCTGGGCGCAACACCAGAACACCGCATACCGGAACCACAACCAGTGAGCCCCAAGATCCAACACCAGACGCAGAGAGTGAGGTGAGGACAATGAACGTCACGGTCTACAGCAAGCCAGGCTGCCAACAATGCAAGTTCACCTGCCTGTCCCTGGACCATGCCGGGATCCCCTACGACGTTGTCGACCTGACCACCAACGCCGCCGCCCTCGAATACGTCCAGGACCTCGGCTACTCCCAAGCCCCGATCGTCGTGGTCAGCGACCACCACCATTGGTCAGGATTCAACCCCACCGAAATCGAACGGCTCAAGCACGCGATCCAATAATCACCCCCTAAGCAGGAGATCCCGTGCCGCATGAAAACCTCATGCGGCACTTCCCTGCGCCACCACCAACCCGCCAATTCCCGTCCATATCACCGCCACCCAGATCCCTTCGCCAAGTCAATTTCCTGAGCAAATTCACCCCGAGTTACCGTGCTGCTGGCGCTACAAAAAATCCCTTCACACTTCTGGCACCGAAGCGGGTTGCCGTCACGGCCAGCGTGACGGCAAGTCATGGAGTCACCGGGTCGGATCGCTATGAAGAGGTATGACCAAGCAAACCGGCCCCGACTGCAACACCAGGTTCACTCCCGCCAGCAACCTGCAGCTCTTCCGCGTGCCGCGCCACCATATGTGGTGAGGTGAACGCCGTCGTTCTTCTGACATGGCAACGGCAGTCATGTAGTTTCAGTGCTTTTCCCCATGGACAGTTGTAGGTCCACGTTGAACAGGAGAAGCCGATGAGCGACCAAACTAGCCACGTCCCGTCCACCGCAGCAATCTCGGAGGAATGGCTGACCCCACGGGATATCTGCCGGGAACTGCAAATCCCCGAGCAGACCTTCTACCAGTGGCGCGTCAAGCACCTCGGGCCACGAGCACACCGGATTGGCCGGCATCTGCGCATCAGCCGGAGCGATCTGAATGAGTGGCTCGCAACAACAGAAGATCACTTTGCCTAGAGCACGCTTGCCGTTGGGAACTTGGGGGCAGATCACCCGCAAGCAACTCAAGCCAAAGACTTGGCGGGCCCGCGCCAAGTTTCGCTCCTTCGACGGTGCAGTCCGCCGATACGAAGCCTGGGGGCCGTCTGGCCCAAAGGCAGAGGCGGCACTGATTCACAAACTCACGCTTTTAGTCCCGGTGAATGAGGATGAGATCGGACCGGAGATGCAGCTGCGCGAGCTCTCGCGGATTTGGTGGGCGGAGTTTGAAGACCTCGGCAGGGCCGCCAATACGAGCAAACGATACCGAGAGCTCCTGGACACGCATATCTTGCCGGGCACCGGCGAGTTGACGATCAGGGAAGCCAACGTCAATTCCCTCGACCGGTTCCTCAAGACGATTCGCACCAATAGTGGCGCCACGACAGCGAAGATGTGCAAGACCATCCTGTCTGGGATGCTCAGCCTCGCGACGAGGCACGGCGCGATCAGCGCAAACCCTCTACGGGAAGTGGCCAAGATCCCCATCGTGGTGAAGGAAGTCCGAGCCCTCACCCTGGAGGAGGTCATCGCCCTCCGTAAGGGCGTGTACGAGTGGCAGCAGCCGACCGGGCGCCCCAACGGGCTGCATGAAAAGGACATACTGGACGTCGTCGACATTATGCTGGCCACCGGCGCCCGCATCGGCGAAGCCCTAGCCATTCACTGGGCCGATGTAGATCTCGAGACCGAAAAGCCGACGTTGACTATTAATGGGACCGTCATCAAGGTCAAGGGGACCAGTGGTTTGCAAATTCAAGACCATCCGAAGAGTTCCAACTCGCGGCAGCGCTACTTCCTGCCGTCGTTTGCCGTAGAAATGCTGCGCAAACGTCAAGCCGATACGGCCCGTAGCAACGACCTTGGCCTAGTTTTCGCCTCCAGCGTGGGAACGATCCGGGATCCGAATGGATTCCGGAAGCAATGGCGCGAGGTTCGAGAAGCCCTCGGATACGACTGGGTTACGCCGCACACGTTCCGGAAGTCGGTGGGTACGATCCTCGCCAACACCCAGGGTATTGCCGCCGCCACTGCCCAGCTCGGCCACTCAGATGAAAAGATCACCAGCAAACACTACGTTCAGAAGACACATGAGGCTCCGGACCATACAGAGGTGTTGCAGGCGTTCGGTGACGGGTGAAGTCAAAAACTGCTGATGGAACCACCGCAGATTCTTGCTTCAACCCGCTTACGGCTTCGAGGGCAGATGCCACCGTCACATGCTGAAGTAGATTGAAGAATTTCGAGGATTCCCCGAGTCGAGGGTCGGACTGCGCCAGAATCTATTGTTCTCGCACAGGCAAGGAAAGCATCTTGGTGGTTCAACTTAGACGTGTCACCACAGAGCACCCTCAAATCGACTCAGCTAGTGTAGTGCCTCAGGTTTGCTTGACGGATTGGAGGGCCACGCGGCCGCAGGAGACTTTCGCGAGGATGGATTCCGCGGTCGCGGTCCAGATCAGTCGCGTCGGGTTCTCGTTGCTGATGCAGAGTGGAGGACTCAGCGGCGCAGGGCCTTCTACGTCAGGTCCCGGAACGAGCGTTCAACCAGGTCGACGAAGTTGGAGTAAAGAGTAAGTTGAACCGGCGGGCAGGCAGACGCATCTCCTCCTGGCTGGTTCGGGCCCGCCGGGCTCGGATATAGTCAGTGAAGCGCAAATGAAGATCACTTAAGGAGAGTTGTGGGGACGAACACCGGGAATGGCCACCGCAAAGGTCAGCAGAAGGATCGCTACCAGCAGGAGAACCTCCTGACGAAGTTGTTTGATCTCTTCGATGGCAATGGCAACTACCTCCGTAGCAAGAAGTCCGAGGGCAAGTTCAAGGGCGTGGAAACACGCAAGACAAAGAAGCCGCCGCGCGGCTGATCAGGAGCGAACGGTGGGTAACTGTGAGAACTGCAACCGGCCGCTCTACGACGCCGATCTCACCCTGCCCTGAGAGGACGTCGACAACAAGTATGCTTACGCGACCTGCAAGTGCGACAACGACACTGACGCGTACGGATGCGGAGAGGACCAACAAGGATGTTCGGACTGTTCGGCCGTAAGGCCAAGACGGCTAGGAAATGGAAGAAGCCGTGGAAGATGCGGATGTACGATCTCCGTCACCCCGTTAGGAGCCGGCGGGCGAAGGCCTTCGTCAGGGACGCCAGGCGCAAAGGGTGGATCTAGTAGTCAATTTGTGGTGCGTCGCCCGCAGGCGAGGTGGGCGATTCTGATGAGTGACCCTTCTATTCACGTATTGTGTCCGGCCGGACGGCTTCTCAGATCAGGCTTCGCTATTCAATGGTGGCGACGCGAGCCTTCAACAACTCACGGTAAGCGCAGCGCAGTCATCGTTTGCAGATCGCAATTGGCGAGGTACACCATTGATGCGCCATTAAGTCCTCTGGACGATCCTTCCGAAGCGTTTTGAATATCAGGGCCAACAGCAATAGGTCATGTGGCTTCCGCCTTGCTGGAACCGAACCAGTAATCTGAGATTTAGAAACCACACAACTAGGGGGACCCTCATGACATCAACACCTACCTGCAAGCCGTGGTGCGATGATCATCAGCACGATGAAATCAGCGAGTGCTATACACGCTTCTGCGTTTTCCAAGATGGTGCAGAAGACGATGAGGAATCTAAGTACGGGCCAGGCCCTCTTGGTGCGGTCTTCCAGCAGCCCAAAGAAATTGGCCGAATATTTCTAACTGTCATGGAAGATGAAGAAGATGAAAGGCCTAGGGTGGAAATCGAGTTTTTTGAAACTGGAAACTTCACTGATGCCACTGGATGGCTGCATCTGGATTCAAGGGGGCTGAGGGACATCCACGCGCAACTGGGTGCCGTATTGAAAAATTTCGGCTAGTTGTGTGTGGTGCGTGCTGCCAGACATTGACTACCAAGGCGGCACGACCTGCGACGGTGCTCGACTATCTTTCCTCTGACAAATGAAATTGGGAACCATGACCCTTGAGCGTGAACTGACACGTTTCGCGTCAGCAGAATTGCTGCGATCGGCTCATCCCAAGGTGGCAAAGAAGGTCGTAAAAGTTCTGATCGCTAGAAGTTCTGAGCCCATACTTCTCCTGCGGTACTCAGATTTTGTTGGATGGATCAGGATTACCGGCTCTGAGGCCGTATTACGTTACGGCAACATGCTCACAGGCACGGTTTCAAAGCGGCTTCGCATGAACACCCTGAACCAGAAAGGTGGGCGCAAGATGGTCAAAGCAATTAGTGCGGCGATCCACGAAGTCCAGGCGGACGGATCAACTCCAGCGCCTCCCATCCGTGAGGCACTGCAATTCATTCGTACCAACGACTCGAAGTTGAAGCCGAAACTCCCCATTGAAGCGTCCAGAACTCCCCCACTGACACCCAACCGTCAAATGACAAAATCAGATCCACCGCACGTCGTCAACCGGCCGGTACATGGTCTCGAACGCCACCCCGCGGCGTCTGGTTTCACAGAAAACGACCTCAACGGTGTTCGGCTCGCGACCGTCTACCCGGCAGCCGTACCGGCCGTGGTCGGAGCCTTCTTCATGTTCCTGGCTGTCGTCGGCGGACCTTACGAGATGTTCGTTGTGGTCCGCTGCGTAGTCACTGCGATGGCCATCTGGACGGCAGTGGTGGCTGGAGGACTGCAAAGAACTGCCTGGACCATTATTTTTGTTCTCACCGCGATCCTCTTCAATCCGCTAATACCCGTACACGCCACACGTGAATTCTGGGCACCCATCGACCTTGCAGGTGTGGTTCTCTTCATCGTCGCCGGCGTGAAACTTCTTGCGTCCAAACCAGCCGTCGGGATGAAGTCGACCTAGACGCCTACCTCGGCGACTTCGTACTCACCGATGGTTAAATTCGCAAAGCTATCAACCTTGGACCTTCTTTACCGCGGCGACATTGAGTCAACCCTGAGTCGTCACGTCCATGGTGGCGCCATCCTATTTGTGGCCACGATCGACTTGTTGGATTTGTCGCCACTGTGTGTGCAGATGCGAACAGCTGTATTCAAATACCTGACGGGAACCCTCTGTGTGTTCCTCCAGGTACTCCTAGTACTACAGTCGCGTTTATTTTTGGTCACGTCGGCGGTCTAAACGGACTTCGGCCCGGAATCCTGTTAATCATGTTGGGTGAGCGATGATATTTGGGTGGCAGAGATACAAGAATGGGTTCAGGGCCTTGAGGAAATCCGGTGATTGATCGGGGGCGAGTTCGCCCGTACCGAGCCGAGGAACAACGCGGTCAGCTACATCCGTGGGTTGATCTCGGATGAGGAACGGAAGAACTCTTGGACCTTGTCGGAGCGGGCCGGGCAGGGCACTCCGGATGGGATGCAGCGGTTGCTTTCGACTACGGACTGGGACCCGGATAAGGTCCGGGATGCCATGTTTGGTTACGTGAAAAAGTACCTTGGCGATGTGAAGGGGATCCTGGCGATTGATGAGACCGGGTTCCTGAAAAAAGGAACCGCCTCGGCCGGGGTCGCCCGCCAGTACTCGGGCACTGCCGGGAGGGTGGAGAACTGCCAGATCGGGGTGTTTCTGAGTTACGCAACTCCGGCGGGGCGGACGTTCCTGGACCGGGAACTGTACCTGCCCACGGCCTGGATGGATGACCCTGCGCGGTGCAAGAGCGCGGGCATCCCGGAAGAACGGGTCATGGCCACCAAACCCGTGCTGGCCGGGGACATGATTGAGCGAGCCCTAGATGCCGGTATTGAGGCTGAATGGACCACCGGGGATGCTGTTTACGGCCAACATTCCGGGTTACGCCGCCACCTGGAAGCCCGCGGTATGCACTACGTTATGGCTGTGCCGATGAACCAGCGCGCCATCACCCCAGCACAGGGCTCCTTGGGTGTTGAGGGGCGGACTGATGAGCTCTTCGCCGCCCTGGACGGACGTGCCTGGCGCACCCGCACCGCTGGCACTGGAACCAAGGGCGAGAGATTGTATTCATGGGCAAGGATCCGCATTACCGGCCCCGCCGAGACCGGCGAGCACTGGCTGCTGGCCCGCCGCTCGATGAAGGACCCCAAAGACTTGACCTACTTCATCTGCCACACCCCGGAAAACGTCACCGTGATCGAGCTGGCCCGAGTTGCCGGGGCCCGCTGGTCCATTGAGGAAACGTTCCAAACCTCCAAAGGCGAAACAGGGCTCGACCACTACCAAGTACGCCAGTACACCGGCTGGTACCGGCACATCACCCTGTCCATGTTCGCCCACGCCTTCCTCAGCGTCATCCGCTCAAAAAGGGGGGCCCAGACCCAGGCGCCGAGCAGCTGGTAAGGCTTTCACTGCCCGAAATCAGACACCTCATCACCCGCATTGCCTGGCGCCAGCAATCAGGCCCCAACCACATCATCCATTGCTCGCTCTGGCGCCGACGACACCAATACCGCGCCCAGCAATGCCACTATAAAGCCCGCGGACAAACCCCACAAACGAGACTGTAGTACTAATAGGTCGAGTCAGACCTTTGCTCGTCGAGTAATCCCGGGTCGTCTTTTATATCGTGTCTGCTATGGCTGCTGATCCGCTCGATTACTAACCATAGTGCCATCGCTCTTCACCTTCGTGTTGGCGGATCTTGGCAAAGGACTGTGGTCTGGTCAATCCGTCTCTGGGCCCCGGGACGTAATAATTGATGACGAAATCCTGAAAGTGTTATTCGTGTCCTAGTGTCAAGCCCCGGGTTTGGTGGAGGGTTTATTAGACCCGTTCCATCGTTTTGATGGCGGGCAGGTTTGAGTAGTAATTGGTTTCTGCTTCCACGG
>NZ_JBFBLV010000029.1:0-44215 GCF_040686835.1 Specibacter sp. NPDC078692
GTGGAATTCGAAGAACTCTACTATGATGAAATAAGCGGCTCGTTACCCGATGAAGCTGCCAGAAAACTGGCGGCATAATTTCCGGGACGGTTCAATGCCATCTCCTGCTGACTCCCTTATCCGGGCCGAGGCCCTTTCGTGGTGGATCGTTCCGAGTAACTTTGTGCTCACCTGGTGTGGTGCTGCCAGGGCGCCGCGCACCAGGTGTGAACTTCTGTTGTGCCTGGGCATACCGGACACTCTCAATAGCGTCTTCCGAATATCCCTGAGCCCGCATTTTCGCCACAGTTGCTTCCAACCGTTCCTCCTGGGTCAAGGGCTTCACCGCTGGTGTGGACGCCGGCACGGGACGCTCCGCAACCGCAATGGCACTTGGCCTGGACTCACCAAGCATCTTGGAAGAATCCACTGGCGATGAATCCACCAGCGCGGGAGTCTTCACCGGCAACGGGTTGATGAGGCGGGAGGCATCGTGCACGTTGTCCAGGCGCGACTGCAGCTCAACGGACAAATGGTGTGAAGCTCGGGCAACCCCAACAGCCTCGACGGATCGGCCCAATTCCTTGCTGGCCCTGGACCAAGCCTTGATCACGGCCACGGCCCCGGCACGCAGGGATTTACTAATGGCCACGTGCGTGCACAGGTCAGAGTAGAGGCGCGAGGGCGCGTGCACTGCACGCTGTGGCTGCTCGGAAAGTTGAGCGTGGCGGGCGAACAAATCGGAGGCATTACCCAGGGCCTTGGCGTTCTCGTCGCCTTCCTTGCCAGCTGCCACGGACCAGGCCGCGAACAGCCCCGCACCATCGCGGGCGAGCTGCGCGTACTGGGGTCTTGAAAAAGTAGAATATCCGACGCTAAGGTTTTGTCGAGCGCCGTAGCGGCCTGTATTTGCCGGGTTTGATCTTGTTGGTGCGTGGCCAGGTGTAATCGCCGGTGAGGTTGATGTGTTCCCAGCCCAGGGGTGATAGGAACCTCAACAGCTGAGGGTCCGTGGCATTGCCCTCTTGATTCAAGGTGGTGACGGGGCTCAAAGTTGGTCGTTTTGACCCAATACTCTTGAAGGTGCCCCCAAGGGCAATTGAGGTGATGGCAGCGGACTGCCAGAAATGAACTTCAAAGATTGGCTACGAATCCTCGAAGAAGTGTGGAGCAGTCTAGGGTGGTTGGAAAGGAACAGGGGAAAGCGTATGAGCGCCAGGCGTCGAATGAAACGTAAATTAGCCGGACTGGCTATCCTAACGTCGATCATAGTCGGCTGTGCCCCGACACCAGAGGAGACACTTGCGGCTACTGGTTTCAACAATGTAGGTACAACAGCTGAGTCCACCATATGGGTCGCCGGAAAACCTAATGTTGATGGCGATTACGAGGTTAAGGTCACCGGTAAGCTGCACGACTTTTGTAACGGTTCTGTCCTCGCCGCTGTCGGCGTACAAATCTGTAATATTGGGGAACCCGATCGTGGTTCCCTGTTTATCATTGGTGCACCTAGTGGCGCAACAGGTGGAACTTTGACATTAACAGATGGAACGATCGTTTCACTAGATGCATTCGAACTACCTGGGCATAGAGATCTTAAACTAACCGTAGGCAGCGCTCCGTCAGGCAGCAGGGGTGGTTTCATTGATGTTCAATTCACTACAGCAAGCGGCGATATTTTGAATCGCCAAGGTAAACCCCACCGCTGATACAACGTCGCTAGTAGGAGCCTGCATCTGGCGCGGTTGAAGGCGCGTTTGGCGGTTCTGACGGCGAGACCGGCGACTTCAGGGCTCTGGACATAGGTCACCAGTCGGTAATTCACTGCCGTCGCCGCCATTCTAATGAATCTCGTCCCATGCCGACAGCCTATTCGGCAATCTCGGTGAATGACATCGCATTAGTGAGCGCCGCACAGGCCTCCCAGCCTAGGCCAGAATCCAAGTCAGTCCGTGTCTGTTGCCTCGGAGTTTTCTCAACTCCGGAATTGATTCCTTCACGTCCCGGGTGTCAGGGATACCCGAACTTGGGAGAGGGTGCTCTACAGCTTCTGTGAAGGGGCCTTGATAGGGAAGATAACATGCGGGAACCCCCTACTAAACCTAGTTGGACTTGACAATCAACGGGTCTAATAGGGGGTTCACAGTATGTCAGAGCCCTGGCGGAACCTCTTACATATTCAGCCCGCCTTATCTCCGTTAGCTACTTTGTATTCTCCTGGGAATGGCCCCAAATGACTATGGCTGCAGGAGGCCTCGTGTTCGCGAACCACGTTCCTACTTCAACGCACTAGGCCAATCAGCACAAACTCGGAGCACTGGAGATCGCCTTGGTCCAACTCTTCGCGGTGTTGCTAGTAACAACATTGATCGATCCCAGGCCGACAGAGATTGAAGAAATTTGGGCGTTATCCCATGTATGGGTGTAGCTCATAAAAGCTTGGAGACTACAGTGGTCTTGCGGGCGCGCTAAGTTCATACCCAGACTCCTGTGCATCACCGTGGGTGAGCCAGGCCGGATCGACTTGGCTGAACGAATTCCTCGTTGTGGAGGAGCCTGAAGACATCTTCTACTACTGTTGCATATGCTTGGAACGTTCGTGAGAGTTGGTTGTTGAGCCAGTCGGTGAGGTGGCGGACGAGCAACGCCTTCCACAAATACTGTGGGAATTGTCAGTCTCTACTGATCGTCGCGAGCAGTTGGAGAGGCGCTTGTTCAAGACCGACCGCGTCAATGGCCAGCGTGCCTTGAAAAAGCGTATTTAGCTGCCACTCTGATTGGCAAGACGAGCAGCGGGTCCGCCAAGCACTTCAGGTGTTGAGAATCCGTGCTGTCATTTCAAGCCGAATTGGAGGCGAGTGGGAAGTGGCTGACACACGATGCCGCGGCTACTCCATGAACTAGCGCTGCGCGGATGTCTCATCGGGACTCTCAGTAACCTCGCGGTCACTACTCATCCTCCGTTGGAACCCTCCCTCGTGGTGAGGGCGATTCAGAGAGCCCCTCATGCTCGCCTAGCCGACACATTCTGATCGCGTTGGTCTCCATGATCCCTCATACGGATACGCACGGACAGTACGAACATTGGCAGCACGATGCTAAGAGTTACACCCCACAGCCACGTCCACCCAAGCGCCCCGGGAACAATTGCGACCGCTGCCAACCCGAGCACCAATGACGCTTCGGTCCAGTAGTCATGGCGTTCCAGCGCCGCCAGTCGCCGCGCTTTGAAATCCTCAAAGTCATGCTTCGGTATTCCACTCGCGCGCCGCTCTTTGCGGTTCATCTGCGCTAGCGGATCGTGTTTCGTCTCTTGGAGGGATCGCTTGCGAACCAAGAGCGCGATGATTGAGAAGGTTGTGAAAGCGATGCAGGCAAGGAACACAACGATCAAAGAGTGGTCGGGCTTCGGCGCCAGGGCCGACGGTATTTTGCTGAGCAGCCAACCCGCAAAATCTCCGGATCGCGCGGTAACGCGGACCACGCCAACTGCCAAGATGAGCAATAATACAGCCAGTCCTGAATTTCTCAATGGCGTCACATCGAATGTGAAAAGGAACTTGATCGGGTTGCCTCCGTCATACCCGAGAGCAACAGCTGCCCACATGCACAACGCGGATGCAATCAGGAGGCCGATGAAAGTCACGAGCCACACGGCTTCTGTATTCGACGCTAACCCGAGCATCACAACCAGTAGCAACAGACCCCATTGCGGAGCCCGAATCGTCTGCCACACCCCGCCAAGAATGCGAGTGAACCAAGACCTCAGCGTGGTTGCCGTTTTCATCGAAAAGCCCTTCTTCCCCCCTCAGAGACACAAAACAAAATCATTTTCCGTTAAGAATTGCTGAGTTCCGGGGACGCCTCGCCGCAACTCGGCAATGGGATCCGGTGCACGTTTAAGTGACGGTTAATTCAGGACGGCCATCGAAGAGCCCAACGGCGACCGGGACTCCAACGGTCTGCGGGACTCTGTCCGCGAATCGGGGGTATTGCACGTCGAACACGAGCCCCTTTCCTTGCCCATGACGCCGGCTGTTAGGTGAGGTTACGCATCTGCTTCCCGGAACGTCATGTCGTGCTCGGCCTGGTCGGCGGAGGCTCCGGTAGATGGGCCGAACGCCGCTCGGCGGGACCCTGTCGAGCAAAAATCGCAGGACTGAGACCAGTCCGTAGGTGACAGCCAGCGCGTGGTTCTACCCCCGGGACTTGGGATATCCATATTCGATGTTGGGGGCTCTGCGCTGGAGATGACCGAAGTTGCAAGAATTGCTGCAGTCCAGATTAGGTCTCTAACTTGGCGGACTACCGAGGTGGATGGGAAAATGTTGAGCGGAGTTCGTCGCCAACTGGCCGTCGAGTGAAATAGGGCCAGAGCTTTCTCGCTAATACCGCTTGAGCCTGCCATTGCGAAGGTTCCAAGTTTCCGAACAGCAGCTGGATAATTTCACGTGACTTTTCATTGTCAAAAGCATGTAGGGTTTGATCAGGTTCAAAGGCGTGTGAGCCTTGCAGTAGCCACAAACCCGATTCCGGGTTGACAGCGAACCGTATCTTGTTCAATTCACCTAGGGTTCCTGAGACCAGGGCGTCGACGACGTATCCGTCCTCGAGTTCCGTTAATCCGGACTCGAGTAAATCTCCGAGGGCTACTTCCTCACGACTATCGTTTCGCCAGCCCGAAAGCATAGAAACATAGTCTGGCAGTGGGCCCGGATCAAACGGTGCTGCCAAGCCCAGCAGTCCTTCTGAAATAATCAACCGAGCCACGGCGACACTACTGGGCTTGGAGGCCAAGGCATCCTTTAGCGCATTGCGGATACGGGTCCTGCAATCACCCTCTTCTGCTGCGGTCGACAAACCGATGGCCATGCCTCGAACATCACGGGGGATTGCGCCAGACAGCGTTCTGAGAGCTATATCGACAAACTTCTTCTCCCATTTCGGTTTTGTCACGGCCAAGCCATCATCCAAAATGTCAGCGGCCAGCTCCGGTCCAACAGGACAAAGCCAAGATGGTAAAGCATCAACGTCATCAATTCGAGAAACCAGGTCCGCAATCTGCTCCCGCTGAAAGTCGCTGCCCTCGGAGAATACTCGTCCTGCAACGAACACCCAGGTATTTCTCCAATGAGGGCTGGGAGCGGTGACTAGTAGCCGTTCCCGGATCTGCGCTTCAGAGCCGGCGCCTATGGCTCTCGCTGCCATAAGCTCCTGAAGACTCCTAACCTCGAAAGCAACAGTCTCATCTACATCGGCGACGAGCAAGACAAGTCTGTGAGTCGCGGCCTGGACGATTTGGTCCGATATCTTTTCTGCTTCCCCCGGACTCTCGTAGCCGACCTCTCGCATCCTATCCACGGCCATTTGACGCAATTGGCTGAGCGGCAATTTGGAGGTTGCTTCACCTAATGTCTCCGCCTGGATTTGAAGGTCGAGTCCGACACGCTCGTGTAGCTCCACAATGTCTGTCCGGTGTCGGCTAAATAGGGAGGAAAGTGACGTTTGCTTGGAGGCCTCGCGGTCGTAGACGGCTCCAAAATACCCCCAGAATAGTTGATACCTGTCGGCGGGAAGGGTACCTAGCTTCTCAAGGATGTAGGTCAGGATCAGTACCTGCAGAGGGGTTTTTAGAAGCCGTTTGGCGTTGACGTTGCGGACTGCCTTTCCAAAATTCGCCAACACGGAGTCCTGGCGTTCGTAGTCAGATGACAGTCGCCTCTGGATCGCGCGAGTTCCATATTCCAGGGCTTTGGATAGTTCGAGATAGCCCAAGTCCACTTGGCGGAAATGCTTGGGAGCTACTCGTTCCGTGTAGCCCGTTGGTCGTGTGGTTACGACGACCAACAGGTCGGCATTAAGTTGATCGGCCTTTTCAACAAAAAGTTCGATCTCGTCGAGCACTCGACGGCGAACTTCAGGCATGGTGACCTCGTCCAATCCGTCGAGAACCAGTAGCCATGGCCAGACTCGCAGCCACGTATTCAGTAAAGACGGAGTGAAGTTTTCTGTAGCCCGACGGGTAATCTTCTCACTGATCCATCGTAATAGGGACTTGTCGCCGTCTGGTCCGATTTCGTCGGCGTAGTCGGCCAAGTTGACGCGGAAGGGCCATCGGACATTTTGTGGCCGAGAGATCTGCAGGCGCATTTCTGCTTCAGTAGTCCCACTAATCAATGCTGCGATTGTCGGGGTGACCGAAGTCATTGATATAAAAGCGGTCCTGTAGACTTGCGTGATAAATTTGCTGAGAGTGCTCTTTCCGTTACCGGGGGCGCCAGTCAGGACAATATGGCGTTGTACAGAATCGCCGACATAGGATTTGCGAAGGACCCTTTCGCCTTGTTGGATGATCGTCTTCAGGGCAAACCCTGGCGATAGGTCACCGCTGGAAACAGGCAAATCTATGACGACAGTCTCGATGGATTCCCTGTTGTCTCCGCCGGCTTCAGAAAAATTTACCCATCTTTCGTTCAAGAGTGCAGCCTCAGCGTGCTCGATGAGCATCTCGCGAAGTTGTACTGAGCTGGGCATCTGATCCGAAAGGGCCTCGAACCTCCAAATTATGTCTCCAGCTGTGAGCATCGCGGGGAAAGCTGCTCGAATCTCACCGTAAACTGAAAGGAAAGAATTTAGCTGATCACGGTGCCAGACTTTCCAACCGCGCAGCCCTCGCTCTTTTAGGCTTGATTTATAGCGACCTTCAATATATCTGTTGATGGCATCGATGCCTCCAGTGTGGGCCACGCTAGAAAGACGGACATTTGTCACGAAGATTATAAAGTTTGGAAATTCGCCGCGATTCTTATCTTGGTCTTCCCAATCATTCAGCTCGGATTCAATCTGGTCACGCAACCACTTTGCGTTTCGGCCGGGATCAGCGTCGGGTTGCATTTTCTGTTTTGCTTGAATTACGACATATCCGTTCCATATGTCAGATTCAACCTCGGACGTGTTGGACCAATTGACGGATCCTCGGTATGTGGCCTCACGGCCTCCATCTGGGCCGGCTCCGAAGGCTTCAACTGCAGGTCCCAATATCTGAGTTGCCAAGGCAACTGTCAACTGTTCAAACGCTCTTGGGCTCAGCTGCTCAAGCGGGTAGTCCTCAGCCAATTTCGGCACCATTCTGTCGATTTGCTCCGGCGGCAAGCCATATGGAGCTTGAAGTACCTTGGTACAAGTTTAAGTTTGCAACACATCGGCTCTATGCCGGAACCGATTCTCCGAGATGCGGGGGTTACGGTGTAGGTTTTTGATACCGACGGCCCGCTGATCCTCACCAGAATGGCAGCTTCGTCATTCTACGTTTTGGGATTCAAGCTCGGCGGGTCAAGATCCACTGGTTGCTGACTGGGCAGATTCATAGACCCACTTAGGCGATTGAAGTCAACAACGCCGGTCGCTTTGAGCCTCTGCAGGATATCTTGCGTCTGCCAGCTGTCCCAGCCGGTCGCCTCGCGAATTTCCGACCAATAGGGTCCCCGTCTACTATCATCCCAAGTAGTCTGAACGATTTCGACTATTTGGTTACGAACCTCAGGCGTCAAAGCAATAGGTTCCCCGCTGCGCGCTTTGCGTCGTTCCCATGCTTCTTTTCGCCGCTGATAACGGCGCCGGACATCAGCGTGCCGAGGAATCTCATCGTTTCTCACCATGGCGTCGGCTATCAGTTGGTAAGGCGATCCGTGAAGGTACCTATCGACAAACTCGCAAAGCTCCTCTACCCGAGATTGTGTCGGTTCCTGAGACGGCTGCACCCTGGCTAACCAGGCGCGAGTCTTGACTTGGCGTTCGGATGTACAGCTCTTGGGTCCCCGCGGCGACGACTGAGTTGGTCTCATCTTCGTCTTGGCCTCGTGCTCACTCATCATTCGTTGATTGTACTAAGGTTCGTATTTTCAGACTGACTGGTACTCCCAGTAAACGGCTGCGACAACCCACGGTCGGGGAACTGCGACCAGCCCGGATTGCTAGACGCGCAAGTAATTGGCTATCAAAGTGATTGAGCAACAACAGCTTTTAGGGTACAGAAAGTACATCTCGACCTCGGGCCCGAACCTTTGAAGTATCGAGATGAATCTCAGGCTGGATTCGCCGTAGAGCTCATAGTTGCTGGACTTTGCCACCAGCCTGCTTCTCGGCGGAATTGCATCAGATGCGAATTTCAGACGATTACAGGAGTCGCAATTCCTTTCCAAGACCTCCCGGTAGCCCAAGTGTACGTTGGGCAACTCTTGTCTTGCGGCTCTTTTTCGCGTTTAATGCATGATAAGTGCATCAAACGAAGGAGGAGTGGTGGTCCAGCCAGGTGTCCCACACGGCGCAGCCTCGCTCTACCTTTCAGCAGGCGTGTCCTTCCTTCAAGAAGAGGACGCGGTCTTTAACGCCATGTTGGAGGGCTGGACGATGCAACAGCGTGGTGGACGGAACTTGCGCAAAGATTCCGTGGATTCAGTTGTCGGAATTGTGAAGCGATTTCATGGCTTTACCTCGGAATGGCCATGGCAATGGACAGCCTCAACAATGGACGAATGGATGATGCACCTGGTATCCGTCAGAAAATTGGCGCCGTCTACGATCCGTAGTTATCAACATGCAGTGCGTGGATTTTGTGACTATCTCTGCTCGGAACACTACGGCTGGAGTGTGGAGTGCGAGGAGCGATTCGGTACGCACCCCATTCAGGTCTGTCATGACTGGAATACGACGCGTCATCTTCAAGACTATGAAGGCCTGCCAGGTCGACGCCCCATGACCAAAGAGGAACTGCAACTGCTCTTTGACCATGCAGATGGCGAAGTCGGGCGAAGGCTCGAGGCTGGCAAAAAGGGTGCCCTTCCCGCGTACCGTGACGCCACCTTGTTGAAAGTGGTCTATGCCTGGGGACTGCGGGCTAACGAAGCAGTAAATCTGGACTCGACTGATTTTTACCGCAATCGGCACGCTCCAGAGTTTGGGACATTCGGCATGCTGCAGGTGAGACTTGGAAAAGCCTCACGAGGTGGGCCACCGAAACGGAGGTCTGTGGTGACCCTGCGTGGCTGGGCGGTCGAGGCGCTGCAAGATTACATCGAGAATGTCTGGCCGCTCGTAAAAGGCGACAATTCAAATGCGTTGTGGTTGTCGGAGCGGGGCACTCGGCTACGTGCGCGTGAACTGTCGGAGCGGTTCGCCACCTATCGTGATGAACTCGGGTTGGACAAGGATCTTTCACCCCATGCGCTTCGGCACAGCTACGTGACCCACCTCGCCGAAGAGGGAATAGATCCAACGTTTATCCAGCAACAAGTTGGTCACGCTTACCAATCGACAACGGCGATCTACACAGCAGTCAGCAACGACTTCGCAAACAAAATGATGAGGCAAGCAGTGGACCAGCTTGTCCGTCCCCAACTGCTAGAAGAAAGGCCCGACAAATGAATGTCTTGGGATATGAATGGCGGTTGCGAGAGGTCATGGCCGCAGCCGGCATGTTCAGCACGACAAAGCTGATCCCGCTCCTGAAAGAGCGAGGGATCACCCTCTCCACGAGCCAGGTTTATCGTTTGGCAGCCGAGAAACCCGAGCGGCTCAATATGCACGTTCTGGTCGCGCTCATGGATATTCTCGACTGCACGGCCGATGATCTCGTGCGCCGGGTCGAGTTGGGTGCGTCTGCAACGCACTCCGAAGCAACAGGCACAGACGGAGGTCCGGAGCCGAGCGGCACGTCGGTATTGCGGGAAAAGAACTTGCGCCCAAAACGAGCCCAGATCCAGCCATAAGATGCGCGCTGACCATATCGACGCTATAGCCGCAAGCATTCAAAAAGTGGAACCGACCTTAGCACTCGAGAGAATCATCAGCACCGTCAGCGCCTCAATCAGAACCCAGCCACCGGCGCTTCGGATGCGAACCCTCCTGGAAGACGAGCCCGATCTGTTGACCTCGGGCAGTTCCAAGATGCCCCGAGCCCTCGAACGAATCATCGCCGCGCTCACCCGGCAGGGAGCCACCACCTTGCAACGGCCGCGCTGCAACGACTGCAACCTCGTCCGTCCCCTGCCTAATTCCACCGGTGGAGCACTGATGTGCAGTTCCTGCCACCAAGGAAACCGAGGGGCCACGATCGAATGCTTCGGATGCGGCGAATCGAAGCGAAGATACTCTGGCATCGGAAATCGCGGTTATTGCCAACAGTGCTGGACAGACAAACAGGCCGGCGCACAAACAGAGTTGATCAGCAATCTGATGTCCCGATTCCCCAACGTCCCAGAACGAGGCATTGTGCTTGCCATTGCGAAAAGTGGCGCTCGTTCTGCGGATCGGGATCGAGCGGCCCGACTCCTATTGGAATGCGAGGACTTCGGAGACTCATGGTTTATGGATCCAGCTCCGGCCTCGCGGCTATTTCGAAGTCTCTATGACGAACTTCGCGATGCAGGCGCCCCGCTGGATGAGCCGGTTTGCGGTCACTGCAGACTGCCCGGACCACTCGGTTCCCGGAGAGATGGACTGATCTGCTGCAGAAAATGCTACCGAGCGGGCCATCTCGCGATGTGTGATGGGTGCGGACAAAAAGCTGGCATCGAACGTCGGCAGCCTGATGGGAAAGGGCTCTGCCAACGGTGCACCAACAAACTGGCCGATGAATCCGCAGATTGTTCATTGTGCGGGCACCACCGCCTCATTGCGGCACGAACGCCTGAAGGGCCAGTTTGCAGTATATGTAGAACAAACTTCCGGACCGCCCTTTGCACCGTTTGCGCAAGGGAAGCCCCGTGCCGTTTTGCCGGAAGCGAAATGGCAATATGTCTAACTTGCCGCAGCGCCCAGAAATATGACCGTTGCCAGGTGTGCGGCAACGAACGAAAATGCCGTTTCGAAGGAACGACAAAGGCGATTTGTGAACAGTGTGCGAATAGACGTGAGCCCTGCCTGGCCTGCGGCCAAACACGTCTGATCAGACGCAGAATGGAAGATGGTCAGGCTATATGTTGGTCCTGCGTCGATCCGATCATCGAGACCTGCACGCAATGCCGCAAAGATCGCATCGTCAACGGCAGGGTCAACAACTCTCCCTACTGCCCCACATGTTATCCCCGGCATCCGGCTTCGTTCCGTGATTGCCGACGTTGTGGACACCATGAACATCTCCGCCAGTCGCGGCTGTGCGACCGGTGCGAGGCCGACGATAAGATCAATCTGCTGTTCCCTCAGCCGCTCATTGATTCAGACCCGCGGATAGGGCCGCTACGCACTGCATGCCTGAAATCTGCCCCGGATAGGGTACTGAGCACTTTTCGGTACAAAACGACGGTTGCATTGTTGCAGCGCCTTCTGACCGCACCAGGCCAGCTCGAACATGCTGCCGTCGATGAGGCCGGGTCTGATGCAAAAACGAGAGCAGTTCGTGCGTTTATGGTGGAGTACGGGCTACTCCCCCAACGCGATGAGATTCTCGCCCGGTTTGAGGCATGGATTACTCGGGCCGCAGACACAATTCCCGCGCTGCGAGAACGTCATGCATTCATCCAATTTGCCAGGTGGCGGCACCTGCGGGTCCTACGCCAGCAGGATTCCCAGGTGCGAAAAGTGCAAGCTGACAGCCGGCGGCATGAGCTCAAAGACGTTATCAACTTCCTGGACTGGGTTGGTAGACATGGCGAATCCTTGGCCAGTGCCACGCAAAGCCATGTGGACCATTGGCTCGCCGCAGGCCCAATAACGAGAAGACTGATCCACCCATTTCTTGCATGGGCGAGACGCAACCACTACTGCACGCGTTTGGCTGTTCCAACTATCCCGCGATCCCAACTTAACGTGACGGGTGCCGACGAAACTGATCGATTGCGGTTGCTGACAGTGACGCTTGAAGCGACCTCGCTTGATCCACGAACGCGTCTCGCCGCTGCACTCGTACTGCTTTACGGCATCCGCGCCAACCGCATCGTTCAACTCCAAATCAAGGATTTCTCGACAGAGGGCGGCATTGTGTTCGTAAGTCTCGGCAGTCAACCGCTGGCGCTGCCTGCGTCCGTCGGCGACATCGCTTCTCTTGCACTAGCAACGAGAGGGGCAACGCGCATGTTTGGCTCCGTCGAAGACCACAAGTGGCTGATCCCTGGCACCCGTTCTGGCTATCCACTAGCGCCGGTTTCGCTTGCTTTGCGACTCAGGTCTCTCGGAATAATGCCCAGCCATGCGCGGGCCGGGGCCCTTGCCTCATTATCTGGGCAACTCCCTCCAGTAATTCTCTCCCGGCTGACTGGTCTTGAAATTTCATCCGCCATCAAATGGACCCATGCAGTGTCGGCGAGCAACGCCAGATATGTAGGACTGAAGATTAGCCCTTAATCCAAGTTCATGCTCGGGCCATCGCGCTGAGCTTCTCAAACCAGCTCCTAACTTCTCCACCGGGATCGGACTCATCGAGCAGGGCGGCTGTCATCTTTCCGAACCCGTGATCGGCAAGGCGACCCTTGACCACGTTGTTTTTCATTGGCCGAAAGCCATCGGTGCTCTTGCTAGCGGCTTCAACGAGAGCTGGAACGTTGCACCGATGGGTAAACTCCACCTGAAGACCTACCGCCTGGTGAATAGCGTCCGGATGAAGGTAATTCTCCATCATCAGCCTCTTCGTAATTAATGCGATCGAACCATCGTTGCGGGCGTTCACTTCATCGGCGGCCTCCCTGTACGTTTGAACGTCGCCGTCGTACAAGTGGAATTCCTTTCTACCGAGTCCCATCAGGTACCTATTGCTAACCCATTGCTTGAGTGTTCCACCGCCCTGCGGAACAAAAGCAAACCTATGGTCCGTCATGAGGTTTGGGTACTTGTCAGGGTCGCTCGCGTGGAGCGCCTGGGACAAGCGTTGGAGTGAGGTCACATCGTGAGGACCCTCAACGCAGATGAGTACGACCACGCGGTTGTCGGGCTGCACCCCTAGTTCGTCGGCCAAGTCTGTCCATGTATCCTCTGTGCCTTCAGAGATAACAGGAGCTCCCGTGGCTGCATCTTTCCGCACGTAACGCAGGCTCTTCGCGGGCAAATGCGAAACGAAGCCGGGGCTATGGGACGTGAGGATCAATTGCGTCCCCGGAGCGTCCGCCATCGCAGTGAACGAGTCGAGGAGTATGCGTTGATTGTGCGGGTGCTGGGAAGTCTCGGGTTCCTCAAGGGCGTAGATGACCGAGGCTTTGTCGTTTTCTTCAAGCTTGCGTTTGGCTTCGGCTTTGAAGAAGCTCACGAGGATCAGTCGCCGGACGCCCGAGCCTCGTTTATTGATAGCAACGCCGTTGGAGCCCTGTAAAGCCACTGAGAACAGGCTGTTCCAGCGTGGATCACTCTTGAAGTCGGGAATCAGCCCTTCGGCTACTGCGGGATCGAGCTCAGCCAGCGCTTCATGGGTGCGCGTAGCAAGCTCAGTCGCCCGCGTCCTGACGGCTTCAACAACTTCAGTGAGAAGTCCCTGCACCGTTTCTTCGGCCAGAGCTGCGGCGATAGCCAACTTCATGGGCTCCTGAACTTCGTCATCAGCGTCGGTGCTCTTCCGGTCGGACTGGAACAAGGCGAAGTGGGGAAGATAAGCTGCAAGTTTCTGCCAGATCCTCCCTCCGTCCTCCTTGACCAAGGGGATGGCGGTCTCTGCGAATACCATCTCTTGCATCCCCCAGAGCGCAGAACGCAGTTCGGGGTTCGTTGATTTGTTGACAGCGGCAAGGGTCGCTGCATCCAAGCGCTCCTTGGCCAATTTCTTCAGCGCGGGATTACCCAGCGCGATCAGGTCGTTCAGGCCTTCGTTCGTTGGGTGCTGGCAGACTGCATGGATCTCTTCCTTCGGCTTAGCACCCGTGCACACCCACCTTCTCCGAATGTGCAGGTGACCATCGGCATCCAGCAGATGCTCGGCGCCGAGACTCGTGTGGGCTTGGGCATCGAGAATGAGTTTCGAGGGTAGATCCGAGAATTTGCAGCTGATCTCAAAGTAATTGTCGCTTGTTGAGACGTTCTTGTCGGTGTTGTCCGCTTTCACTACGCCGCCACCAAAGAAGATGTCTAGTGCTTCGAGAATCGTGGATTTACCCGCATCGTTGCGTCCAACCACAGTGGTGAGGTCCCCGAACATGATCCATTGCTCTTGCTCATAGCCGCGAAAGTTCTTCAAAGATACGGCAACCAGTTTCATAATTTCCTCATGCTTAAAAGGGCCAGAGTGAATCAGTCAATCATCGTTTCCCTTGATAAACATGGATGCAGGAAACCCGCGTGGCGTCGACTGAAATGACAATAACAAGATTCGGGCATGCTGCGTACGGCAACCTGGCAAGCCTCGTCCTGAGCAATCCCACAAATGCCGGGCACCAAGGCACACCAAAGGCATTGGGAAGCTGCAAAAGAGATCGACTGTTCTGATGTGGTGGGGTGGAAGAGCTGACTGCTTATCTATGACCGCATTCTTTGCCGAATAGCTTGTGCGGCGGTGGCGTTCAATAATTCTGGGAAATACTCGTCGCGGGCCCAGCCCGTACAAAAATCTAGGATCACGTATCCTGGCGGTCTCGAGGTCTTAGCCTCTTGTTCGGCCTGTGAGTGCGCACCATTTTACTCGGTATGCCAGGGTCGGTTGTTACTTCCGGGCTTCGAGCCCAACTGTCAGGCCAAGCGCCTTCGTTACCTTCGTGAGCGTCGCTGTCGAAACGTCGTCACCACGCTCGATGCGGGCGATTGTCGGCCGGGAAACGCCCGCTTTCTCTCCGAGCGTCGTCTGCGACCAGCCTTTGTCTAGGCGGGCCGCCTGGATGGCCGTGCCGAAGCCTTTGGCCTCTCCGGGCTTCCTGCTCACGCTGTCCCTTCAAGCACATCCATGAACGTGTTCTCAGCATGGACACGAAGTGCACGTCCGTAAGTCGCCATTCCTTCCCAGTCGACGACCGTGTCGCCATTTGCGTCAGTGCTTACGGGCACCAATATACGTTGATGACGGAGGCGTTTCATGTTGGCAATGTTTCCGTAGGTAAATTTGCCGAACGTCTGGAATCTAACGCATGTTGTCAAAAATAAGAGAGAATCCTCGTTAGCATCCTTATACCGAGGCTCAAGTGCCGTGACGTTGTTGGATGCCCAAAACGGCACTGGTTGATAGGTGCAATAGCCAACGCCCCCTGCACCTGTATTCACTATCGCGAGCCAATTTCCGGGGAAGAGAGCTTCTTCTCTCACGAAACCGACGTGGCTATTGTTTTTGGAGGCTGCGACGATGTATGGGGTCGTTCCTTCGTCATGGCGAACTCCCCCTTTTCCTCGATGCTGTATGAAAAGGTCATCCATTAGCATCGGCTCAAATTTCAGGTCTGGGAGTGAATCGCCATCTTCGACATCAGTTTGGCGCGCACTGTTCACACGAGCAGCGACCACCTCAGATAGCTCCTCACCAAGGCGTGTCAGACCTTCCCAATCGACAACGCTTTCTCCTGTTCCATCAACTAAAACAGGGATCATGATGCGAGTTTTTCGGAGGCGGCCCAGAGTCGCGCCGTTCCCGCCCCAACTAAATTTGCCCATCTGCTGTGCGATGAGTGCAGTGAGAGCAATGCCATTCATTTCGCTCATGGCTCCATGTCGCAGCACTTGAATGTTCTGCCCTGTGTAGAACGCGACAGGTTGGTAGGCAATTGTTTGTGTGTCAAGCCCGATCGTTAGCGCATTGCCTGGTTCCGGATCCTTGTCCTGCAGAGGGCAAAAAATATCGACGCCATTACTAGAGCGGGTTCGTGAGATGAACGGAAATTGGGCCTCACCAATCAATGAAAGCTTCGACTTGTCGTACCACGCGCTCGATGATTGCATCGAATCAAATACATCCTTGATCAGCATGGGGGCGAACTCCAACGTACTGAGCATGCTCATGCGCGGACCTCGTCTTCTGAATCAGCTAGAACCTCGTCGGCCTTTGGCGTAATCAGCTCGCCAAGACCATGAGCGTGCATATCGACCTGCCAAGTGACATAGTCGGCGATGGTCTTATAGAAGTCGGCGTAGCTCGGAGGCTGGTCATTGAAGTAGAAGAACGAATGCTGCCATTCATCGGTAGCCTTGACCTCGGAGCGCACTACGAACGACGTGTCGTCGGGCGTGCCATCATTCAGTACCGAGAGTAGGTGCGCTCGGCGCCCCTTCTCGTTGCCATCGCCCATGAGACCGAGATGCTGACGGACCTTGTAGCCGTCGTCTTTGAAATCCACGAAAGCGGTCTTCTTGGTCTCAGGATGCGGCACACCCGCGGTGAACATTGCGACCACGACGTTCGCACCAACGCCATGGAATGTATCGGGATTCATCGTAATCACGGCGTCAAGCGTGTGCTCCTTCATGATCTTCGCCTTCAACGCCTTGTCTTCTTTGGTCTTGCCAACCATTGCCGACTGCGGCACAATCGCTGCCAGCCTGCCTTTGCGGTCAAGCAACGACAAGGCGCGGTCTATGAAAGACAGCTCTGAGAGGTGGCGTGTTTCCTTCGTCTTCGACTGCGAATATGGAGGATTGATAAGTGCTTTTGTGAACCCATGATCACCTCGAAGATCTTTCGGGGCAAGGTCGAAGATGGAGTGGCGTTGGAAGTTTGCTTTACCGTCACCACGCAGAATCATATTTGTCGTACCAATCGCAAAGAGCTTGTCCTGGAGTTCGACGCCGTGAAGACGGTGCTCTCGAATCTCTTTGCGAGCCGTGGCAAGTACGCTCACATCGTGGGAGAAACGCTTCTCGGCGTCGTCGAACATACGGCGCATGGCAGCGATAAGGAAGCCAGCGGTGCCGGCGCACGGGTCGATCACGATATCGTCCGCGTCGATGTCAATGAGTTCGGCCATGAGATCGGTAATGTGGTGCGGCGTGAGTACGATTCCGAGTGCGTTTCCGTCAGAGCCGCCGTACTTCACAAACTCACCATAGAAGTTGCCGAGAACGTCGAAAGCACTATAGCCGGGGTCAGAAACGGCGTGAATCACATCGCGGTTTAGGACATTGACGAAGCGCCGCATCGGAGTGATATTTCCGAGGTCTTTGTTCTGACGGTTGAGCAGAACGTGCGACTTGATGAATGAGAATTGGTCAAGCAGTGCCCCAATCTTCTGCTTTGGCTTGAGGTCAGCATGGTCGCTTTCCAGATACTCCTTGGCCGCATTGTAGACTTTCTCACCGTCCGTGTAACCAGATTTCTTCTCTCCCTTGAGCTCGTCGATAAGATCTGGTTGGTACTTCAATGCGAGTAGGATCGCGGATACGAGCGTAGCTTTCCGCTCTCCTTCCAATGAGGCGTAGTTGCGCATGTCTTCGTGGAGTCCTGCCGCGACCCTGCGAATCTCACGGACTTCGCGTTCCTCACGCGGCATCTCACCGAGTGCCGCTACACGGTAATACTCTTCGATATTTTCTTCGGCAAGATCCGTGAGTGCGTCAACGGTCGCAAGTACCTTCGGCTCCGCGCCGTGTTCTACGAAGGCAACAGTGACCTCATGATGGATCTCACTGCCAGCTACGCCGACGGCAAACACTCTTTTGCCTGTACGCTCAGCAAAAATGCGAGCGTAGTGCACTGCGCCGTTGAGGGCGTAGTCGCTGCGTGCGGGGTGGCCCACGTCGAGTTTGTCGTCGACGAGCAGCAGCGAGCGTTCAACGGCTGCTTTGTCCTCTATGACGACGAGGAAGTCGCCAGACTCAATCACGAACTCTGGCTTTCCACGGCCACCGCCGAGACCCTTCGATGCGCCTTCTAGCGCGTCGTAGATATACTTCGGCGCGTCGTTGCAGCTCTGCTCCCAGGGTCGCGCAAAACCAATATCACGAAGCATGTCGCGTACGAATTGGTCGGTGGATCGCTCGTTGCTCAAAAGGGTCTCTTTTCGTCTCGGAAGAACTGTCCCAATTGTATCAATAACATTACATTCAATACTGGCGGCGCGCCGTTTTCTCAGGTCAGCAATGAATTTCGAGCGGATCTATTTGCCTGCACCCGGACGTGACTAGGACCTCGAGAAGGTCAAGGACGCCTTCACGGTCGATATCCGCTATTTGCGGTCATTCCCCCTCATGCGCTCCCACGCCTATGGGTCTGTTTCTTCGTAGTTGCGGCCCCGCTGGGCCATCAACATCAGCTCTGTTTCGGAAGGGGGTACGCCAAACGGAGCAAACCGACACAGGCGTGGGATAGCGTTGCACCAGCAAGTATGGCTTTGTTCAGAGGTAACCGCTTCTGGCTGCACATACTGCTAGAAAAGGAGAAACAATGCCGCACGACTTTGCCGCACCAGATGTCGATCAATATCGGGCATCTATCCTCGTCCAGGCGGTAACTGCCACCAGCATCAAGCTGGCAACCGGCCTCGACTGGATCAAGGTAACCAACTCAGTTCAGATCCCCTCTAAATCGGGGGTCTACATGCACGTTGACTCAACTACTGATTGCATGGTCTACAACGGCCGTGGCGTTGGGAAGGCTGGCTTGAAAGGCCGGCTGTCCAATCAACGTCGCTGGATTCAGGAACACCTGACTCGCCTTGAAACTGCGACGACTTTCGAAGATCACTTCTTTGTGGCTCGTGAAGTTCCAGCCGTTCGTACGCCCGCAGAAAAGAACCTGGACCTCTGGGTCGCGGTGTCCGGACCGGCCACCTGGAACGTACCGCTCAATGAGGGTGATTACCTTCCAGAAACTGGGGAGCAGTGGGAGTCCTTTATGTATGCGTGGTCCCACCTCATCACCGGTAGCCGATCTTTGATCGGAGGCGGTGCTTGGGAATCCAAACCAGGTACCACCGGGGATGTCATGGAGCGGGTCGCGTGGAGTCGCCTTTGTGACCTTGAACTCCAGGCTAAGCATCACTTGCTCATCTAACCTGAGTTCCCAGAATAGCTAGCAAGCAGCTTCGAAACGGTTGCAGTTTCAGGAGGCCATAAGTAGCGAGACTTCGCGGTTTCGAGACCTGGCAGGAACCGCGAAGTCTCCTATCCCGAAATCGATCGATTCCGGACCGTCCTGCTAGGCGTCGCCGCAACTGTCGTTTTCCGAATGCGGCTGCATTAGGTCTCCCAAGTCGTCTGCACAGGTGCGCCCAGAAGTGGAACCATTATCGGACGGAACGGTTGTGGTCGCTGGTTTGGCGTTCTGGACAACACTAGCTGGTGCCGCCATCTCGACGCAGGTATCAAGCTGGAGGGGCCCAATTGCCACTCTCGTCATCCCACACTGTTATCGACTTGCGATTGTCCTCCGGGGGCGAAATCGGTGTGCTTTGGAAGAAAGCTGTCACCGCTTGATCCAATGATTCGATGGCACGTTGTGCCACTGCCTCATCGCTCGTCGTAACAACGGCCCTGAGTGAACGATCGCCGTCGGCGATCGACACGTTTACAACAGTGGGCGCGGTTGCGTCCCCGCTGCTGGGTGTCCTGCGCTGGTCGAAGATCTTTTTTGCCCCATCCCAGATTGCGCTGGCGCCAATCGAAAGCAGAATTGGATACACGACGTCGACGAAAATCTGAGGATCAGGAACAAAGCTGAACTGATAGGCACGCTCAACTTGAATTATCTCCCGAGCAACTCCTCGCGCGATAAGCTGCTCCTCCGCCTCAATGAGAGCATCATCCGCAAACCAAGCATTGTCAGCGCTGATTCGTATGGCTGCACCATGGTTGCGGACTCTGTTCTGGTCACGCGCCAGCGGCGCCATGATTGTTGCTGACACCCCCTGACGTGACTCAAGCCAATGAAAGTCTCCCTCATGAATCTCGGCATGGAACCTTAGCTCGTCAAAGCCGTCGGGACGGCTCTCGACGAACGCTTCGAAACCTCGTACTCGGAGCGGCGTGGACATGTTGTGATCCAGGTGGAATGGAACCCCGTTTGCTTCTATTTGCTGTGCCACATCCCGCAGCATTTCGACCGGAATCGAGATGCCACCGTAAGCTTCGATTGGTTCGCTGGTCATGAGTGTCCCGCGAACTGGTCGCCACTCTGAATTTGCCATAGGGAAATCATCTCATTTCCGGCCCCACGTTCGAACAACGAGCCTGACCTCGCGGAGCTCCACGGCAGCCCATTCGGTGGGACGGGTGGTCCCGAACCGCATACGCCCGTTAGAGGATTCATCCACGGCGCACGCACCACTCGAATCCTGCGATTTGGGAAAGGCGTGTTTCCGCGGCTTTCGGATTCCGATAATACCCGCCGCAAAAATGCCCGGTGAACTCAGAGGCGGGCCCTATACAGCAAACTATTTGAAGTCGAACAGCGCATTTCCTAGGAGTGGCCGAGCCATCAGTATTTGGGCGGCAGATTTGTGTCGGTATCAAGACGTCCATTTGGCCGGCCTGTTTCCCTCAAGTGTCAACCTAGGGCCACGGTGCGCTTGGGGGAAACTGCCATCGGGCCGCGCGGAAAACAGATGCGCCTTCCAAAATTGGAAGGCGCCGCCGGAGGTTAGTGTAACCGCGGATCGTCTAGGCACCGTATTCGACAGGGCTTTACAGTTTGCATCCGATTACTACAACGGGGAATAGCGCCAAGACGAATAACGCCAGTTACCAATAGCTCCAGGGGGATCTTCTCGGATGCCAGGTGCTTCAACTTGAACCATGGATCACCCATCTGGACGCCAAGTTTCTTGGCCTCCGATGACCTCGTGACCGCGCAGCCGTCGTTGTTGGACAGAACGATTAAGGGCCGGCCCTCCAACGACGGATCGAAGGCACGCTCTGCAGAGGCGTAAAAGCAATTCATTCTCTAGCCCCTTCCGGCGTGTTGCTTGGCTACATTTGATGCGCACGTAAGTATGGTGTCCATGACCCACAGTCCGCTGGTTTGGAATGTCTTCTTCTCTCCTGAATACATCGCCACACAAGACGATCCGCTGCTGCAACGCGCGCTCAGGACACAAGCAAGTGACCAAGACTTGCCTGGCGTGTGGCTACAGTGGGCGGGGCGACCCATCGTCATAGGTAATCTGGGCGTCCCCCATGCTGCCCTGAACGGCTTCTTCGCGGGAGCCAAAATGCGTAACCGGGCAGAGTCAACGAATAGGCGTTACGCGTATTCACTGTCGGTTTGGGTAAATTTCCTTGCTTCAAGAGGTATGGGTTGGGATTCAGCAACCGAAAATGACGTCATGGATTTCAAGTTCTGGCGCCGAAGCGACGCCCGGAATCCACGCAGGATCTCAGGTTCTGCGTGGGGAAATGATTTGGCGGCGCTCAGCACGTTCTATGACTGGGCGCACCGGGTCCTGGGAGGTCCCGCTCTTTTCGATTCCGATGAGATCCTTACGCGAAAATCTCGCTACGGATACTCTTCAGATGCTTCGCGTAGTGCCGATCTACGCCCTTCCACAGTTCGAAATGCCGACGTCAAATGGCTGACTCCTCGCGCCTACCAGCGCTGGCGTGATATTGGAATTCACGGGCTGACGGCCCAAGGAGCAGAACGCACGCGGTGGCGGCCCCGCTCCCAGTCTCGAGACGCAAGCTTTGTCGATGGACTATATGGCAGTGGCTTGCGTCTGCAGGAATGGGCCAGCATCTTGACGCTGGAACTCAACAGGGAAGTAACAGGAGGTGAATACGCGTCGTTCCGGCTCGCCGACGCCTGTGCCAAAGGGGGACGCGGGCACACCTTCTGGTTGCGAGGTGATGTCCTTGAGCAAGTTGCCACCTATCAGGAAACGGAACGAGCCTCAGCGGTTCGAACTGCCCAGGCAGCAGGGATTTACAAGGAAATGCGTGGGCGAATCGTTGTGGAAGAAATTCGTAACGGCGTATTGAGAGTGAACACTTTCCGTGGAACGAAGAGCTACCCCACCTCGCTCCGAATCAACGAACTTGATCCATCGGAGCGACGCAAGTTGTTGATCCGTACCCATGACGGGTTGGAGCCTGCCTCCCTTTGGTTAAACGAAGATGGCAGTCCACGGCAAAAATCTGCCTGGTACAAATCGTTTGCCCTTGCGAACTCCCGAGTCAGAAAGGCTGGCATCGACCGTCTGGAATGCCACCCGCACATGCTGCGGCACAGCTTCGCATTGCGTTGGTTTGCTGTTGGACGGTTGATCTGGTCCCGGCAAGTCAAGGACATGGATGCCGACCATCAGCGTGATTTGCGCGAACAATTTGGTGATACCTGGTCCCTGGTTCAAACGATGCTGGGCCATGCGGACGTCGCCACGACGAAAGGAACTTATTTGGAACCGTTTCGGGCCCTGGATGCGAGGTTGCTCCTGGAGTACGGGAAATCTGTTCTTGATCTTGAACCCCTGCTGGCCATTCTGTCGGATGACCCCCGGGTACGAATGATGGACGACAACGAAAGCGGGTTCTGATGGTGCGCGCCGCCCTGCCGAATGGTTCCTACGCGCGGCCCGAAGCCGTCACCGATACCGGAAACGGTGTCTACGTCCGGTTCACGCCGGAATCAGGCGGACGTCCAAAAGACTTCGAGTTCCGCAAGCTTGGATTCGCCCCAGAAATTGAGTCAGCGGTCGTCGCGGGCTTTGCCATGGCCTGTGGTCCAGGTGGAAGCCGAAAAACTGTTGAGTCGGCCAAGACCCTCTACGCCGGGGCGAGGATCTTGGCACGGAAACTACAGGAGCTACCGTCCCCGCCCCAAACACTCGGTGCCCTGGTGCCTGCTCATCTTGCCTCGTTCAAGCTTTCTCGAACCCGGTACTCGCATTCGCTGATCCAGCTCTTCAGGGTGTTGTTTCGCCGGACCGCTGGGCTTTCCCCTGAATTTCGAGAGGCGCTCTATGCCCCTCACGGCTGGTCGGTGTCAAGTTCCGGCAGTGCGGCCTATGCAGACTCGGAAGCACGAAGGATCCAGCGTGCGGCCCGGTCAGAAGTAAGGACCGCACTTGCACGGATAAGAAAAATCGAAACCGAACTTGAACGCTGGAAACAAGACGACCCAGGCCTTGAGGCAGGAGCCCGTCAGCGTTGTGCGCTGCTCGATCGAATCTTCCGTGGTGGAACCGAAGCCCCGCGGCTGAGTGCAACGAGGAAGTCACCGCCACAGCAGGAGGAATCATCTGCCCTTCTTCCAGAGCTTTTCCCCAGCTACTCCGAGATCACCGCCCTTGCCGTGCTCCTGATCTGTGTCTCCGGACAAAACCTGAGTACGGTATGCGGACTGACCGCCGACCATCTTCGTGCAGATGACCAAGAAACCGAGGAACCTCTGATCATGACGCGAGCGTCCAAACCACGTCGTGGCCGTCATGGTGCGGAAATGGATCTAGCCATGGCACCCAGTCACGTTCCGGCTCTTGGCCGGGACGACTACAGTTCCGCCGCCGGTGTGTACCGCGTTGCCCATGAACTATGTGCCCGTGTGCGGGAGATCGCCAAAACCAGCTCACTGCTCGTGTTCTACAGCAGCAATGTGGGGCCTGGTGCACCCGAAATTCGTCAGCTGCCGACAGCAGCGGTAGAAAATTGGCGTGGCAAGCTTCCCGATGGAACTGTTCTTTCGCGCATCAACACGCGCCGATTGCGACTGACCTACATTCAACGGCATCAGCGGCCCGTTGCGCATTCTGCAACGACTGCGGCCAGAGAGTACCTGTCCAAGGATGCTGAAGCGCTGCCCGGCTACCAAAAAGTCGTAGGCGACGTACTAAACACCGAAGTCAACCGCATCCACACAGGCCACAGCATCCTTACTCTCACGGCTGAAGAGGTCACCGAGGCCGGCAGGAACCCCGCGCCCATAGCTGAAAAACTCGGCACAACCACGGACCAACTGCAGTTCCTGCTGCAAGGTCGCCTCGACACTGTGGCCACCGCATGCGTAGACCATGCGAACAGCCCCTACGGCAGTGCAGGAGGCTCTTGCAGCGCGTCATTCCTGCTCTGTTTGGGATGTCGCAATGCCCGTTCTGAACCCCGGCACATTCCTCTCCAGGCGGCCATGCTTGCCAGCATGGACCGCCGGCGATGTGAAATGACCGATGGAGAATGGGCCGGCCGCTTCTCCACGGCGCACCAACAACTTAGTGACCTGCTTAGTCGGCAGAGAGCGAACAGCGCGGCAGCTGCATCTGCGGTCAGCAGCCAGGAACAAGACTTGATCGATCTGGTCCTTGACGGAGGTCTGGAACTACGATGACTCAACAACTGCATGAACAACCCGACGCATTTGATGACAACACCGTCGTCCTGGAACGTCGCCGGCTGCGCCCCGAATCCCACCCATCGAGTTTGTCGCGTTTCGGAGACAACGTCTGGGACCTCTCCCCCGGAATATTTGAGAACCACGTGCAGAGATACATCATCAACTTTGCGCAGGTTCCGGATGCGTGGCTGAGATCCGTCAAATCCTACTTCTGGATACTGATCAACGAGGACGCTGCCAAACCAATTCTGGACGCCCCCAGCGCACCTCGCAGGCTTGGCCTCTCCAGCATTGCGCACATGTTGAGCCCGCTGCGATGGCTCATACATTGGTTCCACGCCCACGGATACGACACGCTTCAGGCCGCCACCCCGAAGGTACTGGATCGCTTGCTGGCCGACTTGTCAGAGTCGGGACTCAGCCTTCCCCGACGGCGGCAGATCATCGTCGAAACTCGACGCGTGTGGGTACACCGGAACGTCACATCCCCACAATTGCGAATGCCCGAAGCAGCCCCGTGGCAGGAAGAGCGACCCGGGGATCTGCTCTCCCACCGCTTCAAGAACACCGGAAACCTCACCCCTCGCATCAGCGATGAAACCCTCATCCCGCTCATGGCGTGGGCCTTCCGCGTCATTGACGAACTTGCCCCCGACATCACTGCCGCCTACCACGACTACCTCAAACTCATCAGCGATGACTACCGGCACACATCGAACGGTGACCGGAAACCCCAGCCACCAGGAACACGCAGGCTAAGGCTGCAGGCCACGCTCGACAGGCTGCGCCATCTCGGAGTCGGCCTGCCTGGAAATCCCGATCCCAGTGGAGCTCCAAGAATCAATTGGACACATCTCGGGCGACTCACCGGAAGTTTCGGGAACACCCACGCCAAATACGACCGCGAGATAGTGCACAACAGTGGACTACCCGTGGACCCTCAAAGTTATGTGACCACCAAATGCACCGCATTGCTGGACGGCCAGCTGTGGTGCGGACCATATATTGCATGGGACGACGTCATCCCGCTGACTGTCCACCTACAGACCGCATGCTTCATCGTAATTGCCTACCTTTCGGGCATGCGGCCCGGCGAGGCCCTCAACCTCGAACGGGGATGCCACAGGATCAATCACAACACCAAGCTGCACGAACTACACGGAACCACCTGGAAAAACGCCCGCACGCCCGAAGACGCCAAAGACCCTGAAGGCCAACCGCGTCGCAACCCCTGGATCGTTCATCCGCTGGCAGGCAAATCCGTTGAAGTACTTGAACAAGTCCACACCTCCGAACTGCTTTTCCCCAAAACCCTGCGACCCAAGCCGCTTCGTGGGACGAAACCGCGCGCCGACGTCCGTGCAGGAAGTGGCCAAACGACAGCAAAGATGACAACGGATATCGAATCTTTTATTGGCTGGGTCAATGACTACTGCGTTCGTCACCAACGAAATGACCGTATCCCCGAGGATGCAGACGGACGCGTAACGGCGAACCGATTCCGCAGAACACTGGCCTGGCACATCGTTCGCCGCCCCCGCGGTCTGGTCGCTGCCGCTATTCAGTACAACCACATTTCCACGCTTGTCACCCAGGGCTACTCCGGCAACTACCATTCAGGGTTCCCGAACGAACTGGCCATGGAAAGGTGGCTTGAACGCATCGAAAGGCTCACTGATATCGATCAGTATCTCGAATCCGGAGGACACGTGAGCGGACCTGCTGCCGCAGACCTGCGCGCACGCACACACCAAGTCACCTCAAAGTTCCAAGGGCGTGTTCTCCCAACCCGTCGCCAGGCCGAAAAACTCCTGACAGATCCTTCGCTACAAGTCTTCAAGGGAGATGGGATTCACTGCGTTTTCGACAAGACGACAGCCCTCTGCACAAAAAACGAGGATGCCCCGAACTTGGGACAGTGCTACAGCGCTTGCGGTAACATCGCACGCACCGATGACGATATCCTCGAGGTCAAGGCTTCCCTAGATCGTCTACCCAAAGACAGCTTCGCTCCGCCCATTCGGCACCACCGAGCACAGCAGGTCGCCGAGCACCTCACCGGCATCATCTCGAGCCACGAACACTGAAACCGATGAAAACAACTGATTCCGCGAGCATCCGCGCCGCACTCCAAAAAGCAGCCGACGACCTCCTCGAAGGACGGGTCCCCGGTCCTCTCACGGGCGTCCGCCTGATCGAACTGGCCGACGTAAAACGGCACCGGCTGACACACGACAACCCGGACATAAACCTCTCCTTCCAAAAACGCGCACGGGAAATCAACCGCAGCA
This sequence comes from Specibacter sp. NPDC078692, assembly GCF_040686835.1. Lineage (NCBI taxonomy): Bacteria > Bacillati > Actinomycetota > Actinomycetes > Micrococcales > Micrococcaceae > Specibacter > Specibacter sp. NPDC078692. The sequence goes on from NZ_JBFBLV010000029.1 coordinate 26,416, forward strand.
AGCCCGAAGTGGAATCTCTTCGTGACCGGCTCGCCCATGAAGTGGAACGGGCCAAGCGCCTCAGCCGAGAACGCGACACACTCACCGAGCAGCTCCGAAATTACGCTGCCGCCCTGATGATGGTTACCAACGAACGCGACCAGCTGCTGGAACAACTGCAATCCAATGGCAACATCGTGCCGATAAACAAATCAACCCGATAAGTAGCGGTCTCAACGTCTCGACACGATAGAACTGCCGCCAGCCCAGCCTCCGGCGCCGGCGTCCTTGGTGTGCCCAACAGAAACCACCCACTGTATGTGGACGTTCTGGTCCAACACCTGCTTTCGCCAAAGGACGATCTCGCGTGACTCTATTTGGAGCATCAACAACGGAACTCCTCTATGAGACGGCCGGGTCTGACCAAAGTCTAGGTGACATCTTACGAAGTCGTTTCGCCCCACAGCTCACACTAAACGGTCGCTAGTCACCTCGCGGCCAAAGAGGCTGGCCAGCTCTCAGCGGAACTGGTGGCAGCATCAGAGTTCACCAAAGTAGGTTCGTTCAAGGCTCGTAGTCCTGTCAAAGATGAATACGTCTGAATATCCATCACAACAGGACTACGAGCCGCCTTTATGGCGGCCCGGCCCATCGTCCGAAGGACAGCCCGCCTGGCCCTGTACTGCTTCATCTAAAGTGACGCCATCTCGCTACATATGCCTACTAGCCGGATTTCTTATGCCAGTTCAAGGAGTTATCAGAATAGGTTTTTTGCGTCCACGATTCGCATTGTGCGTCGCCTGAACGAGAAAAAACTCGAATCCAACCAACTGACTAGACGGAGATAAACCCGCTGAATTCCGCGACTTTCGCGCTTCCAGTGATGCTGTTTCCAGTGTGTTTGTGGGTTCACTCTTGTTTTCCTTTCATATCAAAGGTAGACATAGCCCATCACTTCACTTCGTTTTGGGGGACGACGATGTCTATTGAAACTGTGCGTCAGCCATTAAATGCTGACGGCTCTAAACAGACCCGCTCAAGTACTGCTCAATCCATCCGCTGGGGGTCAGTGGGCCAGAAGTCGGTGGCGGGGACGGTGACAGCAGGTTTGGTGTTGGCTGTGAGTATCGGTTTCGCGTCTCCCTCGTTCGCGGCTCTTCCCGCGGGGGATGTCTCCACGGTGGGACTGCTGGGCTCCAGGCCGGGGGCGACCAGGCTCCCCATCCCGATCAGCGACCAGGTCAGTGCGTCCCTTGATGTTGGCACGGGAAACCTTCAATTGAGTGTCACGGCCCTGTCACTTCCCGGTATCAGCGGTGATGTCGGGCTCGGTATGAATTTCAATTCCCTCTCAGCCGACACGAGCCCGGGACTGGTCGCACCGCGCTGGACCCTGACTGCTGGTTCGGCAGGGACTTTATCCACCGCCCCGACCGGGATTCTGTTTACTTCCGGGGATGGGTTCTCGGCGTTGTTCACCCCGGTGTCCGGGTCAGCGACGGCGTACACTTCCCCTCCCGGGGTCAAAGCCGACCTGGTCAAGACCGGGTCGACGGGCTGGACGTTGACGTCCCGTACGAGTGCGACGGTGGTGACGTTTAACTTGGATGGGAAGACGACCCAGATTCAAGACCGCAACAGCAATGCCACCGCTCTGACGTGGGCCTCGGGCAAACTAACCAAGGCGGTTTCCACCCGGGGCGTGGTCGGGGCCCGGACCGCGAACCTTGGCTACGACACCAACGGATTGCTCAATGCGATCACGCAAACCTCCGGAGCCTCAACCCGGTCAGTGTCGTTCGCCCATGACGCGTATAAGAACCTGACAGGGTTCACGGATCTGGCCGGGAAGAACACCACGTTCACCTATTCCGGTGGACGGGTCGCTACGATCACGTCCCCGACCGGGGCCGTGACCACTCTCAGCTATGACAGCGCCGGCAAAGTCACCCAGGTGCAGAAAACCAACACCACCGCCGGTTCCCCGGGTGACTCCATCACCCGTCTGACCTACCCCACAGCTTCACAGACCCTGCTGGCTGGCCCGAACACCCATCAGGGAACAGCGGTGTCCCTCGTCCCCCACACCACCTACATCCTGACCAGCGACAAGCGGGTCTCCTCGGTCACCGATGAGATGGGCCGGACCCAGGCTAAAACCTACACTGGGGATTTTGATACCCTCACCGCCACCCAAGGTGCCGGCACCACCGCTGGGACGGTCACGAACACCTTCGGGGCGAACACCGGCGAATCAATCACCGCCTCCCAGGCCCCAGGCGGAGCTGCAGGCGCGGCCGCGTACGCGAACACGGCAGCGAACACCGCCTACCTTGCGACCTCCTCCACCGACGACGCCGGCAACCAATCACTTTTCACCTTCAACGGGGCCGGGAACCAGCTCACCTCAACCGACGCCCTGGCTGCGACCGCGACCCTGAGCTACAACACGAACGGGACCGTCGCCACAGCCCTGGCACCCGGGAACGGGAGCAACAAAACCGCTTACGGCTACGACGGAAACTTCCAACTCAGCACACTGACCCCGGTCACCGGTTCCTCCCTCGGCGCACGCACCTTCACCTACGACCCGTGGGGACGGGCACTAACCGCCACTAACGGCCGCGGCGTCACCCTGAGCTACGCCTACGACGGCGTCGGGCGGCTGACATCCACCACCTTTTCAGACAGCACACCCACCGTCACCAACACTTACAACAACAATGGCCAGCCCCTGACCCGGGTGGACGGTTCCGGGACCACCAGCTACGGGTACGACCAAATGGGCAGGCTGATCTCCCGGGCCAACACCGCCGGCGGGGGCACCATCAACTACAGCTACGACCGGGCCTCGAACCTGGCCTCCACTACCGATAGCCGCGGCACCACCACCTACCAATTCGACGCCTCCTCCACCTTGGTCACCTTGACCTATCAGCACCCCAGCGACGGGCCGAAGACGTTGGCGTTCGCCACCGATGACCGCGGCCGACGCACCGACACCTGGCTGCAAGCCAACCCCTCACTGACGACCTGGAAAGCACACACCCACACCGACTACGACACCACCGGCAGGGTCACCCGCGTCACCTCCAGCTCCGGCAACGGCGACACCGACAACACCCTGGTCATGGACCAGTCCTACTGCTACTCCGCCGGCTCCACCGCACCAACCTGCCCCACCACCGCTGCTGCGGACCGGTCCAAAATCCAATGGGTCAACGACAACCTCACCGGCTCCGCCACCGCCTACACCTACGACGGCGCCAGCCGGCTTACCAAAGCGGCCACCAGCGGTGGAACCGCCCCCGCGATCACCTACAACTACAGCTACGATGCGCGCGGGAACCGACTCACCGCCAGCACCACCGGGGCCACCACCACGAACCAAACCTTCACCGTCAACGCAGCCAACCAGATCACCAGCACCGGCCACAGCTACGACGGCACCGGCAACCTCACCGCGGACCCGAACGGGAGCTACGCCTACAACGGCGCCGATCAGATGACCACCGTGACCAAAAACGGTGCCAGCTACCAATACAGCTACGCCGGAACGAACCAAAACGAGCTCCTGTCCCAAACCACCGCCACCGGCACGTACCAGATCGCGTACGGCCGCACCGACGCCCAGGGACTGCCCGTGATCGAGCAGTACAAAAAGGGCAGCCAAACCGCGTACGTTGAAAATGATCCCGTCACCGGCCAGCCACTGATGCTGCGCACCAGCTCCGGCATGGTATCCCTGTACGTCTACGACGGCACCGGGAACCCCGCCGCGCTCCTCACCAGCGGCCCGAACACCGCCTTCGTCTACCAATACGACCCCTACGGTGTCCCCACCCTCACCGAAGACTCCGGCGGACTCGGCACCTCCCAAAACCCCTACACCTTCAAAGCCGGCATCCAAGACCGCAACACCGGATGGGTCAAATACGGCCAACGCTGGTACGCCCCCACCACCGGACGCTGGAGCCAACAAGACACCCTCGACACACCCCTCAACCCAGCCAACGCCAACCGCTACGCCTACGCAGCCAACGACCCCATCAACAACACCGACCCCACCGGACTGGTAACTGGCAAGTGCATACTGGATGCAACCTTTGTCGGGATTGCTTATGCGGGTCTCGCATTGTCATTCGTCGGAGCCGCAACAGCCACCGGTGGAATAGCCGGTGTAGCTACCGCCGGCATCTACATAAGTGCAGCAGGGCTGGTTAAATCCGGGTTCGATGCTGGAGATTCTTGTGAGTAGGTACTGTAGGCAGTCGAAGGGGTACAAATGAAGCAAAAGTGGATTTTCGCAGCACTCATTACCTTGGGGCTGATCATGGTCGCCGTTTCCTGTATTTCCGCGATTTTCCTAGGAAACTTTCCAGTCTTTCAGGTACTGGTGGGCCTGGGCCTTTCCGGGGTTGGGGTCATCGGATACCGAATGGCAAATCGTGAGTCGGACTAGCTGGCGTGGCCCTATTTGGTGCCTTTACAGGTGCCTCTGTCGGCGCAGCGAAGGCTGCAACAAGCGGTGCTAGCTTGCAAGAATCAGGTGAACAGGCCATTATTGGCGGCCTAGTCGGAGCATTTACTAGTGGTATAGCTAAACTATTCTGAAGATTGCGCGGAGGGAATGAACATTTACGGGCTCAAAAAATGGATCAGAGTGACTCTCGTTCTACTCCTTAGCTTTGGACTATGGGGAACCACAGGCTTCGTCATTGGGGGGGGTCCCTATGGTTTTCGTCAAGGTGTTTTGGGGACCTTTTCTAAAAAGTTTTTGGGGTCCTGATTTTGGGCAGGCTTGAGTGGCTGGTGTGGCGTGCTGGCCAGCTGGTGGCCCTCTCCGGTCAGGCGGTCTCGGTGCCGGGTTGGGTGTAGAACGCCCCGTCGCGGAGCATGGCGAAGAGCACGTCGCAGCGCCTGCGTGCGAGGGCGATCAGGGCTTGGTTGTGCCGTTTGCCCTCGGCTCGTTTCTTGTCGTAGTAGGCCCGTGAGAGCGGGTCCTTCAGCGCCGCGAAAGCGGAGAGGAAGAAGGTGCGTTTGAGGGACTTGTTGCCCTTTTTGGAGGGGTGGTCGCCGCGGATTGAGGTGCCGGATCGCCAGGTCACCGGGGCCAGGCCGGCATAGGAGGCGAGGTGGCCGGCACTCTGGAATTGTTTGCCGATGACTTCGGTGATGATGCGGGCTTCGGTCCTGACCCCAACTGCTGGCATGGAGGTCAGGACCTCGTGAAGAGGGTGGTCCTCCACGAGGGATTTGACCTTGATGAGGATCTCTTGGCGGGAGGTGCGCAGCTGTTTGAGCATGGCGGCCAGCTGGGGCAGGACGATGCCAGCAGCTCCGGTGCCGGCGACGACGACCCTTTGTTCATCCAGGGCGGTAAATACCTCGGCAGTCCAGCGTTTCCCGGCCCGCGGTGCATGGCGGGACATCAGCGTTGTGACACGGTTCAGGCCTGCTTTGCGCAGCTTCTCCGGCGACGGGTACTTGATCAACAGTTCGGCCATCGCGGGATGGTCCAGATGCGGTCCTATGACCCGTTTCAAGGCTGGGTGGATCTGGGTCAGCAACCCGCGGATACGGTTCGATGTCGCGGTGGCCTGTTTCGCCAAGTCGTCGTCGAAACCACACAGCATGGAGAGTTCCAAGCAGCCCAGGACTGCATCATTGGGGCCGGAACCAGTGCATTGATCGCCATCGGCATCGCGGGCCCCACCGCCGGAACGGGACTAGTTGTCACTCTCGGCTGCGCAGCCCCCGTTTTCGCGGGTGTATTGGCGGACGCGGTGACGGACAACGAAACTGCGGAAAACCAGGCAAATCGTGGTTTGGGTTATCTCGGCTTCTTGGCAGACGTCGCCACGATCGCCGGCGCGATATTCTAGATTGGAGTGATGATGTTTCCGAAAAAGGGACAAGTCTCAGACCTCCTGAAGTACGTGAGGTGAGGCCCGCAATGGCGGGCTTTTTCTTTGTTTAGGAGTGTCGGAAATCCGTTGAGATCTGGTATCATGGAGGGATGGAGCAGAGTGCATTCGAGAACATGCCGGATCCGGCCGGGCTGGCCCTTGTCGCCTGCGACGGGCAGGTTTTGGTTAGCTGTGGTCGTTCCCTGCTCTATCGGTACTCGGACGCGGACACCGGGATGCGGAATCTGGCGATTGTGGCGTTGACGGATGCTGGGCGCCGGGTGGACGAGGTTGCTGCGGTGTTCGGGTTGACGGCGACGTATGTCTCGATGCTGCGCGGCCGGGCCCGGGTGCAGGGTTCGGCTGGTTTGGTGCGGCGGCGGGGACGCCCGCCTAAGCTGTCTGACCGGCAGGTCGCCAAAGCCAGGGTCTGGGCCGGGGAAGGCTTGACGCAACAGGTGATCGCCGCCCGGCTTGGAGTGGCCCGGTCGGTGATCAGCGAACTGGTGGCCCGGAACGGGGTGATCACGCCGCAGGAGGAGCTGATCACCGTCGTCGCAGCCGGGGAGGCCGGGGAGGGTTCCGTGCCTGTGGAGACTCCTGGCGGGGTGCCCGGCAGCGCTCCGGATGCGGCCCCCGCAGCGGCGTTGGCACGCATCGGGGAAGGTGAGCATGTCTCCCGCTATGCCGGGGCGATGCTGCTGCATCCCTTTCTGGACCGGGTCGGCACCGAGGCGATCTTCGCGTCCCTGGCCGGGGCACTGGCCCGCCGCTATGACAACCTGGCCGTCCTGACCACAGCAACACTGGGTTTCGCCCTCGGGGCCGGGACCGTGGAGGGCTTCAAGCACCTGCGCCGGACAGAGTTGGGCCCGGTGGCCGGGATCAGCATGGTTCCGGAGTTGGTGACCCTGCGCGGACGGCTGGCCGCCTTGGCCGACAACTCCGACCCGCTGAAGCTGCAGCGCGCCTTCGCCGCCGGGATGCTGGCCTTCGACCCGGCGCAGGATCCGGTGTATCACGTCGATGACCACTTCGTCCCCTATGCCGGGGCCAGGCCCGTGGCCAAGGGCTGGAACACCAAACGCCGCCACGCCCAACCCGGCATTGACGACACCCATGTGGTTGATGCCCGCGGCCGGGCGGTCGTCTTTGACTCCGGCGGACCAACGTCTCTGGCCTCCAACCTGCCAGGTGTGCTCACCCAGCTGAGGGAAGTAATCGGGACGGACGCGCCGGTCCTGCTCGGCTTTGACCGCGGCGGGGCGTTCCCGTCCGCGTTCACCGCCTGCAAGGATGCCGGCGCCGAGTGGATCAGCTACCGCCGTGCACCCCTGGTGGAGACCACCGCCACCGCGGCAACCTCAACAACGATACGCAACGGCAAGGAGATCAGCGTCGTCTTGGCCGATGAGACCGTGGCGATCAAGGGCTACGGCGACGCAAGGCAGCTGACCCTGTTCGAGCACGGGGCACCGGTACTACAGGTCCTCACCAGCGAAACCACCGGCACCGGGGCGGAGCTGTTGTGCTGGCTGCGGTCCCGCTGGCGGATCGAGAACATGTTCAAGTACGCGTCCGAACACAACGGCATCGACACCCTCGCAGACTACGCAATGGACATCGACACCGACACCCGAAAAGTCGCCAACCCCGCCCGCGTTGCGGCCCGCAAAACCGTCAAAACCGCCGAAACCGCGCTGGCTGATGCCGAACGGTCCCTCGCCCGGCTCCTCGCCGCCGGCGGGACTCCGAAACAGATGAATGCCGCCCTGCCCGGCGTGCACCGCCGCATCGAAAAAGCCATCCAGGACCTCGCCGCCGCGAAAAAAGCGCTCAAGCCCATCCCCGCCAAAATCCCCGCCACCGAGCTGAACCCCGACGCGCAGCTCGCCCGCCCCCACCTTCAACGCCGCGGCCTGCAAATGGTGCTCCGGCTACTGGCCTTCAACGCCGAAGCCTGGCTCGCCGACCGCCTCAACGCCTACCTAACCGACCCGGACGAATACCGGGCCATCACCCGCAACCTCCTCCACCAAGGCGGCACCATCAACTACGGAACCCACCAAATCAGCATCACCCTCGAACGGCCCGACAGCCCCCGGATTGCCCACGCACTGGACCTGCTCACCGACGAACTCAACCACCTGCAAGCCCGACTCCCCGGCGACCACCGCCCCATCACCTACCAAATCACCGGCCACCCAAACTCAACAAAGACCCAACCCGTACTTCAGGAGGTCTGAGTCTGAACGTATAAAGAACGAGGCAGGTTCCGGGCCGTCTTCATGGGAATCATGGCCATTGCCATGTTGATAATTGGCATCTACTTCGCCGTAACAGAGTCGAACTGGATTTTGCTCATAATCGCGATCTTCGTCACAGTATGTGCGGTCATATTCGCAATTAGAATCGAACGACGTTTTCGCGACGAACCCTAGCCGCAGGTGCGGTATCTCCTCGGAGCAGTGTATGGCGGCTCGATTTGCATATGCATCAATTTCTTGTCGTACCGTGCCAACTTACTGTCCGCAGCTTGATAACGCTTCTGGCCGATGAATCACTTTGCAGACGCCCTGCCCGATCGGCAGGGTCGGGCGGGCGGGATGGTTCAACAACAACACATTTCAGGCGAGTGAATGTTCACGTCTACCAGGGCAATGGCCTGAATCTTCTCTACGGTCGCCACGGGCTTCAAAGGAGGTGATGAATCGCGGTTTCAGCGACACCCCAGCACTGTAGCGAGGCCAGCGTGGATACCTTGATGTCCGGATATTCCGGATTCTCTGCTTGCAGAACCACGCCCGTGGCTGTAATCCTCAGGCGTTTGATGGTCAGCTCCCCATCAAGCACGGCAACAATCACGTTCCCATCCCGTGGCTCAAGGGCTCTGTTGACGATGAGCTCATCTCCGTCACTGATGCCAGCCCCCTCCATGGAATGACCGGACACTCTGATCACGTAAGTGCTCGTAGCATCATGGATCAAGTGGTCATTCAAATTGATACGTCCATCCGGGCTGTCAGGCGAAAAATAGTCCTGTGCAGGGCTGGGGTATCCAGCCGCCACGGAGACGGGAGCCAGCAACGGGTGCTGAATTGGTTCACGGCAATCCGCAGTATAAATATTCGAGATATGAGACATAACACACCGATAGTTAGAATAAATGTTTGATTCCTAAATTGTACTTCCACCCTCCGACAGGAACCATGTCGGAGGGTGCATGAGCCAGCTGGAATGGTAGGAGTTCGACGCCGGCTATGGCCTGGCAAGTGATTGCCGGTGAGATGGTCTAGTCTGGTCACGGCGGTTGGGTTTCCGTCCCCAAGAGGAAATCCGGCCGCCTTTTACATGCCCAAGCGGACGCCCAATATGGAATGGAGAGCTGTGAACGACCAGCGAGGATTGATCGAAATTCCGGAAGATCTACTGAGTTCCGTGATCAAGTGCCTGACTGAGCCTGGGCGTCCGATTTCAGGGGCCCTCGAGCTTGTTCCTCCTGTACCTGGGCTGTATGCCATCGGTGCTGATGCCGTTGTCTGGGCCAGCTTGGGCTTGAAGGCAATGGATTCGGGCGTCCCGCTCTATGTTGGTAAATCTGAGTCCAGCTTGGTTGGGCGAGATCTTGATGAACATTTTGGCGTTGACCCCGAAAGTGTCCCAAATACGGGGTCATCCACGGTGCGCCGTTCATTCGCAGCACTGCTTCGAGAGTCTCTAGAGCTCCAGGCGGTCCCGCGGAATAAGAAGAGCCCGGAGCGCCCGGCCAACTATGGCTTAGAGGATGGTGGCGACCTTCGGCTGACCAATTGGATGCAAGTTCACCTAACGCTGGCTTGGTGGCCTAAACCGCGAGAACTTAGTTGCCCGCTGGAATCTGTAGAGAAGAAGATCATCAAGAAGTTGGATCCCCCCATTAACATCTTGCACGCACGAACAGAGCGTAAGGCTCTCAAGGGTGCGCGTGCGGCAATGACTGCAGAGGCCTGTGCCTGGATAGAAGAGAATGCCAGATAGGAACCCGCTCCAGAGTGGTGGCGGACGGGGTTGAATCGAGCAGGGGTACTCCTGAAGGAGGCTTGGGGGAATTGAGTGGGCCTCGGATGGCGGCGCTAGCCGTCGGTTCTGGGTGGGGCCTGCTGAGGCAAAGCTTGGATGGCGGCTTCAATATGCCCACAAGCTACCGCAAGCCCCTCTGAGGGGATGTTGGCAAGCCCTGGGCCCAAGGTGCTGTACTCCTCTGAAAGATCCGCGAGCGCGGTTTGTAGGCTTTTGAGGGTGCGGGCGATGTTGTAGGCGTTGATGCCGAATTCGTCTTGGGCGGGGGATCCTTGGTTGCGGCGGCGTTTGATGGCCTTGGCGAGTTTCCTGGCTGCTGCTTCTGCTTCGAGTGTTTCGTAGTGGACGGGGCTGAATCGTGTGCTGGGCATGGGTGGTTTTCGCTGTCCGTTCTGGGTGCCTGCGGGTGGCGTGGGGTGGGTTATGTCTGGTTAGGGGTTGATGCCGAGGAGGCGTTCCAGTGTGGTTTGGATGGTGAAGTAGGTGGCTGCGGAGGTTGTTTGTCCTGCTGCCTGGAGTTCTGCGACGTCGGCTTTGGCGACGGTGAGCTGGTATTCGAGCTCTTCGGTGCTGATGGTCTTTGACATTAAATCCACTCCATAATGTGTTGATCTGACAACAATAAATATATAGATTTGGAGGGCATGGTGTCAACAGTATTGCGGTTCTCTGGTTGCTGTGAACAAGCGACGGTTACTGCATTCGATGGAGTGGGCTTTTGCCGCCATACCGCTTTGGGGAGACTCGGGGCCGAGGTGCCTAGTGGGTGTTCCTAGCTACCAATGGTGTTGGCAGTGCAGATCAGCTGGAAGTCTTGTTAGTTCGGTCTGGTTTGAGGGGTCGAGAGCTCTTGAATATGTTGTTCGGTTCGGGGTCCCGGGCTAAGTCTGGGGGCCGGGCGTTGGGGTCGTTTGAATGAGAATCACACATACAATCAAGGGGAGCCTTTCGGGGCTTCCTCTTTTCTATGTCCGTACCATTTTGGGGAAACTGTGACCACTTCGTTTGATGAGCTGCTTGATACCTACCGCGATCTTTCGGACTCGGAGCGGATGAAGGGTAGCTATCTTGAGCAGCTGGTGGGGCAGTTCCTGGAGAACGACGGTGTGCATGCGCCTCAGTACACGGATGTGTGGCTGTGGAAGGACTGGCCAGACCGGCCGGAGAACTTCACCAACAAAGACAACGGCATCGACCTGGTAGCTGCTCGAAACGACGGCGGTCTCACGGCCATCCAAGTGAAGTTCTACGCACCGGGTTACAAGATCCAGAAACACGACATCGATTCGTTCCTGTCAGCATCATCGAAGAAGCCCTTCACAAACGGTGTCGTCGTGGATACCACTGAGGGTGATTGGTCGAAGAACGCGCTGGAGATGCTCGATGGCCGGCATGTGCCGGTCCAACGGATTGGGCTGACGGATTTCCGCCACTCCAACATTGACTGGACCACATACGACCTGACGGCTCCTACGACACCGAAACTCTTCGATAAGAAGGTACTGCGTCCACACCAGCACAAGGCTGTCGAAGCAGCGCTGAAGGGATTGGTGGATAACGATCGTGGCAAGCTGATCATGGCTTGCGGGACCGGCAAGACCTTCACTTCCTTGAAGCTGGCTGAGCGGATCGCAGAAGACTTGGGCCACGCGCGGATCCTGTTCATGGTCCCCTCCTTGGCGCTGATGTCACAGTCGCTGAAGGAATGGTCAGATGAGACTGAGCAAACCATGCACGCCTACGCCGTGTGCTCGGACAACAAAGTAGGCCGGGTCAAGGACACTGATCTGACTGACGTCGCCCTCCACGACCTACAAATCCCTGCCACGACCGATGGCGCGCGCCTCATTGAAGCCATGAACTCGCGCACTCTTGATGAGGGCATGACGGTGGTATTTTCGACGTACCAGTCGATCGACGCCGTCCGGGCGGCCCAGCAGGCCGGACTGCCTGACTTCGATCTGATCATTTGCGACGAAGCCCACCGCACTACCGGCGCCACTCTGGCCGGCGATGGCGAATCACACTTCGTGAAGATCCACGACAACCACTGGATCTCGGGCAACAAGCGCGTCTACATGACCGCCACGCCGCGCATCTTCAACGACAACACCAAAGACGCCGCCAAGGAAAAAGACGCTGTCCTGTGCTCCATGGATGACCAGTCCATCTACGGGCCCGTGTTCTACCGGATCGGCTTCGGTGAGGCCGTCGAACAGAAACTCCTGACCGACTACAAGGTGCTGGTGCTGGGGGTCGATGAGACTCAGGTGGCTGGCACCTTTCAAGACCAGCTCGCCGACAACAACAGCGAGCTCAACATTGACGACATCGCCAAGCTCGTCGGCGTATGGAACGGTCTCGCCAAACGGCGTGCGGGAGAATTCCAAGACGGCTTCGGCCAAGACTGGCAGCCCATGCGCCGAGCAGTCGCGTTCAACCGCTCCATCAAGGCATCCCAGGTCATCGAAGCAGAGTTCTCCGAGCTGGCACGCGTCCATCTCACAGACCTGACTAATGATGACCCCACAGACGATCTGCGCGTTGAGGTCAAGCACATTGACGGCGGCTTCAACGCCGTCCGCCGTGGGGAGCGGCTCGACTGGCTCAAAGCCGAACCCGACGTCGTACTCGTCGATGACCGAACCGCTCCTAAGAATGACAAGGGCCGTTGGCCGAAGAAGGAACAACCGACCTGCCGCATCCTCACCAACGCCCGCTGCCTGACCGAGGGCGTCGACGTCCCATCCTTAGACGCGGTGCTCTTCATGAACCCCCGCAACTCCATGGTTGATGTCATCCAGGCCGTGGGCCGAGTCATGCGCAACCACACCGATGCAGAGACGGGAGAGGTCAAGAAGTTCGGCTACATCATCTTGCCCATCGCCATCCCCGAAGGCATGTCAACGTCGGAAGCGCTGAAGGACAACGCCCGCTACAAAGTCGTCTGGCAGGTACTCCAGGCACTGCGCGCCCACGATGAGCGCATGGACTCATCCATAAACCAGATCGAACTGAACAACAAAGCACCAGAGTCAATCATCGTCGACAAGATCGACCTGGCACCAAAGAAGCCGGCCCCAGTCATCGACCCGAACCCAACCCCCGACGTCGAACCAGGCCCAGGCCCCGTGGATCCTGGCAAACAGGAAACCCTGACATTCCCCGTCGAGGAATGGAAAGACTCCGTCTACGCGAAAATCGTGGACAAGGTCGGCAACCGCATGTACTGGGAGGACTGGTCCAAGGACATCGCCTCCATTGCCAAGAAGCACATTGACCTGATCAACGCTTTACTCACCGACGTGGACTCCAGCCACCGAACAGCCTTTGATGGTTTCGTCGCCGGCCTCCGAGAAAACCTGAACCCAGAGATCGACGACGAACAGGCCGTCGAAATGCTCGCTCAGCACCTAGTTACCAAACCAGTCTTCGACGCCATGTTCGCCGACTCCAACTTCACCGAGCACAACCCCGTCTCCCGTGCCATGCAAAACATTCTCGACCAACTGGGCTCAAACGCCGTATTCGAGAAGGAAAGCAAAGGCCTAGAGAAGTTCTACGAGTCGGTCCGGGCACGTGTCTCCAAGATCGACAATGCCGCAGCCAAGCAGGCCATCATCGTAGAGCTCTACGACAACTTCTTCCGCAACGCCTTCCCCCGCGTCGCAGACCGCCTCGGCATCGTCTTCACACCAGTCCCAGTCGTTGACTATATTCTCCGTTCAGCCGACGCCGCGCTGCGTCTGGAATTCGGTAAATCACTCTCCGACGAAGGTGTCTCTATTTTGGAACCCTTCGTCGGAACCGGGACCTTCTTGACCCGGTTGCTGCAGATTGGGCTCATCAAGCCGGAAGACTTACATCGCAAGTACACGCAGGAACTGTTTGCCAACGAGATCGTCCTGTTGAGCTACTACATTGCAGCAATCAACATCGAAACTGTGTACTCCGAAATGGCCACCGGCACGGGACACGAAGATGGATATGTGCCGTTTGACGGCATCGCCCTGACAGACACTTTCCAACTGAATGAGAGTGACGGTCAGCTAGAGGCCACGGGCATCTTCCCGGAGAACCACGAACGCGTGATCCGCCAGAAGAACCAAGACATCCGTGTCATCGTCATGAACCCGCCCTACTCGGGCGGCCAGACGAGCGCGAACGATAATAACCAGAACCAAAAGTACCCGGCTCTGGATGCTAGCATCGCCGACACTTATGCGAAATTGTCGACGGCGACGCTCAAAAACAGCCTCTACGACTCCTATATCCGCGGCATCCGATGGGCCTCAAACCGAATCAAAGACAACGGGGTCATCGCCTTCGTTTCCAATGGCTCATTTATCGACGGCAGTACGGCAGATGGCATCCGGAAGACTTTCGCTGACGAGTTCAGCCGGATCTTCGTCTACAACCTCCGAGGCGGTATTCGAGGGCGAAGTGGGGACCTAGCCAAGCGGGAAGGTGGGAATGTCTTCCCGATTATGACGCCCATAGCTGTCTGTGTACTGATCAAGAACACTACGCATACGGGGACGGCAGAAATCCAGTATCGAGACATTGGGGACTACCTTACAGGCGAACAGAAACTCGACATCCTCCGAGGAGAAGCATCTCTGGAAGGTACCGATTGGGAGACTATTACGGCAAATGATGCTGGCGACTGGGTCAACCATCGCGATGAGCGATTCGGTTCCTTCCAGCCCAGCGGCGACAAAGCTTCAAAGGGTAAGAGTGGAACTCCTGCAATCTTCGAAAACTACTCGGGTGGGCTGAAATCTAACCGAGACGCATGGGTATTCGGTTTCTCGGCCTTCGCTACGGAGGATAGAGTCAAACGCCTAATTGACGCCTATGAAGCAAACAGACTTGACGGAACCAAGAGCCCGAGTCTGGATCCAACAAAGATAGGGTGGAGCCCCGGACTTCTTCAGCGCTTTAGGACAGGAAGGGAGCTCAGGTTCGTTCAGGGCCGTTCGAGAGTCTCTGTCTACAGGCCATATTGCAAGCAGACAGTATATTTCGACGCAACACTCATAGAGCGCCCCGGGCAGCTCCCAAAGCTCTTCCCGACAGCTGGCACCCCAAACTTGGCGATCGGATTGTCGGGAGAGCGGCGCCGCGATTGGTCTTGCTTGATTGTAGATCAGCTTCCTGACCTGGAAGCGGTGTCAAAAGCTCAGTGGATGTCGCTCTATACATATGAACCCATCCCCGACGACGAGCTCGCGATCCCAGCAGAAAGTGAAGTCATCGTCGACGGCTACCGTCGTCGGGAGAACATCACTGAAGCGACACTCTCTATTTACCGCGGCTTCTACGAAGACGCCACCATTTCCAAAGAGGATATCTTCTACTACGTCTATGGTCTGCTTCACTCGCCGACGTACAAAGAGGCCTACAAAGCTGACTTGATGAAGATGCTGCCGCGGATCCCGAAGGTCAAGGACTTCTGGGGGTTCAGCACAGCTGGCAGGGGACTGGCTGACCTACATCTGAACTATGAGAGCGTGGCCCCGGCAGAACTGACCGAGGTGCGCAAGACTGAGCCTCCGGCCGATGCAGAAGCGCAATACGACTACTACCGCGTGCAGAAACTCTCCTGGGGCGCTCGCAAGGATCGTTCCAGGATCGTCTTCAACTCGAGCATCACGCTGGAGGGTATTCCGGCGGACGTCTTGGACTACCAGGTCAACGGCAAGTCGGCCATTGAATGGATCATTGACCGATACCAGGTGACGACTCACAAGGATTCACAGATCACCAACGACCCGAACGACTACTGCCGTGAGGTTGGGGATCCCCGGTACATCATTGACTTGATCAAAAGAATCGTCACGGTTTCCTTGGAAACCAACAAGATTGTGACAGACCTTCCAGTGCTGGAAATATTGGAGTGACTAATCCCTGGACCCCACTTCATGCCGCACTGAGCCTGCCCAAAGGGCCGTTGACCTTTGAACATATTGATAGGGCCATGGCCGCTGGGGTGCATGAAGAGGCAGATTTGGATTGGAAGCAAGAACTGCCTGGACGGGGTAGTTCTCCCGAAACAACAAAGGACATTGCGGCCATGGCCAACTCCGGTGGGGGCGTCATTGTTTACGGTGTCGCTGAGACCTCAGGGCGGGCCGATGCGATCAATGAGGTGAGTATCCATGAGGCTGATCGTGCAATACTTTTGGCAGCGGCTGCAGCCGCCCGCCCCATCGTTCAAGGGATGGCGCTGGTACCCCTGGCAAGTTCAGAGGGGGCGTCAACAGGGGTTGTTGTAGCCATTGTTCCTGGAAGCCCGAATGCGCCGCATCTTGTTGGCGAAGGCAACAGGATGGGAGTCCCCGCCCGGAATGGGGCGACAACTATTTGGCTTGATGAGCGGGCGATCGAACGAGCATACTCGGAGCGCTTTAACCTCAGGGCATCACGATATGACCTGTTGTCGACAATGGTTGATGACTTGAAAGATCGGCTAAAACTTTCTGGAACAACTTGGCTAGTGGGAGTCGCTACTCCGGTGGCCCCGATCAGGCAGCACAACGAACTTAGCCTCCAAGAGGTGCATGTGATGTTGCAAGGGAGTCTCAGGCGATCCCTTGCAATGACCCCGGGGAGCGACGACTTGGGCCGCGCCCTTGCCGGGATTAGTTCCATTCCGGAGATGATGAGAGTTGGTAGGCGTCGTTGGATCGCAGATTCTAAATACGTCCATGAGCCAGACAGCAGAAGCGACGAAGCCCACGTCGAAGTCCATCATGATGGGTCTCTGGGTCTAGCGGTCAAAACAGACCAAAGCTACACATCAATGCTTTTCACTCGGCCCAAGGCTCCTCTGCCAAAGGGGGAGTATCAGGAAATGCTTGAGTGGTCCATCGAAGCATTCGCGGCCGACATCGTTTCGCTCACCTATGAAGCCATGCAGAAAAGCCAAAACGTTGGACCATTTAGCATCCGCATTGAGGCGGCGCGAGACACCGACAAGCCATTTGTCCTTATTGGACCAAACCGAAGCTTGATGGGATGGACCGACAGAAGTGAAGTCGGCCAAGACCTAAGCAGTAGGACCATTCCAAGGTTCCACCCCGTTGAGAGCGAAATCCGACCCAGCGACACGGAAGAAGTCCTGATCGACATAGCCCGATCAATAGCCTTTGAGATCGTCGAACAGTTCGGGGTTGGATCACTGCGTTACCTCGCCTCGCCAGCCACCTAAAACCTGGCCAAGCTGTCGCGAAGAGTCGGCTGACTGTGGTTCGGTACTGCGAGCGCGGCTGACTGGAGGGCAAGTGGCGCGTTGATTGTTTTGGGTTTGATGTCTGAGCGATGATTTAGGTTTCCGGGCGAGGAAGCTTGGTGGCTGGGCGGTAGCACTGTTGCTTATCGTGAGTTGGTTTTTCGACTAGGAGAGGAGCGGGCCTTGGGAATTTTTGGTAAGACTCGAGATACGCGGCCCGGGCCCGGGTGGTACCCGACGGATCAGGACGATGTCGTTGCCTATTTTGATGGAAGTAACTGGAGTGGACGTGCTCGGTTGTCGGCGCTTGATGATCAGTGCCCAATTCCGTTGGGGGCTGAAGCGCAAGCGGCTCAAGCACTAGCGACGATGCGAAGCAATATTGACGTGGCTTCGAACGAGCTGTCCCGAGCTTCGTCTGAGCTTGAGGTGTTCAAAAGGGGCGCGGCCACCGCCATGGCCCAACTTGATATTCAGATCGCTAATCTGAAATCTGAGCACCGCGATGAGGCGTCGAATGGATTGTCCCGAGCTTCGTCTGAGCTTGAGGTGTTCAAAAGGGGCGCGGCCACCGCCATGGCCCAACTTGATATTCAGATCGCTAATCTGAAATCTGAGC
>NZ_JBFBLV010000029.1:44312-53469 GCF_040686835.1 Specibacter sp. NPDC078692
AGCACCGCGATGAGGCGTCGAATGGATTGTCCCGAGCTTCGTCTGAGCTTGAGGTGTTCAAAAGGGGCGCGGCCACCGCCATGGCCCAACTCGATATTCAGATCGCTAATCTGAAATCTGAGCACCGCGATGTTGAAGCAACTCACTACCTCGAAGAAGTTCGATTCCGCGAATACCCTACGGCGGCTGACGGGTCGGAAAGGATTGCGAAGCAGATCAAGATTCTGCGAGCGCAACAGCGGGAGATGATCACTGGGGGTACGGCGCTTTTTGTTCATGGTGAGCTTGAACAATACTTCAGCCAAAAAGTCGGCCAAGTTGAGTCGTTCACTCCTGCCAAAAAGGCATTCATTTACAAAGCGTTCTCTACCTTGTTCCTGAAGACCTTCAATCTTGAATGTGAGATGGCTGTTCGTCAGCTTCGGAGGGATTCGGGTTACGAGGTGAGTTACAGTCGCATCCTTTCTGCTTACGAAGGGGTTAGTAATGCCGGGCTGCCTTTGGGTGTGAGGATCAGCGACGAATACCTTCATCTCCGAATGGATGAGTGCAGGCTTGTTTTTGACCATCTCGCAGCTAAGGCTATTGAGCGCCTTGAGCGGACTGCCGAACGTGAGCGGCTACGGGACGAGCAGAAAGCTCAAGAAGAATACGACTTTGCTCTCATCCAGTTCGATAAGGAACTTGAGCACTACCGGATCATGTTGGCAAGAATGTGGGAGCTGGGCGATGAGGAAGCCATTGCCAGATATGACCAACTGATCACAGGGATCGAAGAGCAGGCAGCCGAGATCCGCTTACGTGCCCAGAACATCAGGGCCGGATACGTTTACATCATTTCCAACATCGGCAGCTTTGGCGAGGGAATCGTCAAAATAGGCTTGACGCGACGGCTTGAGCCGATGAATCGAGTGAAGGAACTTTCCAATGCCTCGGTACCTTTCCGCTATGACGTTCACGCACTCTATTTCTCGCAGGATGCGGTAAGCCTCGAAACAGCCCTGCATCACCACTTCGAGGACCGGAGGGTGAACAAGATCAACCGGCGCCGAGAGTTCTTTCACGCCACACCCCAAGAGGTACTTCAAGCGCTAAAGGCCCACGACGTTGACCTTGTTGAATGGGTCCAGGATCCTGAAGCCACCGAGTTCAGGCTCACTCAAGGACAACACTCCAAAGAGCCCCGTTTAGAAGACACAAACGCGACTTCGGATGGAGTCACTAGTCAACATCCATTGGAGAGCGATCAATAGCGAGTGAGGCCGGATGGATCTACAAGGGGTGAGAGTTCATGACTTCGGCTACTAGGGCGAAGCGGTAGGCCTCGCTGCGGTATTCCTGGCGTTCTGATTCCGGAGTGTCATTGGCCCAAACTTCAGGGGCGATGTCGTGGCCCTGGTCGTAGCTGCATAGTCTGCGGGCGGCTTCGTCTACTTTGTAGAAGTCGGGTTCGGCCATGGCTTTGTTTCCTTTCGCTGTGTTGGGTTGGTGGTTATCCGGTTGGCTGGGTGCTGGGCTTGCGGCCGGGCTTGCGTGTCCAGTTCTCCACCCAGTTCTGGACAGCTGCGCGGGTGCGGAACTGGCCAGCTGCCAGTGTGAGGACAGGAGAGGGGAAGCTGTCCTGTTTCACGATGGCGTTGGCGCGCTGGCGCGAGACTCCAGCCATCTCCGCGATTTCGGTCAGGCCCACGAGATCCGGGATTTCCGGTTCGTCCAGGCTGGCCTGGAAGGCGTCTTCGGAGAGGATCTCCAAAGACACGACGGTGGCGGCCCCGGTGATGGGCTGGGCCTTGGCCAGGATCTGAGGAATCAAGGCTGCGGCCTGTACGGCGTCGGATGCTGAGACGGTGAGGCTGATGCTGCCACCGTTGGCGGCGAGCGCGGCGCTGGGGTGGTGTTCGGCCAGTGCGTCAAGAATGTCGAACCCTGCTTCGCTGTTCATGGGTGTCGCCGTGGTGAAGGTGGCGGTGATGTACCAGTCAAGGGGCTGCGGTGAGCCTTCCTTTGTCATGGGGGGATTCCTTTCGTTGGTTTCTTGGGTGCATTTTTGGGTTGTGGGTGCTGCTGTTTTGAGTATCAGGACGATGCCTGGTCTGCTCAATATTTGTTAGGGACTGGATGTGGCTGGGTGGTAGCTTAGGGGGAAGTTCCCCGTCCAAAGTGAACTTCCCCCTAAGCGTTACTTGCGTTTCCTGATGTACCCTGCCCGTTTGAGCTGACTTAGCATGTTCAGCCATGAACGGTGATCTGAGGGTGTCAAGTGAATTGCTACCGGGGCTTTCGTCTTATCTGGTGAATAAGCGAATAGGCCTCGTGTGCGCCTCTCTATCGTGAACCCTTGAGATTCAAGGTCTTTCAGGAGACCGTCAAGCTGTTTGTCAGCCATATGTGGTTCCTAACTCTGTGAAGTTTTCAAGGTGTGTAGGGCTGGTTTGCCTTACAAGTAAAAGTTTACCACGTAAACGTTTACAAAGTAAACAGTTACTTTGGGGTGGTGTGTCGCACCCACCACCCCACCCCTAACACTCACCCCAACTTCCCCAAGCCAGCCTCCAACTCCACAGCAAAAACCTCATACCCTCCGCGCTCGCAGGCTTCAGCGTCCGGGATGACATAGGCGCGCAACTCCTCCAGCCAGCTCTGTGCTGCACTGATGATCGTCACCCATTCAGAGGTCTCGGGGGACTGGTCCCAGATGGTGGAGTCATTGACGTTGACGCGGAAAGCTGCGGCGCCGTCAATCTGTATCACCGGGCGGCCGTCGAACTCGCCACGGTAAAAAGTGGCAAGGATGGGCTCGGAGTCAGTCTCGATGGATACCGAGCCGTCGGGCTGCTGGCGCCACTGTGTCGATTTGTCGGCACTGCCCGACTCGCCTTCTGCGAGGGTCGCAGTGAGCTTGCGAATGACCGCCTCGGTGGCGACGGGGCTGAGCTCCAAGGCGTCAATGACGATCATGGCCTCATCGGCTTCGATGCTCACTCGGAATCACCGGCCTGTTCGCGGCGGTCCTGCTCAATGTCATCAATAACGAAGGTGTGCGGGCCACTGTCGCCCGTGCGCGCCTCATAGCCACCACAGGACGCCCGCTCCCCATCACTAATAGCTTCGCCAGGGCTCGAGCCACAATAGGCGCAGCAGCCAGCTTCCGCCAGATAATAACGGTGCGCGGTGTCCTCACCCCACGGGACGCCCAGAGCGTCAGCCAAGTGGTGGAGATCAGTCAGCAGATCCGTAATACCTTCACCCTCAGAATCAATCAGCTCCTCCAGCGGCTGCGGGGGAGGGCTTCCAGGGCTAACTGCAATGTAACTCGCGACCGCTGCGCGAACCCGGGCCAAGTCGCGCTGGTGCACCTGCGCCGGGGGAATGTTGGAAATAGGCAAAATACTGTCCTCCTGAAAAAGAAGGGGAGGCGGTGACCGAGAGTCTCGGCCACCAGATGGGGCGAGCCCCGCTCCTCTAAATGTGTTGATCTGACAACAACTAATTTATCCTTTATGGGGAGCAGTGTCAACAGGGTTGGGGAGCTGCAATTCATGACCAGGTGTTGGGAAGATTTCACCTTTGCATAGCGCAAGCGACGCGGGGCATGGTCTGGCACTTAGAAGCTGGAGAGTGGGGTGACTGCTTCTTGCGCTGCAAGAGGGAGGAAGAGCTAGGCGAACCCCTCGCATGGCGCCCTTGGGGAGGAAATTTTCAGTGGATCTAGCAACATCGGTGGCGTTCTGGTCGGCCATAGCAACAGCGTGTTCGGCGGTATTTATTGGCTGGCAGGCGTGGGAGACTCGGCGCACTGCTCAAGCTTCAAGGAAAGCGGCCACGGACAGCAGGGACGCGGTGAAGATTGCTAACGCCACGCTTGAGCTGGCCACGGAACAGGCGCAGCAATCTGCAATCCTGGTGAAGGACTCAATCAGAGCCCGACTCGACATCAAAGCACCTGCGGTCTCGATGACTATCCGTCAAAAACACTCCGATACTGCCGTTGATTTCCTTATCAAGAGGCATGATGGGCCACAGGCATTTGGGGTCATGGACTTCGCTGAGGACGCCCTTTTTGAGCTGCCGCGTGACAACGACACGTTGATCTATGCCGTCTACGAGGTGGCTTTTCACAATGACGGCCTTGTGCCAGTTTCAGTCCGTTCCGCCTCGATGGGGTCAAGGAGTGGAGGCTTTTTCAGATGGCTGGACACGATTCGAGTGCCAGTCGGAGAATCTGTGAACGCGGTAATGGCTATCGGCACTTCAGTTGAAGAGTGGGCGATGGCGTTGGACAACAAAACCCCCTCGCCCGCTAGGGGGTTTTGGGAGACCGTGAGGAACGGGGAGACCGGAGTGCAGTTGTCTCAAGAATTCCACGTTGAAGCGCCCATGATTCAGCCTGTTGAGGGTGGCTCAAACGGTGACACCTATCGCATCCCAGGCAGAACAAGAGCACCTAGAATGCTTGCCAGCATAGTGATAGATGCTCAGGAAAGGGCCTATGTAATTGCTGGGATACCTGTTGAATCTCTAGTACCGACCGTTGAAGAGGCCGACATGCTTACCCAAAGGGGGCACCAGCCCATACTCAACAACTGATGCACAAAGGGGCCAGCTGGTGGAGCCAATAACAAGGCTCCACCAGCTGGCATGGCTAGGCGTTGATGAGGCGGAAGGCTGCTTCCTTGGTAGCCACGGCATCGACACCGAGGGAACGCATGGCGCGGGCCGTGTCGAGGTCGTTGGTCCACTGTGTGCGCTGTGCGGGGGCGTAGTGGTCGATGTATTCGGTGAGGGACTGGTATCCGGCCCAGCGGGTGCCGCGGATGGCATCGTTGGTCGGCGCCGTGGTGAAGAGGTTCTCAAGGGTGTTCATCTTTTCCTGGTACCGGCGTGCGGCGGGCTGGTTGCCCTCGCCCGGCTCCGGGAAGAGGTGGCCCATGATGGACATGAATTCCCGGTCCGTCATGGACTGCTGGATCATCCGCTCGGCCTCTTCCTCAAAGGCCTTCTGGTAGGTGAAGGTCAGGCCCAGTGCCTGCCGAGCCTGCGCGATAGCTGCGTTGGCCCCGCTAGTGTGGCGGATGGAGAAGCTGGACTTCGCGGACTTCAAGGCTGCGGCCTGCGTGTTGGCGCAGACGATACGCACCGGGGTGACCAGCAGGCGGAATGCGCTGGAGCCATCGTGGGAGTTCAGGGCTGCCAAGTAAAGATCAACGTTGTCCACGCCGCCCACCTTCATGTGATCGGGCATCTTCATGGTCACGAAGACTTCGCGGCCACCGCGCAGCGAACCGGCAGTTTCGAAGTGGGCACCGGACATGTCCACCAACGTGTTGAGCAGGAGCGCGTGCTGCTCATTCTGGATGGGGTGGTACTTCTTGCCAACAACACCCAGAACGTCAGTACCCTTGGTGACCGGGTTGGTGCGAACCGTGGCGTAATGGTTCATGACAGGCAGCGATCCGGCGCCGTTGGCATCCATGACCGCCTCGGTCTGCAAAGCAACCTTGCGGACATTCCAGCCCGACAGCAACGCCGATTCGAGGGCTTCCTCCGCCGTCAGTGCCGAAGCGGTGACCATGCCAAGGCGGTGCCAAGCATCCTCACGGGCAGAGACGAAAGCGGTGCGGCCGTTGGCAAAAGTTTCCAAGAGATGAGACATTGGTTTCTCCTCAGTAAATCTGTTGATCTGACAACAACTAATTTATCCATAAGTGCGCCACTTGTCAACAGGGTTGCGTCAAAGCGTCAAGCGACGATAAAACGCAGTGGCCACTGCGTGAGGGCATGGCAAAGGCACCGCCAAAACGATCGGCGAGGCCTAGAATGTCCAGACTTAGGAGCCGGGGATCCATGCCGAGGAAAGCCCACCTCTGGTGGTGGCGAGTTCCAAGAAATGGATCAAATCCTCCCACCCGCATTCGATAACCGCATGAAGCATCTCCGAGTCCAGACGCATCAAACGCGCAGACTTCCAAGCCGCGAGTGCCTCCAGCGCCTGGTCCTCGGTTGCCTGCCAGTGATCCAGTCCGCAGGGGGAGTTGATATAGATGCCGTTGCCCCGGCGAGTGGTGTGGGCCATGCCGAGCGTGAGCATGATGCGCTGGTATTCTGCCCGGCCCTCAGGGGTAAGGGTCAAGAGATGGTCGCCTGCCTCATCTAAGGCCGCCTGACCGCGACTCACGGCGTGGTTGGCGGCGGCCTCTTCGGGAGTACCCTCCTGGAACCTTTCCGCGGTCACTCTGGCGGCGGAAAGGTGATCCACCAGCTCGCGGCAAGTAGAAGCCTGGTCCTGCGGAACTCGCAGGTGGGTTAAGGTGACCATCGTGTGCTTCATGAGTGAATCTCCTCGGTAAATATGTTGATCTGACAACAACTAATTTAATGATCAAAGCGACAAGTGTCAAGGGGGTTGCGACTATTTACAGAAGTAGGTCACCAAAACCACCACAACCAAAGAAAACCCACAATAAAACCGCGCTCGCAGCCCGAGCGTTTTCAGTACGAATGAGCGTCAAGTTGGCAACCTGGCCCAGCCCCGCACCGTGGCCAGGGGAGCGCGCGATGGCGACCGTCGGGACCGTCTGTGGTATTACTCAAATGGCGCGAATTCACCAGGACCGGTGGCGTCGCTGGGTATCGGCTAATCGGGGGACTACGGAAACGCTTATGACGCTGCTGAATGGCTTCGGAGTAGTGATCTGCGGAATGAGTTTGCTCTTGGGGATCATTGAGCTCTCGACGCAAAAATGGATCCGGCCCCCAGCACAGAAGACCTTTACTTATATTCGGCTCGCCGCAACGCAGTATCAAACTATCTTTGTGCCTGCTCTAGGTGCCATGGTTTCCGGTCTCTTCGTCAGCTTGGCTGCTTCATTTTTTTATTTGGCCCTAACAGCAAAAGAAGACCAAGGATCCTGGCCTCAGTGGGTTGGGTCCAGCCTGTTCATAGCTGGAGCTATCGCGTTGACTATCACACTTCGGGCAGCATTTAAGGGAGTGGGTGAACCCGGTGAGCTCGCGCGCGACCCATTCACCATTCGCGCAGCAGCTGAGGAGTACGCAGCTGACCCTCTTCGAGGAACACTGGATCCGACCTTTTTAGACAAAAATTTGACCGAGTGGGAGGCGTTCATCGCCACCCGAGCCATGAATATATCCTCCACGCGAGACGAGAATAAATCCTCCACGGGGGACGAAAGTGTTTCCTCGGAGGATAAGTCTGCTCGCCTTCATGAAGTCCTCGACGACGCAGCCAAAGCAAAGAGTTTTTTTCCCTGTATCGGGCATTCAATTTGCGTATACTTTGCCGCGCTGTGCCGTTTCCCCTTCCGCTTCATGTGGCCATTCCTCGGCCCTCTTTTTCTTGCGGTTGGGATCGGCTTGGCCACTTTCACTGAGGTGAAAATAGATTCCGATAGTTCATTTCATGCATGTGCCGTTATCGTAGGATCGGTGGCGCTTGCGGTGACAATAGTTCTGGTAACGACCGCATTGCCCACCCTGATCTATTTTGCGGCTCGTGGGAACCGCGCTCGGCGCTGGCATCGCGTCAATCTCACCGCAGTCGAAGAGGCGCGTGAGTCCATCTCCACTGCACGTCAGGCCTATGAGAGCATCAAAGTGGAAAACGCCATGATTAAGCGAGTACTCCAAAGCGCCGACAATTTCCTGAAACGACCGATTCCCGCAACTGAAGTCCAGCCTGAGAGGGCACTTGTGCTTGGAGCGCTTCGTGTTTCGATTACTTGGCGTTCGATACCGAAGGCAGGGCGAGGATAGGGCTTGTCATCCCATCCAGATGGGGGCTCCGAGGTGGGAGGCTGATTGAATCATCCTAGTCAGGACAACATCCAGAGGATTTCTCATCCTTCCCGCGGATTATGCAGCACCCCAGCGGCGGAAAATTGGTGTTTCAGGGCCGGGAACTGACCGATGTCGGTTGGTTCCCACGGCGCGGGTGGTGCTCCTCGTTTCGGCATCTTTGGTCTTGGGTGACTGAGGTAAGTCAGTGGCTTTTTTCGTTGGTGGGTGAGGGGGTCGTACCTTCGACCCCCTGCCATGGGCTGGTGCCGGTTTGCAGTGGCCTGGGTTGCGTTGCGGGCATTTCTGAGCAGTTGATCAGTTCCTTGAGCCGGTGCGGGCTGCTGGTTTGTTTGTGTCGTGGTGGTGTTTGTGACTTACGTCAGTCAGTGCCCGGTGGCCGGTGCCGGGTGCTGGTCTGTTTGGGGTTGTTTGTGGGTGGGTGACTTAGGTAAGTCACTGCCTTGGCTGGGTGCTGTGGTTGTTTCCCGGCACGTGGCCGGCACCATTGCGGGTGTTCTGGGTTCCTGTCGTGGGTGTGTGTCGTGCCTATCGGTCGCTCGGGGTGCCTGGTTGTTGTTGGTGTGTGGGGGTCGTACCTTCGACCCCCTCTGGCCCCGGCGCCTCGAGCTGCGGCCGCTCGCCGTCGTGCTGTGCAGCTGGCCGTCCCGTCGGTGTGTGGTGGCGGCGCGTTGCGCCCCCTGTGCCCCTCGATGGCGTCCCTTCGCCTGCCTCGGCGCCATGGCGTGGGGGTTCTCCTGTGCGCCTCGCCTGCCTGACCGGTGGCCTCGCCTCTCTTTCACCGCGCCGCCCAGTGGCCATGGCGCCCGCCCGTGCCCCGTCTGCTCCGTGCCGTGGCCCGCCATTGCCACAGCGCACCGCACGGGCGGCTCCTGTGCCGGGGGTGTATGTGGCCCCGGGTGTCGTTGGAATGCTTTAGAGGTGGGCACGGCGTAGAGGTGGAACGCCAGCAATGGGGGAGAGCGCACTGAAGGGGTGCGAGGGGTATACCGGGAGTGCACGCCAGTGCACCCCATACGAAGTGTTCTGGGCGCCGTCAGGCGCGCAGGGGCGGGTCAAAATCGATAAGGCCGGCACCGCATAACTCCTGCCCACCAACGACGCAGCGAGGGACAAAAAACCAAGGTGGGAACGGCCGAGCTGGTACCGCACACACCCCCAAAACTGGATCACCCACAGCACCGCGCCAGCGGTGCAGGGGATGCGCCAGCATCCCCATAGAGAAGGCGCGCCAGCGCCGCCTCGCCGCCCCACGCCGATCATGATCAAGATGGCCTCCCCAAACGGCAGTGCGGCAAGGGCCTTCAGCGCACCGTCCAGGCCCGCGGCATCCTTGGGATCC
>NZ_JBFBLV010000030.1:0-48092 GCF_040686835.1 Specibacter sp. NPDC078692
TCAATATAAATAAATTGGTATCAATAAAACTTGGCACACTATTGAGTTCTCAAACAACAACCACACCCAGCCAACACACCACAAACCAACAAACAGTCCATGACGATCAGTGCCGAGGCAACTTTTCAAGCTTACCCGCATGACTTCCTGGAAGTCAAATCCATGATTTCGACTGCATTCAAACTTGCATTTGAACACGCATCATCGGGCCTATTTTCAAGGCCACATGAGTTTGTCTAGTTCCGGATCTGAACCATTCGTTCAGCGGAGTACTAACAATAGCACCTGCCTGCTGTGAACACAAAACAACAGGCAGGTGTCCAGAAGATGTCCGGAAGTTAGCGAGCAGAGGGGCCCTTCGGCACCAGGTAGAGGGCGCCCAGGGGCGGAACTCGCAAGCGCAGCGAGGCTTCCTGACCATCCCACGCGAGATCTTCAGCCGTGAGCTCGCCAATGTTGCGTACATCAGAACCGCCATAGACAGAAAGGTCTGTGTTGAGAGCTTCTTCCCATCCACCGAGCTGCGGCAAGCCCACCCGGTAGCCCTCATAGGCAACACCGGAGAAGTTGATGATGCACACCAGCGGGTTACCGGACTTGTCCCAGCGAACGAAGGAGAGCACATTGTTTTCTGTGTCGCCTCCGTTGAGCCAGGTGAAGCCCTCGGAAACATTGTCCAGCTCGTAGAGTGCCGGGGTGCCGGCATAGCTTTGGTTTAAGTCCCTGACCAATTCCTGAATGCCGCTGTGGGCCGGGTTCTCTGCCAGCCACCAATCCAGCCCGTGCTGTTCACTCCATTCAGCTTCCTGACCGAATTCGGTTCCCATAAAGATCAGCTGCTTACCGGGATGCGCCCACTGGAACGCAAGGTAGGCCCGCAGGTTGGCCAATTGCTGCCATCTGTCCCCTGGCATCTTGCGGAGCAATGAGCCCTTACCGTGCACCACCTCATCATGACTGATGGGCAGCATGAAGTTTTCCGTAAACGCGTAGACCAGGGAGAAGGTGATTTGGTTGTGATGCCAGCCTCGGTTGATGGGATCCTCTGCCATGTAGGTCAGCGAATCGTGCATCCAGCCCATGTTCCACTTGATGCCGAAGCCCAGCCCTCCACCACTGGTGGGCGCAGTAACTCCCGGGAACGCTGTGGATTCTTCGGCGATGGTGACAATTCCAGGGTTGCGCCGATAAGCGGTTGCGTTCATTTCCTGCAGGAAGCTGATGGCTTCCAAGTTCTCCCGACCACCGAAGCGGTTGGGGCTCCATGCGCCATCATCACGCGAATAGTCCAGGTACAGCATGGAGGCTACGGCATCCACACGCAGCCCGTCGATGTGGAACTCCTCAAACCAGTAAAGTGCGTTGGCGACCAGGAAGTTACGCACCTCATTACGGCCAAAATCAAAGATCAACGTGCCCCAGTCCGGGTGTTCTCCCAGTTGGGGGTTGGCGTGTTCATACTGCGCCACTCCATTGAACTTGGCCAGCGCCCATTCATCCTTGGGGAAATGAGCCGGAACCCAATCCATGATCACACCAATACCCGCTTGGTGCAGGGCATCAACAAGGTGCCGGAACTGGTCAGGGTGACCGAAACGCGAGGTTGGCGCGTAGTACGAGGTGACCTGGTATCCCCACGAACCACCAAAAGGGTGCTCCGAAACAGGCATCAGCTCAACATGTGTGAAGCCCAGCCACTGCACGTACTCGACCAATTCCTTGGCCAGTTCGACGTAGCTCAGGCCCGGCCGCCACGATCCCAGATGGACTTCATAAACGCTCATGGGCGCATTGTGCGGATCGGACTTGGCTCGCTGCGCCATCCAGTCACCATCTTGGAAGGCATACGTTGATTCCACAACGCACGACGCCGTCAAGGGTGGCACTTCGGTGCCATAGGCCATGGGGTCCGCTTTTTGCAGCCACTGCCCGTTCTCAGAGAGAATCTCAAACTTGTAGCATTCGCCAGCAGCAATGTCTGGGATGAAAAGTTCCCAGATGCCACTGCCGCCTAGGCTGCGCATGGCATGGGCGCGCCCATCCCAGCTGTTGAACCCGCCAATGACACGCACAGCTTGGACGCCAGGTACCCAGACGGAAAAACTCACTCCTGATACCTCACCCAGCTGTGAGTGGTAGCGCTGGACATGGGCTCCAAGGACAGTCCACAACGTCTCGTGGCGACCCTCCGCAATCAGGTGCATGTCCAATTCGCCCACCGTGGGCAGGTATCGGTAGGGATCATCGCAGCGGAGCACGCCGTCGGCGTAGCCAACATCCAAGCGATAATCGGGCACCTTCCCGGAGTTTTCAACGGGAACAACGGCAACCCAAATTCCCCCGTGTTCGTGTGTCATTGGGTATTCCCCGGAATCTGTCACCACTTGTACCCCTGTTGCCAGATGTCGCAGAGTACGGATGGTGGCGAAACCCTCACCGCCTAAATGCGCACCCAGCACTGAGTGCGGGGCGTAGTACGTGCCCTCGGAAATTCTTGCCAAGACTTCCGCGTCGACTGCCATCGGGGCCAGCTTATTAAGTCCCACGTCCACACCACTTTCTCTGGTTTCAAACAATTCCCGCACGGCGTTTACCGGCACCCAGACCCAATCGGGCCGGTTTTGCAGTTCATATGCAACCTCATACAGCGCCTTATCCAGCCACAATGCCATGAATAGCGCCGAATCCTTGTCAATTTTCGTATCTGATCCGCTGTCATATCCAGCAATAAATGCCGCAGAACTACTCGCAGCCCACGCTGCCGCAACGGCGCGGGAAGTTGTTCCGGTGTCCGCAGCCTGCGCTCCGGCGTAGTCGAAGGAGCGCAGCATGCCGGCAATATCGCGCAGCACCACATCCACCCGGCTGCGTTCAGCCAGCGGGCGCAGCGGTTCACCTTCGAAGTCCAGAATGTGCCAGCCATCGCCCGGCGCAGCCGTGTCTTGGTGCAGGATCTGGCCCAGGTGCAGATCGCCGTGGATGCGTTGCAGAGGTGGCAATCGCTTTATTTGGTTCAGTCGAGCTAAAACACCCTGGAGTTGCTCACCATACGGCCCGATAGCAGTTCCCACCAGATCCCAGCTGACCTGTAGCCGCGCACTCAGGGTTCCTATGAAGTCAGCAACACCAGCCGAATCCTGCCTGTGCTCGCCTAGGCTTTGCGCCAATCCAAGATGAACCTGCGCCAACGTCTCGCCGATGGCGTGAGCCTGCTCCGTAAAGTCCTTCCCAGCAGTGGCCGCTTCCAGGGCAACGACCCAAGCATCTCTCGCCGCTGGCACGAAGTCATGGACAACGAACAAGGTTGTGTTTTCTCGCCGAGTTTTCACCGCCAGTCGCAGCGCTGGCACTTGGGTAACTGCTTTTTTGTCAGCCAAACCCGAAAGAGCCACACCGATTTCCTGCTCGGGATGGTTCCCGGAATGCAACACCCTGAAGATTTTTACAATCACGGGACGGCCACCCAGCTCAAAGATGACAGAGCTGTTGGACTGTTCAGTCCCGACCACCCGAACCTTGGAAACCGCTCCCAATCCGACCCGACTCACATCAGACCATTGCGGATGCACCCAGCTGTGCAACCGAGCAGCGACAATGGCGGAGGCGCTTGAAGCCTCATCTTGGAAAGAGTTATCCAGCAAATCCAGCCATGCTTGCAAGAATGCCCGGTCCCCTAGACCGTCGTACACGCTCAAGCCTGCTAGGCGACCTACAAACCCGACGGGGATTCTTTCTGGCACAGATGTGCTTTTAGGCTGCTCAGTCGTATGGAAACTCAAGGGAACTTGAAGTAACTGGCTGGATTCCTCCGGTCCAACCCGGACAAACAGCACGCGGAATCGAACCGTCGGGTCCGCGGACGGCAAGTCCAGCTCGCCTTCAAGGGCCAGCTGAGAATCGCCCGCCAACCCGCCCTTGCGGGGGTACCAGCGCTGGCGCGGCAACCATGAAGCCAAGAGAGCTAAAAGCGCCGAACGATCTGAAGAGTCCTTGAGCGTGTCCGCCATCAGTATCCGAACTCCGATCCGTCAATCACCGGCAGTGCCTGTGTTTGGGTGGACAGGGTGTTAGATGACTGCGAACGCACACGCAACCAAAAGAAATCGTAGGACCCCAGCGTCAAGGTGAGGTGGCCGCCGTCGTCAATTCCGGGGAAAATATCGCCACCAAAAACATCACGCAGCCCGCGGCCAGCCAAACCCGGCAGATTCAGAGTGGCTGCGGAGGGGTGCTGGGACAAGTTGAATACGCACAGGACGGTCTCGGGTGCCTCCCCTTCGGCATTGCCCACGGGCAGCACGCGCAAGAAAGCCAGCACGGATTCGTGTGAGGTGTCCACGTTGTCGTAACGGCCTAGGCCAAAAGCTGGGTGGGCTTTGCGGATCTTGAGGATCTGTTTGTTCCAGTGCAGCAGCGAACTGGTGTGCGCCGTCTGGGCCTCAACGTTGACGTGGTTGTAGTGGTACACCAGCGATTGCACCACCGGCAGGAAGAGCTTGCCCGGGTCGGCATTGGAAAAGCCGGCATTCCGATCCGGGTTCCACTGCATGGGTGTGCGCGAGGCATCCCGGTCATCGAGCCAAATGTTGTCCCCCATGCCGATCTCATCGCCGTAGTACAGGAAGGGACTGCCCGGCAGTGCCAGCAGGAGTGCGTTAATGAGCTCAATCTCGGCGCGAGAGTTATCCAACAAAGGTGCCAGCCGGCGTCGGATACCAATGTTGGCGCGCATGCGAGAATCCGGGGCGTACCAGCCCAGCATGGCCTCGCGCTCGGACGGGGTCACCATTTCTAGGGTCAGCTCGTCATGGTTGCGCAGGAACGTTCCCCACTGAGCGCCCTGTGGAATGGCCGGGGTGTTGGCCATGGTCTCCACGATCGGGGCGGCTTTCTGATCCCGCAACGCGCAGTAGAGCCGGGGCATGATGGGAAAGTGGAACGCCATGTGACATTCGGGCACTTCTTCCGTACCAAAGTAATCCACCACTTCGTGGGGCATCTGGTTCGCCTCGGCGATGATCACCCGGCCGGGGAACTCGGCGTCGACCATGGCTCGCAATTCCTGCAGGAACTGGTGGGTGGCTGGCAGATTCTCGCAGTTGGTGCCGTCCTCGGCGAACAGATAAGGAATAGCGTCGGCGCGGAAACCGTCAATGCCTTGTTCCATCCAGAAGCGCACCACATCAAAAATGGCGGCCCTGACAGCGGGGTTCTTGAAGTTCAAATCCGGCTGGTGGCTGAAGAAACGGTGCCAGAAGAATTGGCGACGGATGGGATCGAACGTCCAGTTGGATTCCTCCGTGTCCACGAAGATGATTCGGGCGTCCTGATATAGCTCAGTGGTGTCGCTCCACATGTAGAAATCGCCATAGGGGCCCTCCGGGTTTTCCCGCGACGCCTTGAACCACGGGTGCTGGTCAGAGGTGTGGTTGATGGGCAGATCGATGATGATCCGCATGCCACGTTCGTGCGCCTGGGTAACCAAGGATTTGAAATCTCTGATGGTGCCGTAGGCTTCCATGACGGCGGTGAAATCGCGGACGTCGTAGCCGCCGTCGAGCAGGGGCGAATCAAAGAATGGCGGCACCCACAGGCAGTCGATCCCCAACCATTGCAGGTAGTCCAGGCGGGAAATCAGCCCAGAAAAATCCCCGGCCCCGTCCTCGTTGGCATCGGCAAAACTCTGCACCAGCACTTCATAAAAGACGGCCTTCCGGTACCAGTGCGGGTCGTGAGCCAATCCGGGCGCGTTCAAGTTGAACTGCGGCGCACTATTGGCATGTGGGAAGGCCATGTGTCATCTCCTAATGTGCAGGATATGTGCTGGTTCTAGGTGTGCATCGAGGCGGAAGTAGTTTTTCTTGCCCCAGTTCCAGGTGGCACCGGTGACCAGATCATCCACCAGGAACGTGCCATCCGGGGACAACCCGTCCAGCTCCAAGGCATCCAGGTCAAGGGTCACTTCGCCTTCACGCATGCTGTGCGGGTCCACATTGATCACCACAATGATGGTGTCCTTGCGGGCAGACTCCGTGGCTGTGGCGGCAATGTTCTTGTGTTTGCTAAACACCAGCACCGCATCATTGGAGCTCTTGTGCAGGCTCAAGTTTTGCAGATCCAGCAGGGCCGGGTGGGCGCGACGGATGGTATTGAGCAGCGTGACAAAGGGGGCCAGCGATTTCCCGGCAGCTTCGGCCGCGGCAAAGTTCCGGTCCTTGAACTCATACTTCTCATTGTCAATGTTCTCTTCGGACCCCGGCCGGGCTACGTGCTCGTAGAGCTCATAGCCGGCATACATGCCCCATAGCGGACTGCCCATAGCGGCGAGGATGGCACGGATCTTGAACGCCGCCGGCCCGCCGTACTGCAGGTATTCGGTGAGAATATCCGGGGTGTTGACGAAGAAGTTGGGACGGAAATACCCGGCCGATTCCCGGCTCACATGCACCAGGTATTCTTCGAGTTCTTCCTTGGTGTTGCGCCACGTGAAGTAGCTATACGACTGCTGAAAACCAGCCCGCCCCAACGCGGCCATCATGGCCGGACGCGTGAAAGCCTCAGCCAGGAACACCACATCCGGGCTCTCGGCATTGATGATGCCAATGAGCCATTCCCAGAACCAGACCGGCTTGGTGTGCGGGTTATCGACACGGAAAATCCGCACCCCGCGCTCAATCCATAGGCGGACAATACGCAGAATCTCGGCGCTGAGCCCGGCAGGATCGTTGTCAAAATTTAGCGGGTAAATGTCTTGGTACTTCTTGGGCGGGTTTTCCGCATACGCAATGGTGCCATCCACTCGAGTGGTGAACCACTCCGGGTGCGCCGTGGCCCAGGGATGATCCGGAGCGCATTGCAGCGCCAAATCCAGCGCAATCTCTAGCTCCAGCTCATTGGCAGCCGTCACAAACGCAGCAAAATCCTCCACTGATCCCAGATCTGGATGAATGGCGTCGTGACCACCAGCCGCCGAACCGATGGCCCACGGCGATCCCGGATCCTGTGGCCCGGCCACCAACGAATTGTTGGGACCCTTGCGGTTGATGGTGCCGATGGGGTGAATGGGCGGCAGATACACCACGTCAAAACCCATGGCCGCGACGGCGGGAAGACGGTTGCGAGCCGTGCGGAAATTGCCGCTGGTCCACTCCCCCGTCTCAGGATTGCGACGTGCGCCTTCCGAGCGCGGGAAGAACTCGTACCAGGCGCCACGTCCGGCGGCATCGCGCTCCACCAGCAGCGGGTATTCGCGGCTTACCGTCACGTGATCACGCAGCGGGAAACGTTCGACGGCGGCACGCACCTCTTTGCCTGTGCCGCCGGCTAGGCGGTCATTGGTATTCAGGGACGAATCCGCCAGGGTGCGCGATGCCTGCTTGAACACGCTGGCGGCTTCCGGTGCGGTGGCTTTGGCTTCCTTGGCGGCGTTGCCTAGCAGCAGCGCACCTTCGGCCAGCATGACCTCAACATCAACATCGGCGTTGATCTTCACTTGGGCGTTGTGGGCCCAGGTGGCAAACAGATCGGTCCAGCCTTCGACGACGAAGCTCCACGTTCCTTCGAAAACGGGAGTCAGCACGCCTTCCCAAGAATCGGTACCTTTCGCTCCGGGCGTCATCTTGGCGCGCTGGACTTCAGACTTATCCGGCGCCAAGAGCACGGCCGTGGCACCCAAGGCGTCGTGGCCTTCACGGAAAATGACGGCACTGACCCGGACATCGGCGCCACGGATGGCCTTGGCCGCAAATTTGCCGTCTTCAAGAACGGGCTGGACGTTGGTGATGGGAATCCGGCCAAAGCGCAGACCCTGCTGCGGATCCGCGGGCACAGTTGCTGTGGTGGGCACAGTTGCTTCGGCGGGCACAGCGGGGGTGATTAGTGCAGCGGCAGGCGAGGGGACCGGCGTCGTACTCGATTTTTCGACGGCGGCAGGCATGGCTGCGCGTCCGGCGGCGTTGGCGGGCACATTTCGCGAAGGCTTAGAAGTACTCACAAACTGAACGTTAGCGACTCCCGGCCAAGATTGCTAAGGTCGCCCGCCATGTAGACGCGTTGGGCCGTCATACGGGGACGGAATTGCCGGTTCGGGGCCGCCTTCGGGCGTGGCGCGTAACAAGCAGCGAATTTGTCACATTTTTGCTCAGCGCGCGGTCGGAGTGGGCTAGTGTGACCGGCATGAAGGCAATTCGCAGATTCACTGTACGCACTGTTGTCCCCGCGCAGATCTCCGCGCTGACCCGGTTGGCGACCAACCTCCGCTGGTCCTGGCACGTGCCCACCCGCGCCCTATTTGAGTCCCTCAGCCCGGAGCTGTGGGAAAAATCCCGCCGCGATCCGCTCGCCATGCTCTCCGCCCTCTCGCGCGAACAGCTGCAGACATTGGCCGCTGATCCAGACGTGGTGGCCCGCGTGACCGCAGCGGCCAGCAGCCTGGAAAAGTACCTGTCCCAGCCCCGCTGGTACCAAAGCCTGGGCGCGGATGCTCCTGAATGCATCGCCTACTTCTCCCCCGAATTCGGCATCACCGAGGTGCTGCCGCAGTACTCCGGCGGACTCGGAATTCTGGCCGGCGACCACCTGAAATCTGCTTCCGATCTGGGTGTTCCGCTGATCGGCGTTGGACTTTTGTACCAGGCCGGCTACTTCAAGCAGTCGTTGTCCAAGGACGCCTGGCAGCAAGAAAGCTACCCGCTGCTGGATCCTGACGCCCTGCCGCTGACCTTGCTGCGTGAGGAGGACGGCACACCCGTGCAGATTCACCTTCCGTTGCCTGATAACCGGTTGCTGCGCGCGCATGTTTGGCGTGCCGATGTGGGCCGGGTCCCTCTGCTGTTGCTCGATTCCAATGTTGCCGAGAACGACGACGCCGCCCGTGGGGTCACCGATCGGCTTTACGGCGGCGGTGGCGATCACCGTCTGACGCAGGAACTGCTGCTGGGCATGGGCGGGGTGAAGGCGTTGCGCGTTCACGCCCGTCTCACCGGCACTGCTGCGCCGGAAGTTTTCCATACCAACGAGGGGCACGCAGGCTTCCTCGGCATCGAACGCATCCGCGAACTCATGGACCCGGCCATCACGCCGTCGCCGCTTTCGTGGAGCGAGGCGCTGGCGGCCGGCCGCGCGTCGACAGTTTTCACCACGCACACCCCCGTACCGGCAGGGATTGACCGCTTCCCGCGCAGCATGATCGAGCACTTCTTCGCGGGTTCTCTGGCGCCGGGCGTTCAGGTCCCTGAAATCCTCGCTCTGGGCGCTGAGAATTACGACGGCGGCGATTCCGAGGTGTTCAACATGGCTGTCATGGGCCTGCGCCTAGCCCAGCGCGCCAACGGTGTGGCCAAGCTGCACGGGGTTGTTTCTCGCGGCATGTTCTCCGGGCTCTGGCCAGGCTTCGATCAGGCCGATGTGCCCATCACCTCCGTCACCAACGGCGTGCACGTGCCCACCTGGATTGACCCGCAGCTGGCCGCGCTGGCGCGGGACCGCTTTGGCGCCGAGGTAGTGGACGGCCCGGATTGGTCCAAGGTGTACGAGGTCAGCGACGCGGACGTCTGGGCCATGCGCCGTCGCCTGCGCTCTGCCCTGGTCGAGGACGCCCGGGCCCGCCTGCGCTCTTCGTGGAAGAAGCGCGGCGCCGCCGACGCCCAGCTGGCCTGGACCGATTCCGCCCTGGATCCGGACGTGCTGACTGTTGGTTTTGCGCGCCGCGTGCCCACCTACAAACGGCTGACACTGATGTTGCGCGACCCCGCCCGGCTCAAGGCACTGCTGCTGCACCCGGAGCACCCGATCCAAATCATCATCGCCGGAAAATCGCACCCCGCGGACGACGCCGGCAAGAAAATGATCCAGGATTTGGTGCAGTTCACCGACGATCCCGAGGTGCGCCACCGCATCATCTTCCTGCCCAACTACGACATCGCCATGGCCCGCACCCTCTTCCCCGGCTGCGACGTGTGGCTCAACAACCCGCTCCGACCGTTGGAAGCATGCGGCACCTCCGGCATGAAGGCCGCCATCAACGGCTCGCTGAATCTGTCCGTCATGGATGGTTGGTGGGATGAAATGTACGACGGCGAAAACGGCTGGGCGATCCCGACGGCCAATACCGGGGCAGACGAAACGGAACGCGACGATATCGAGGCCGCCGCCCTGTATGAATTGTTGGAAACTCAGGTTGCGCCGCGCTTCTACGGCGAAGTGGTGGCTGCTGCTGCCGGGGCTGCAGGACCCTCTCAAGCACACGACGGCGGACTGCCGGCGCACTGGATTTCCATGATCAAGCACACCATCGCCCACCTGGGTCCGGCCGTTTCGGCCAACCGCATGGTGGCCGAATACGTGCAGCGTTTGTACCAGCCAGCGGCTGCTGCTGGGCGTCTTGCTCGCGCCGAGAACTACGCCTCGGTGCGTGAGCTTGCGGCGTGGATTGATCGGGTCCGGCCCGCTTGGCAGGAAGTCCATGTGGAACATGTGGAATCCTACGGGCTCACAGATGAACCGCAAATTGGTGAAACCCTGCAGGTCCGAGCCCACATCATGTTGGGATCGTTGAACCCCGCGGATGTCCAGGTCAACGTGGTGTACGGCACGGCCGGAGAAAGCGATGATCTGAGTTCAACACAGACCCTGGCGCTGGACTCGGTGCAGGACAACGGTGGTGGCCGGTACCAGTACGCGGCCGATCTGCTGATCGACCGATCCGGCGACTTCGGCTATGGCGTTCAGGTGCTGCCCCGCCATACGTCACTGGCTAACCCGGCCGAGCTGGGGCTGATCACCACAGCGTAAGATGTGACCCCCGGTGATTGAGCCTGCCGGTGGCTGAGCCTACCAAAAGCCCGGCCCAGCTACCGCCAAGTCCGGCTACCGCCGGGTCCGCCGCTCGCAGAAAGATTTTTTAGGGCTCGTTCCTCGCCGAAAAAATCCGTGCTCACTATCCGGCCCGGCGTTCGCCGGGCCGGATAGTCCGCTCGGCTGTGGTGGGAACCGGTGGGGACTACGTGCCGGAAAGGTCGTTCCGGAAAATCTGGACGGTATTTGCACAGGCGCGCACGGCGTCTCCTGCTTCGATCAGCGGTTCCGAACGGGACAGCGTGAAGGTGGGTTCGCCGTCGTCCGTCCGAATCGGGGCCTCCGTGGTCATACGCAACATATAGGGCCGCGGCGTGCCGCCGACCTCACTATCGGGATCACTGAAGCGCGGGTTCGCTGGGAGCACCACGTCCTCATCCGTGATGCCGGTGTTGAAGACGACCAAGCCGTCCACCGCGCCATCCGGGGATCCCATGAGCATGGTGAGCACGCGTTCGTGCGGATTTCCCCAGGCTTCCGGGGTCATCGGTTCGCCGTTGGCTCCGAACCAGTGGATGAACGCTTGCCCGCCACGGGTGGGGTAACTGCTGGGCTGGGCGGCGAGGAAATCCTTGCGGATCTTCAAGAGGCGCGTGGTGGCCGCGAGCATGGTCTTGGCCTCGTCGTCCATGGTCCAATCGACCCAGGCGATCTCATTGTCCTGGCAGTAAACGTTGTTATTTCCACCTTGGCTACGGCCAATCTCATCGCCCGCGGTGATCATGGGGACGCCCAAAGCTAGCAGCATGGTGGCCATCAGGTTGCGGCTGGTCCGTGCACGCTGGGCCACTGTGTTGGGGTTGTTGGTGATGCCCTCGACGCCGTGGTTCCAGCTGCGATTGTTATTGGTGCCGTCGCGGCTATCCTCCTGATTGTCCTCATTATGCTTGTGGTTGTAAGCGGTGAGGTCAGCCAAGGTGAAGCCGTCATGGGCCGTGATCAAGTTGACCGTGGCCATGCGGCTACGCCCCGAGGCGGCAAACATCGCGGCCGAGCCGCCCAATGCATCGCCAAACTTCGCCAGCCCATTGTGATGGTACCCGGCCAGCATCGCAGCCCGATCGGTGAGCCAGACATCGCGGACATTGTCACGGAAAGAATCGTTCCAATCGGCCCAACCGGTCGGGAAATTACCGGTCTGCCAGCCACCGTAGCCAACATCCCACGGTTCCGCGATGAGCTTGGTGGAGGCCAGCACGCCGTCGGTAGCTGCTGCGAGCAGGAACGGATGGTTGTTATTGAAGGCGTGCTCGCCGTCGCGCGCCAATGACACGGCAAGATCGAAACGGAAGCCGTCAATATGGAATTCTTCAACCCAATAGCGCAGCGAATCCATGGCCATCTTGATGACGTGCGGATTGCTGAAATTCAGGGTGTTGCCACAGCCTGTGGTGTCGTAATACTGGCCGTCGCGCATACGGTAATACTGCTCTTCGGCGAGGCCACGCCAACTGTACGACGGGCCGCCGGAGCCACCCTCGGCCGTGTGGTTGTAAACCACATCGAGGATCACTTCAATACCCGCCATATGCAGCAGCTTGATCATGCCCTTGAGCTCGGCCTGCACAGCCTGCGGCCCGGCCGCCTGCGCCGCAGCACTGGCGTACTGGACATGCGGGGCAAAGAATCCCAGCGTGTTGTAGCCCCAGTAATTAGTCATGCCCGTGCCGTGCAGATGTGGCTCGTCAATGTGGAAATGCACCGGCAAAAGTTCGACGGCGGTCACCCCCAACTCCTGTAGGTGCGCAATCATCGCGGGGTGCGCCATACCGGCGTACGTTCCGCGAATATCTTCCGGCACCTCTGGGTGGAGCATGGTCTGGCCCTTGACATGGGCTTCGTAAAACACGGTCTCGCGCCACGGCGTGTTGGGACGCTTAACAGTGCCCCAGTCAAAGCCCGAATCCATCCGCACCGAAAGGTACCGGCTCACGCCGTCAGCATCGGTCTGCTCATCGATGTACCGGCCATACGGATCCAGCAAGAGCTGCACGGCTTCGGGATCAATCAGGAGCAATTCCTCCTGGGTGGCATCCATATTCGTGTAGAAGCCGTAGCGCGTTCCCGGCGGCATGTTTTCCACCAAACCGTGGTGCACGCCGTCGGTCTTATCCGCCAAGAGCACTGCTTTCCAACCGCCGCCTGGCGGCTGGAAACACAAAATCACATCACGGTAGGCAGGCGAATACACCGCCACATTGGCGGCAGTCTGACCATGTTCTCTGGGAATGGAGCTGACGCCCAGAGGATAGTGGCGCGACAAGGCCGCACCCAACGTGCTGATCGCCTCAATGACGGTGATAGCCATGGCTAGCTTTGGGCCGAGCGTTGCTTAGAGATCTCGTACAGCGTGATGCCGACTGCCATGGAGGCGTTGAGTGATTCCATGGCCGAGTCGATCGGAATGGAAACAATTTGATCGCAGTTTTCGCGCACTAGGCGGGACAGGCCCTTGCCCTCAGAGCCAACCACAATGCACACAGGCTCCTGCGCCAGTCCCAGAGCGGGCAGCGAAACGTCGCCGTCGCCGTCGAGCCCTAGAACAAAGAATCCCATCTTCTGGAAGGCGGCGATGGCACGGTTCAGGTTGGGAGCCTTGGCAACGGGCACGCGGACGGCGGCACCGGCGCTGGTCTTCCAGGCAGCTGCGGTCACACCGGCGCTGCGACGCTCCGGGATAATGACGGCGTGGCCGGAGAACGCCGAAACGCTACGAATGATGGCGCCGAGGTTGCGGGTATCGGTGATGCCGTCTAGGGCGACGATCAGCGGGGCGTTGGCGATGTGGCCCTTTTTCCACTGGCCGATGATTTCGCTGGCCTTATCTACCGCATCTTCGTAGTCGTACGGCGGAATCTGCAGTACTAGGCCCTGGTGGATGGCGTCTTCGGTGAGGCGGTCCAGCTCAGGCTTGTGGGCTTCGAGCAAGGGGATGCCGCGTTCGGTGGCCAGCTTGATGGATTCGCGCACGCGCTCGTCCATGTCAACGCGGACAGCAACGTAGAGCGCCTTCGCGGGGATGCCTGCGCGCAGCGCCTCAACCACAGAGTTACGGCCGGTCACGAGCTCTTCGGTGGCCTTGCCCTTGGGGCCGCTATTGCGGCGCGGGGAGTTGCTGGTGCCAGCACGCTTGGCAGCGGAGCGATCGGCAAGCTCCTTGTTCTTGAACGCTTTGTGGTACGTACGCTCTTCAGCCTTAGGGGTAGGACCCTTGCCCTCGAGTGCCTTGCGACCAAGCCCGCCAGTGCCCTTGAGGGGACCCTTCTTGAGCTTACGAACGGCGCCGGAACGGGGATTGTTGGCCATGGTGAAACCCTTAAGATTGGTGCGGCACCTGACAACAGGCACCGGCGTACGTCAAACTAAACTGTCAAACTATTGCGTCAGCGGGCACATTTTTGGCACGCCGGATAACGGGAAACAACAAACCCGTAACTAGTAGCTTACGGCCTCGATGCAAATCCCGCGCCACATCCACGAAAAAGTGGCACTTCTCACCGCTGCCCGTGGCTGTCTTCTTCTCCCGGCAAGGCCCATCTGCTATAAGCACCGGCTTCTCGGCAAGGCCCGGCGCGGGAGGGTTGAGGCGAACACTGCGCTAGCGTCCGTGATTTTTCAACCATTGCTGCGATAGCATCCGTGGGGGGGGGCTTTTTGTGGGGCTATTTCTTCAGGGACCAGCTGGAGCCTGTTGCGGAGTCTGCAACCTCGACGCCAGCTGCTGCCAGCAGGTCGCGGATCCTGTCCGATTCGGCCCAGTTCTTCTCCGACCGGGCCTGAGCACGAGCTTCCAGCTGGGCCTTGAGCAGGACTTCCAGCGCGGCCAGCTCGGCCGTTCCGGTGCCGCCCGTGTGCCACTGCGCGTCCAACGGATTGATGCCCAGCGCATCCGTCATGGCCATGGCAGCGAGGAAACCCGCCTCCACGCCGGCGTTATCTCCCGCCGTCAGGGCCGTGTTGCCGGCCCTGACGGTTTCGTGCAGCACGGCCAGGGCAGCCGGGACGTTCAGGTCATCGTCCATCGCCGCACGGAAAGCCGACGGCAGCGTGTTGTTGAACCAGCCAAATTGGCCGTCCGGGTACAGCCTGGCACGGGCTGCCCCCATGAACGTCTCGATGCGGTCGACGGCGGCCGCGGCCTCCGTGAGCGAGCCCGGACGGTAGTCCAGCACCGAGCGGTAGTGTGCCTGACCCAGGTAGTAACGGACCACGAGGGGCCGGGCGATCTCCAGCATTTCGCGTGGGTTGATGGTGTTGCCGATGGACTTGGACATTTTTTCACCTTCATAGGTGACCATGCCGTTGTGCATCCAGAAGTTGGCGAAGCCGTGGCCTGCCGCCTGGGACTGGGCCATTTCGTTTTCGTGGTGCGGGAAACGCAGATCCAGCCCGCCGCCGTGAATGTCGAACTCGGTGCCGAGGTATTTGGTGACCATGGCTGAGCACTCAAGGTGCCAGCCGGGACGGCCGGCGCCCCATGGGGACTCCCACCGGGCAGTCTCCGGATCGCCTTGTTTATGACCCTTCCACAGCGCAAAGTCGCGGGGATCGCGCTTGCCCCGGGGGTCGGCGTCGGGCGCTGCCTGCATGTCATCAATGTTCTGGTGCGTCAGCGAGCCGTACTGCGCCCAGGAGCGGACATCGAAATAGACGTCGCCGGATTCATCCAGGGCCGGGTAGGCGTGGCCGCGCTCGATCAGCGTGGCAATGAGCGCGTGCATCTCCGGAATATGGCCGGTGGCGCGAGGCTCGTAAGTGGGCTTGAGGATGCCGAGCGAGTCGTAAGCATCCTCGAAGGCCTGCTCGAATCGGTAGGCGAGGGCCCACCACGGTTCGTTGTTTTCGGCGGCCTTGACGAGAATTTTGTCGTCAATGTCCGTCACATTTCTAACGACGGTGACGTCGTAGCCGGTGGTCTGCAGCCAGCGGGTGAGCTGGTCGAAGGCGAGGGCAGAGCGGACGTGGCCAATGTGCGGCTCGCCCTGGACGGTGGCGCCGCAGTAATACAACGAAACCTGCCCCTCTTTGAGCGGGACGAAGTCGCGGATAGCGGCGGTGGCGGAGTCATGGAATCGCAGGGTCACGGCTCTAGGGTATCCCTTCAGAAAGATTTACGGGTGCTCGTGCTGGATGACCAGGGCGGTGGCAATAGCGGTGATGCCTTCGCTGCGGCCGGTGAATCCCAACCCGTCGGAGGTGGTGGCACTGACGGATACGGGCGCTCCGGCGGCAAGGCTCAAGGCGGCTTCTGCCTCGCGACGGCGGGGTGAAAACTTGGGCCTGTTGCCAATGAGTTGCACAGCAACATTGCCAATC
The DNA here is from genome assembly GCF_040686835.1 of Specibacter sp. NPDC078692. Classification (NCBI taxonomy): domain Bacteria; kingdom Bacillati; phylum Actinomycetota; class Actinomycetes; order Micrococcales; family Micrococcaceae; genus Specibacter; species Specibacter sp. NPDC078692. Next base: position 16,171 of record NZ_JBFBLV010000030.1, read on the forward strand.
TCAAAGCCTGCTTCACGCACAATCCGGGCCGCCTCCCCCAATAATTTCGCACCGGATGCGCCGGCGTATTCGGGGCGGTCGGTGCCAAAGTGGGTGCCGAGATCGCCTACTCCGGCTGCCGAAAATAGGGCGTCGGCAGCTGCGTGGGCTACGGCGTCGCCGTCGGAATGGCCGCTAAGTCCGCGTTCGCCTTCCCACAGCAAGCCTGCGAGCCAGAGCGGAGCGGGGGAATGATCGGGGGCGAAGGCGTGCGTGTCGACGCCGATGCCTGTGCGGGGCAAGATCATGGGCTTAGCCTTCAATCCATCGGGGGCGCAGCGGCCCTTCCAGCAGTGCCTCGGCTAGCAGCAGATCGGTGGGCGAGGTGATTTTCAGGCTGTGGGTTGAGCCCTGCACCACGAACACGTCCTCGCCAAGGGCTTCCACCAGCATGGCGTCGTCGGTGATGGCTGCTAGCTCGTCGTCGCTGAGTGTCAGGGCGTGAGCGTGAGCCTGGCGCAGGGTTGCGAGGTCGAATCCTTGGGGAGTTTGGACCGCTCTCAACACGCTGCGCGTGGGCGTGCCCACCACCTTCTCCACGCCGGCGCCCGTGGCGGGCAGAGTTCCTGGTTCCACGGTCTTGATGGTGTCCACCACGGCCAGCGCCGGGATGACGGCTTTGGCACCATCGCGCAGGGCTGCTGCTACGCGGCTGAAGACTCCCGACGGCGTCAGCGGCCGGGCGGCGTCGTGAATCATCACGGTGGTGACGCCCTCCGCCAAGCTGGCCAAGGCTGCGGCCACAGAGTCCGAACGCTCAGCTCCACCCTCGACAACGGTGAAAAGGATACCTTGAGCCTGCGCCAGCTCGGCAGCGGTCTCACAAATGGTCACCAGCTCGGTATCCTCGGGCGGAATGGCGACGCAGATTTGGGCCGCCACACCTGCCTTGACCACGCCACGAATCGCATGGAGCAGCATGGGCTGACCAGCCACCGGAACGCGGGCTTTGGGAACACCGTAGCCTAGGCGCTGCCCGGAACCGGCTGCAACAATAACAACGGCACAGGAGCCTGTCTTGACCTCAATCATGTTCTCTACAGTAGTCCGGTGGGCCCGGTCTTGGTCTAGACGGTACAACTTTGGGCCACCCATGCAAAAACCCCCACACCAAGAGGTGCAGGGGTTTGCATGATTTTCTGGTGGCCGTTAGGAGGCCAGAACCTCGTCCAGCACTTCTGCTGCCTTGTCTTCGTCAGTCTTTTCCGCCAGGGCAAGCTCGGAAATCAGAATCTGACGCGCCTTGGCAAGCATGCGCTTTTCACCGGCAGACAAGCCGCGGTCATGATCACGGCGCCAGAGGTCACGGACGACCTCGGCAACCTTGATGACATCACCGGAGGCAAGCTTTTCCAGGTTGGCTTTGTAACGGCGAGACCAGTTAGTGGGCTCCTCCGTAAACTCGGCACGCAATACTTCAAAAACGTGCGCGAGACCTTCCTTGCCTACAACATCTCGGACCCCAACTAGGTCAACGTTCTCCGCAGGGACTTCAATTGTCAGATCCCCCTGGGCAACCTTGAGCTTGAGATACATCTTCTCTTCACCCCGGACAGTGCGCATCTTGATCTCTTCGATCTTTGCCGCACCATGGTGTGGGTAAACTACTGTCTCGCCGACCTCAAAAAGCATGTGGATTCTCCCTTTCCAATACTCCTAGTTTACCACGGTTAACTAGCCACTCCCTTGAGTTTCCGCAGGTCAGGGGCGACCAGAGCTACGCTGGCGGCGCAATTGTTCCAACAATTGTAAGAATTCTCCATCCCTTGACTATCGCGCCTCAAAGTGCAGTGGAGCACTACCGCTATTCGGGCTCAGGTTTAGGCCCCGGCGGCGGAAGCATGCTTTTGGCGAATTTGCGGATAAGCTGGACAAAGATATTTTGTCTTTTCCATGAGGAGTTACTGACGTGAGAATCGCTGCCGGCATTCGCGGTACCAAACGAGCGCAACGCTTAAGCCTGATTGCCGCCATCGGCATTGGCGCCATGGCCTTCACCGGTTGCAGTGCCATCAACCAGCAAAGCACCACCATGGTGTACTCCGCATCTGATGGAGTTCGCCTAGATATGGGCCAGCTGGAACTGCGCAACGTGCTGATCATCTCCGAAGCAGCGGGTGGACCGGGCCGGGTTGTCGGCACCTTCTATAACCAGGCTGATTCAGACATCACCTTGACCATCAGCGGCGCCCAGGGCTCGCAGACGGAAATCACCGTCGAGCCCGGCATTCCGCTGGTCCTGAATAGCAAGTCGGATAAGTCGATCCTGAGCACCATGGATCAGGCCCCGGGCAGCATCGAATCCCTTGAACTTCGCCAATCCGGTGCCGGTTCCGAGACCGCAACCTTGAAGGTTCCTGTTCTGGATGGCACCTTGGTCGAGTACAAGGACCTGGTTCCCAGCGCAGAGCCCAGCGCCACAGCTTCTGCTGACGCCAGCGCCGAGGCTTCTGCTGCAGCTTCTGCGGACGCCAGCGCCGCACCTAGTGCTGAAGCTACCGTAGCCCCGTAATTCTGTAGTTCAGCTCAGCAAGTTCGCGTTACAGCCGTTATTGGAGCGCACATCTTGTTGCAGCACTAGTTTTTTCTGAAGTGCAAGTGGGACCGGTTGTCGTTGAGACAACCGGCCCCCATTTTTTTGTCCACCCACAGCCAGCACCCGACCGCCACCTATTCCAAATCGCAGATCGCGCGATGAATTCGCGATTTTTGCCGCATCAGCTGCAGTTTGGATCCGGGGTAAAGCTAGAAGCAGGGCAAGAAACCGCATCAGCTGTAGTTTGGATCCGGTCGCAGTGCTTCCAGCGCGGACGCTGACCCGGAATAAGCGACTCCGGGCGGGCACTGGATTGGAATCCTGTGCCCGCCCGGAGACGTTCTTCTACCGGCCTTTGTTAGTGACTGGCCGACATTCTACAAGCTCATTCTCCGCCTAGTAGGTGACAATGGAACCGCCACCATCAGTGACCTGATGCTTGACGGCGGTCTTGGTAGAGGCATCGAGCCACTTCAGTGATTCGGCCGATGCCTCGGGGTCCATGCTGCGTAGGGACTGTGAACCGTTCTTGGTCAAGTAAGCCGGTAGCCCGCCCATGGAGATTTCCGCGTTGATATCCGGGCCGAGGCGAGCGATGACATAGAGGCCTTCTTCCTCAGCCATGGTCAGCAGGAGGTTGATGTCCCTAATACCCGTGAAATCAAACTGGCCAGATTCGGTGGAGTGCAGGCCCCAGAAGAAGTACAGGGACACGGCATTAAAGCCGCTGCCCAGTATCCTCGGGAACATGTCAGGTCAGTCGTCAGTACCGGGCAGGCGCCAATGATGGAATTCGCCATCATAGCCTTGACACAAGGCTCAACCGCTACGGTTCCAGCTTGTAACCCAAGCCGCGCACTGTGACAAGATGCCGCGGGCTGGCTGGATCCAGTTCGATCTTGCTCCGCAGCCGTTTCACGTGGACATCGAGCGTTTTGGTATCGCCAACATAGTCAGAACCCCAGACCCGATCGATCAGCTGTCCGCGGGTGAGGACCTTGCCAGCATTGCGCAGCAACATTTCCAAGAGCTCGAATTCCTTCAGTGGGAAGGAAACATTCTCGCCGCGTACGCTGACCACATGCCGCTCAACATCCATCCGCACCGGTCCAGCATTCACTGTGGAATCCATGAGCTCTTCGGGCTCGCCCTGTCGCCGCAGCACAGCCCTGATCCGGGCGATGAGCTCCCGGGAAGAATAAGGCTTGGTGACATAGTCATCGGCACCCAATTCCAGCCCCACCACCTTGTCAATCTCCGAATCCTTGGCCGTGAGCATGATGATCGGGACACTGGAACGCTGACGCAAGTGCTTGCACACCTCGGTTCCACTCATGCCCGGTAGCTGCAGATCCAGCAGGACCAGATCTGCCCCTGAGCGCTCAAATTCCACCAGTGCGTCCAGGCCGTTGTCTACAACAGAGACCTCATAGCCTTCCTTGGACAGCAGGAACGACAAAGGGTCGCTAATGGAATCCTCGTCCTCAACAATCAAAACTCTGCTCACGCTCGTTGCGCTCCTTTAGATCAATCCGGGGTGCCGGTCACTACGCAGATGCGTACCGACGTCGGACGTTTGGTTGGAAAGTTGGGGCAGCCGCACGGTGAACGTGGAGCCCAGCTTGGGGGCCGACCACAGTGTCACCTCGCCGCCATGGTTGTTGATGATGTGCTTGACGATGCTCAGGCCCAGCCCGGTGCCGCCCGTGTGGCGCGAGCGGGCCGTATCGACCCGGTAGAACCGCTCGAAAATCCGGTCCTGCTCCGCGGGACTCAGACCGTCACCCTGATCGGAGATACTGACAGATACGACGTCGTCAGCCACCGACAATCCGATCCCCACCTGGGTGTTTTCCGGGGAATAGCGCACGGCGTTGTCAATTAAGTTGCGCAGCGCGGTCACGAGTTGGGAGCGGTCGCCATAGACGTCGGCGCGCTTTCGGGGCCCCAGCGCGATGGTGATGTTCCGGCTCTGCGCCGGCGATCTAGTGCGGTCCACGGCCTCGGCAATGACATCGTTTATGTCCACGCTCGTGCCAACCAAAGCCACGTCCTTGCCCTGCACCCGCGAGAGCTCGATGATGTCCTGAACCAGAGCCGCCAGCCGCGCGGATTCGGTCATCATGCGCGAAGCGAAACGGCGGACCGTGGCCTGATCTTCCGGAGCCGATTCCAGCGCCTCGGCTAGCAGCGAGATGGCACCCACTGGCGTTTTCAGTTCGTGCGAAACGTTGGCCACGAAGTCATTGCGGACAGCTTCGGTGCGGGCAATTTCGGTGCGGTCATCCGCCAGGAGCAGGATGTATTCCTCCCCCAACGGAGCCACGCGCACCTGAATGACCAGAGTTCCCTGGCCCGGCGCGGCCCAATGCATGGGGATCTGCTCGACGGGGGTGACTGCAGGGGCTGTTGCTCCGGGCGCGGCGGCGGTTGCGCTAGTACCAGCCGCGCTAGTTACTGCGGGAGCCGGCGTCGTGCTTGACGGTCCCTGAGGGCCCGGATGAGGATGGGCAGCGCTGGGTAAGATGACGCGCGGCAAGATCAGGTCGCGTTCTTCAATGACGCCCGCGCGGCGCACCCGGTGGGCGAGCTCAATCAGTTCCTGGTGGACCACGGTATGACCGCGCACCAGACCAAAGGCGTACGCGCCGGGACTGGCCCGCACCACGCCGTCGACCGTGTCAATAACAATGTAGGCCTTGCCCACAACGGAGAGGACCTCGGCGGCACCATCAGGCAAAGTGGGTTCGCCAATGTCCACGGTGTGTTTGCGCGAACGCTCGCTGATACTAAACGCGAGCATGCCAAAAACACCAAGGGCCAGGCCAATAAGCCCGGCCGACACTCCAACCAGCAAGGGATCCACACCACAACCCTATGTGCTGGCCGCGGCAATTTGCGCAAAACGGGGCCGGGAGCGTCCCCGTTCAACTAACGTTCACCTTGGCGTGCTGTCTCGTTCACGTGCGGGTGGCATGCTATTACTCATAACAGACCCATTTGGGCTGCCCTTGAAAGGAACCACGCGTGCGCAAAGTATTCCAGGCCGAGCTTCACCAAATTGGTGAGGGGCTTATTGAGATCTCCGAATTGGTTGGCGAGGCGGTAAAGAAGGCAACAACAGCTTTCGCCGCGGCCGATCTCCAGAGCGCCCAGGAAGTTATTGCCGCAGACGCTCGAATCGATTTCCTGCAGAATGACTTGGACGAGCGCGCCATTGACGTATTGGCGTTGCAGGGCCCGGTTGCCAGCGATCTGCGCATGATCGTTGGCTCGTTGCGCATGAGCGCCTCGCTGGAGCGCATGGGCGATCTGGCTCGTCACATTGCCCAGTTGACCCGCCTGCGTTACCCCAACCCGGTGATCCCGGCGCCGCTGACGGAAACGTTTGCCGAAATGGCACGGCTGGACATCATCATCGCCGAAAAGGTCACCGAGCTGCTGGATTCCCGGGACTTGGAGCTGGTGGGCCATATTGCCGCTGCCAAGATTGAGATCAACAAGCTCCACAAGTCCGTGTTCACCGTCATGGGAGCCCCGGAGTGGGACGCCTCCGCTGCGACCACCGTGGATGTCACCCTGGCCAGCCGCTACTTCGAGCGCTTTGGCGACCATGGCGTCTCCGTGGCCCGTAAGGTCTCCTACCTGGTGACCGGCGAATGGCAGCCCGAGGATTTCCTAGCCGGCTAATTCCTGGCCGGCCGCAGCTGAAAAATGCGCCCGTCCCCCATTAATGCGCCCGATCTACGGGGCGCATTTGTGGGGGACGGGCGCATTTTTGCTTGGCGCACGCGCCGGGGCGTGAGTTGGGCTCGCTTAAAGTTCGACGGCGGGACGTCACCTGTGAAAGGTGACGTCCCGCCGTCGTTCTTCACCGCCTCCCACCGCTCGCAAGCTCGCGGCGGGGCCCTCGGCGGCTCTCTTAGGCGTTAGTTACTTCTTGCCCTGGTTGGCAACAGCCTGGATGGCAGCCGCGGCAGCATCGGCGTCCAGGTACTTGCCGCCGGGAGTGATGGGGGCGAAGTTCTCATCCAGTTCGTAGACGAGCGGGATGCCGGTGGGGATATTCAAGGAGGCGATGGCCTCGTCGGAGATGCCGTCCAGGTGCTTGACGAGGGCGCGCAGCGAGTTGCCGTGCGCGGTGACCAGAACAGTCTTGCCAGCCTTGAGGTCAACCTTGATGTCTGATTCCCAGTACGGCAGGAGGCGGATCAGCACGTCCTTGAGGCACTCGGTACGCGGCAGGGCGTCGCCCAGATCGGCGTAACGGGGATCGTGGGCCTGTGAGAATTCGCTGTCGTCGGAGAGGACCGGCGGCGCGGTGTCGTAGCTGCGGCGCCAGGTCATGAACTGCTCTTCGCCGAACTCGGCGAGCGTCTGGGCTTTGTCCTTGCCCTGCAATGCACCGTAGTGGCGCTCGTTCAGGCGCCAGTCGCGCTTGACGGGAATCCAGCCGCGGTCGGCCTTGTCGAGGGCCATGTTCGCGGTGTTGATGGCACGCTTCAGGAGTGAAGTGTACAGCACGTCGGGGAGCAGGTTGTTCTCCACCAGCAGCTCACCACCGCGTGCGGCTTCGGCGCGACCCTGATCGTTCAGGTCAACATCCACCCAACCGGTGAACAGGTTCTTGGCGTTCCACTCACTGTGGCCATGGCGAAGCAAAATCAGCGTATAAGTCATGGTTCCATCCTACCGGGCGGGGGCGGAGGGCTCGAATTACTACGCCACACTGAAGCTGCGTACGGTTTGTCCGTAACCATGCGCAGCTCTTTGAGTGGCGTGTGGTTACGACCAAACGGTGCGCAGCAGCAAACAGCATCGGACCCAGCAGCAAACAGCATCGGCACCCATCGGATCCGGCACGGTATAAACGGCGCAGCACCGCCAAATGTGTCCGGTCACACAACCCCGCAAAGGCGGTTTCGTCAAATCCGGTCACGCGCGGGAAATAAAATTTTCTAGTGGTTCAACGTGCGCAAAGGGTCAAGGGTTCCTCGAGCAACCCCTCAGCAGGTCCAGCCCAAGGCATCACGCAACAACGCGGCAAGCCTTTTGGCAACGCCACCCGCGGCACCACCAATCCCAACCGACTACGCCGCGTCGACCGCTGGCTTGCCGGGCCCCAAGCGTGGCGGCTGAAGTGCGAAAGCAATCCGCTAGTGGTGGATTTAGGGTACGGCGGCTCCCCCGCAACAGCTGTGGAACTGTATTCACGCATCCATGCCATCTGCCCCGAAGCACATGTGACCGGCATTGAAATTGAGCCTGATCGTGTCCGCATCGCCAAACCCTTGGAGCATGAGGGACTCGATTTTCAGGTGGGCGGCTTTGAAATTCCTGTTCCCGGCCAGGCCAGCATGGTGCGCGCCTTCAACGTGCTCCGCCAGTACGACGAAGCCGATGTCCGCCTCATCTGGGACACCGTCTGCGCCCGACTTGCCCCACAAGGCATCTTCATCGACGGCACCTGCGATGAGATTGGCCGGCGCAGCACCTGGGTGGCTTTGGGCGTTGACGGACCCCAATCCCTGACGATTTCGCTGCGTTTTGGCGACTTCGAGTTACCCAGCGATGTTGCCGAACGGCTCCCCAAAGCCCTGATCCACCACAATATGCCGGGCGAAAAAATCCACGGCTTCCTGCAAGCTCTGGACAAGCATTGGCTCTCAGGCGCGTCCCTGGCGTCCTTCGGCAACCGGCAGCGGTGGCTGCGCATGTGCCAGAAAATGTACGACGACGGCTGGCCGGTTGTCCGCTCACCCTCTCGTTGGCGTTTGGGTGAGTTGACCATCGCGTGGACGGCTGTTGACCCAACCGCAACCGTGGACTTCACTAGCTAGGAACGGCCACGACGGCTTGTGATGAGCGGAGCAAACCATGAGCGATGCAGCACGTCCGGAGGTTCTCCATTTGGCAGCTTTCGCCGATGGTCACGGCGGAGGAAATATGGCCGGGGTGGTTCTCGCGGCCGCAGATCTTAGCGATGCAGAGATGCTGCAGACGGCCAGGGACGTCGGCTACTCGGAGACAGCCTTTCTCACCAGCGGCCTCGATGTTAACCGTAGTGCTCGGATCCGCTACTTCTCCCCCGGCGCCGAGGTTCCTTTTTGTGGCCACGCCACGGTGGCAACGGCTGTTGCTCTCGCCGAAAAATATGGTCCCGGCCCGTTTTCTCTGATCACCTCTGCCGGTGAAATAGTTCTAGATACGTTCGTTTCCGAGAAGGGCATGACGGCCTCTTTCATGAGCGTCGAGCCATCCGTCACCCCGATTTCACCCACGGTATTGTCCCGTTTACTGGGGCTACTCTCACTCAACGCAGCGCAGCTACATCCGGAATATCCAGCGGCGCTGTCCTATGCCGGAAATACGCATCCAGTGCTCGTTGTCCAAGAGCAAGCCAACTTTGATGGCTTCGTTTTTGATGCGGATGGACTTCGGATCTTGATGGACGAACAGGGGTGGGCAGGGACCGTTACAGTCTTGTGGGTTTCAAGCACCGGAGCTAGGGAAGCCGGCTCTCAAGGATCCGATGCTATGGAACTTGTTGCCAGAAATTTGTTCCCCGTGGGCGAGATTTTAGAAGATCCTGCGACAGGTTCTGCCGCCGCATCAACAGGGGCGTATCTACGAAGCTTGGGAGCTGTAAAAACACCGTCGACCGTGATCATCCGACAAGGCGCGCATGTGGGACGGCCCAGTATTCTTCATGTCAGCATCCCTGCCCAAGGCGGCATAAAGGTGAGCGGGACGGCCACTCGCATTCGCTGATCAGGCCACCGGCTCAGGCCCACCTGATCAGGCTCACCCACTCGGGCCCACCTGCTTAGGAGATTACCAGGAGGAGCCGCGGTTGTTTCCGCCGCGCCCGCGTCCGCGTACCTCGGCCAGGGCCGGACGAACATCGGCCAAATAGACGCCTGCTGCGGTGACGCCCGCAAGAGTGAACAGCATCATCATGCCCATGGGCGGCACCGTCAGATTCATAATGGGGCCAATGATGTAGAGGAAGCCAAAGAAACTGGCACCACCAGTCAATGCCGTCCAGAACGTCTTGTTCCGCTTGTACACTCGCTCAAAAGCGGTCGGTGGGGTACGCAAGCAGTCGGCAAAGGCCCACACCTGAATCCCTAGGGCCAGCAGACCAAGGGCAACGAGGATGAAGAACTCCACAAAATTCAAAAGGTTAGACACAGGCCCAGCTTACAGCCCAGTACTGGAAATAGTCTGTGCCGAGTGGGCCAATGCCTGCTCCAGATCCGTCCAGAGGTCTTCCACGTTTTCAATGCCTACGCTTAAGCGCAGCAGGTTCGCCGGAACAGAAGCTGGTTCGTTGGCGTGACGGCGGCGGCGCTCGATGAGTGACTCCACGCCACCCAGTGAGGTAGCAGGTGTCCACAGCCGCAGCGCCTGGACTACCGAGTCGGCGACTTCTTCGCCTCCGACAATCTGAATACACAAGATCGACCCAAAGCCGCTCATCTGCGCCTTGGCCCTAACATGACCCGGGTCCGAAGGTAGACCGGGGAACAAAACCTTCTCAACGCCGTCGTGCATGTCCAGACGGTTGGCCAGCTCGAGGGCACTGGCCTGCGAGCGCTCGACCCGCAATGCCAGAGTGCGCAAACCGCGCAGGGCCAGCCAGGCTTCGAACGGCCCGGCGATGGCGCCATGGATGGAACGGTGGTGCAGCAGCTGCGCGCGGATCTCGGGGTTGGAGGTGGCCAGCGCGCCCATGATGACATCGGAATGGCCGGCCAGGTACTTGGTCACCGAGTGCAGTACGACGTCGGAGCCCAACTCAAGCGGTTTTTGCACGAGAGGGGTGGAGAAGGTGTTGTCGGTGACCACCAGTGCGCCGACGGCCGCAGCGGAGCGGCACAGAACCTGCATGTCTGCGACTTCCAGCATGGGGTTCGTGGGACTCTCAAGCCAGAGCATGCTGGCCGCCTTGTCCCCGGCTCCGGTGAGGGCTGCGATGACCTCGTCGTTATTGGCGATGTCCACGGTCCGCAAGGTGAAGGAACCCTTGGCTGCCATTTCCTGCGCCATGACCAGCGCGCCCTGATAGGAATGGGCGGGCATGACCAGCACGCCGCCCGCAGGAATCAGTGAGAGTGCGGCAGAAACAGCGGCCAGTCCGGAGCTGAAAATGAGCGCTGGCAGTGTTGCACCCTCCAACTGGGCCAGCGCGTCTTCCAACGGATCCCAGGTGGGGTTGGAGTAGCGCCCATAGGCTCGGTCGCCATCCACCACGGTGCCGGTGCCCACATAGGTGGAGGAGAGCACGATCGGCGGGTTGACTGGGGTGTCGTGCCCACGTTCGGGGCGTCCGGCCGCAACAACGACTGTGTCTGGGCTGAGATGGTCTGGGTGCGAGGCAGGCTGGTAGCTCATATTTTCCAGAGTAGACCGACAGTTCCCGGCAAGGGGAATTTCATGACGCGCTCAAGGGTGGTTTTATGACAAATTACCCCTCCCTCCTTTTGATAATGATTCTCATTAACGTTAGCATCGGGTTATGACCATCACAGAAAATACCCATCCACCCATTTCTACGCCCGCTGCTTCGCCCACCGCGTCGCTCACTTCTCCGCCCCGGCGATCCCCTGCGCCGCGAGGGACCGCACTGCGAAGTTCAACCCTGGCAGGCATGGCGCTCGCGGCAACTCTCGCGCTGGTTTCGTGCGGCAGTGCGCCTGGCGCCCCTGGCACTACACACACCGAGACTTCCGCCAACCATGCGTCGGGCAATCACGATCACGAGAGCACTGAGGTTGAGACCCCCCCAGTCTCGGCTAGTCCTCACGCACGACGGCGGCATGACAGTTCTCGACGCAAGCACCGGTAAGCCTGTGGCTGAGCTGGATCTGTCGGGCTTCAACCGCGTCAATCCCGCCGGTGATGGCAGGCATGTTCTGGTGTCCACCACGGGAGGATTCCAGGTTTTGGATGCGGGCAGCTGGTCTGAGGCACATGGCGAACACCACCATTACTTCACGGGAACCCCAGCCCTGGAAGAGCTGAAGTTTCCGGCAACCACGCCCGGTCACGCCGTCAACCATGGCGGTGTGACAGCCCTGTTCGATGACGGCACCGGCGCTGTCAATATTTTCACCCCCTCAGATTTGGGCGGCGATTCACTACCTCCCACACAGGAGTACAAGACCAGCGCCGCCCATCATGGTGTGGCCGTGCAATTGACTAACGGCCGATTGCTGGTCACGGACGGAACCAGCGAGAGCCGTAAGGGTGCAAAGCTTCTGGACGCACCGGACGCTAAAGGTGCCCGCGCCGTTCTGGCAGAAAGCTCAGACTGCCCCGGCGTTCACGGCGAAGCGACAGCCAAGGGCGAGGCCCTGGTTCTTGGCTGCGAAGACGGCCTACTTCTCATCAAGGACTCCACGTTCACCAAGATCGCCTCCCCGGACGCCTATGGACGAATTGGCAATCAAGCCGGCAGCGACGTCTCCACAGTAGTTCTGGGTGACTACAAGAAGGACAAGAACGCCGAACTGGAGCGCCCAAATTCGTTCTCGCTGACAGATACGGCTTCCGGAAAGCTCACGCTGGTGCCGATAGATTACTCGTACTCATTCCGCTCACTTGCCCGCGGGGGGGACGGAGCTGCGTTAATGCTTGGCACCGACGGCAAACTGCACGTCTACAACCCTGACACCGGAAAGGAGAGCGCAGCCGTGGACATTGTGGCTCTTTGGGAGGAACCGTTGGATTGGCAGCAGCCACGTCCAGCCATCTTCTCGGATGGATCCGTGGCCTACGTGAGTGACCCGGCAAAAAAGCTGGTCCACACCGTGGATCTAGCCTCGGCCAAGGTGACAGCAAGCTACCCGCTGGATCATATTCCCAATGAAATCACGGGAGTCTCCGGCCAAGCGGACTCTGCCCACGCGGCCCACTAGACCAGCACGCCCAACCACCCACTCCTCGGTCCGGGCTTCACTAACCGCCAGCGGCTAGTGAAGCCCGGACTAACTGTTTCAAGAGCACTCCCGCGCCAACAGGACTACCCCACCAACGTCGCAGCGGTATCCGCCACGACGCAACCTTGGGCCAGCGTCACGATGCGTCCAGCCTGAGCCGCATCAGCATCGCTGTGCGTGGCCTCGATAACGGTGACACCACGCGCAACCTCTTGGGCGATGATGTCCCGGATGCGCGCCTGCGTTTGAGTGTCCACGCCAGCGGTAGGCTCATCCAATACCAGCAGCTGCGAATCCTGAACCAGGCCTTGAGCCAACAGCACACGTTGGCGCTGGCCACCGGAAAGCTCACCCAGCTGACTGCGTGCAATATCGCTCAAGCCCAAGGCTTCCAGGGTGCGATCCACCGCGGCCAGCTCCCTCACCCCCAGTCGGCTCAGCCATCCGCGGTTACCCCAACAACCCATAGCCACTGCCTGCCGAACAGTCAGTGGTAACGATTCCGGCGCCGAGCTACGCTGCAGCACCAACGCCGGGCGCACCCCGGGCATCGCAAGAATTTCGCCCCGCGAGGGGCGGAGGACTCCGGCAAGCAACCCGAGCAGAGTGGACTTCCCCGATCCATTGGCGCCTTGAATAGCTATCAACGTTCCGGCGTTGAGACTCAGATTCATCCCGTCCATGACCACACGATTCCCATAGGCGAACGCAACATTCCGCAGACTGATCACGCTCATAACACGTCCCCTCTAATTGATAATGATTCTCATTATAGTATGCTGATGGAATGCACTGGCTCCTTGACCCCTTCACCGTTTCCTTTGTCCAACGTGCCGCCCTGGGTGGATTCGCGGTGGCCCTGCTGTGCGCCATCGTCGGAACCTGGGTGGTACTGCGAGGCATGGCCTTCATCGGCGACGCCATGTCCCACGGCATGCTCCCGGGCATCGCCATCGCTGTGTTGCTGGGCATCAATCCCGTCATCGGGGCAGCGGTCAGCGCGTCAGCCATGGCGTTTGGAATCTCGGCCATGTCCCGTCAGCGGCGTCTCTCTCACGACACCTCCATCGGTTTGCTCTTCGTGGGCATGCTGGCGGCAGGCGTCATCATCATTTCGCGCTCGCGATCCTTCGCCGTAGACCTGACAGGCATCCTTTTCGGCGACGTTCTGGCCGTCACTTGGTCCGATATCTGGCTCTTGTGCGGCGTATTGGCTGGCACGGCTGCGATCGCCACGGTTTTTCACCGCCCCTTCGCTGCCCTGACTTTCGACGCGCGGAAAGCCGTCACCTTGGGCATGCGTCCCGGGCTGGCTACCACTGTCCTCTTACTCCTGGTCACCGCGGCCATGGCCAGTTCTTTTCAAGTGGTGGGCACACTGTTGGTCTTTGGCTTGCTCATTGCCCCACCGGCCGCCGCGCTGCCGTGGGCCAAATCCATTCCAGCCATCATGGCTATCGCCGCAGTCCTGGGCTGCGTTGCGGTCGCCGCCGGGCTCCTGATCTCTTGGCACGCGCGGACCGCCGCCGGCGCCACTATCGCAGCGTCCGCCGTCGCACTGTTCTTTGCATCCAGCATTCTTGCCTCCAGCGTCCATGCCTCCGGCACGGCCCACGCTGCGCGGCTATTCCTGCACCGAAAGGCACTCTCCGCATGACCTGCCACAAAACCAGACGACCTTTCATCACCGCCATGGCCCTGACATCACTGGTGACATTGGCCGCCTGCGCCAGCACGCCCAACGCAGAACCGGGACTCGAGCCAGGGCCAGGACCGGACAGCAGCGCTGTCCCGCACGGCTTCGTTGCCGGCGCCACCGAGGCCGACGAGGCGCAAATCCGTTTGAGTTACCTTTCGGCCGATTCAGGGAACATCACCATGATCGATCCACTCACCGGCGAGGAAGGATTTAGCACAGCTGTCCCGGGAGCCACTTCCTTGAGTCACGACGGCAGGTACGTCTTTGTCCGCACCACACCCAACGCGTCCCTGAAAATGATTGACACCGGGGTCTGGACCCGCGCCCATGGCGATCACAGCCACTTCTACTCCTCCGCCGCGCACACCGTAGAGACCGATTCATCCTTGCCACCAGGGGCCGCCATAGGGGACGGCAACAAGGTGGCCATTTTCGATGACAGCACAGGCACCACCTCGGTCCTGCTGCGCGAAGCACTAGACAAAGGCGAGGCCAAGATAGCGCTCAGCATTCCAGGGACACCGCACACCGGACTGGCGGTCCCTTACAAAGGACATGTGCTGGTGACAAGCACCCCGGGTAGCGATCAGCTCCCCACCTCGGTCTCCGTCTTTGACAACGCTGGTTCCAGCGAATCCCTCGTGAACGCCACGTGCCCATCACTACGCGGTCACGCCATCACCAGTTACGGCGTGCTGTTCGGCTGCAGCGACGGTGTACTTATGGTCAGCGACGACGGCGGTTCTCTCACGGCTGCCAAGATCCCGTACCCTAGCACTCACCCGGGTACGAACCCGGGCGAGCGCATTGAATCCTTTGGGCACAGGCCCGGATCCAGCGAACTGACAGCGCTGGCGGGCACGGCCGGATTGTGGCACCTTGACGCAGCTGCCCAGAAAATCCAGTTCATCAAGAGCCCCGAACCTCTCGTTACCGCCGGCAACGGCACCCCCGCCTTGGCCGTTGGCACGAGCGGAACGGTTTACGCCTTCAATACCAAGACCATCGCAGTGGAAGCACAAGCGGACCTCCTGCCCGCCACGAAAACGGGCCAGACGCCGTCGCTCGTGGTGGACAATAACCGCGCCTACCTGAGCCACCCCGGCACAGCAAAAATCTACGAACTCGACTACCGCGACCACTTGCGTGTGGCGCGCACCTTCCCCACCAGCACCACACCCGCGCAACTCGTGGAGACCGGACTGTGAGGGGCCTGGGCTTGAAAAGAAACAGCATGAGCGCAAAAGCCAAGATTGCTCTGGCAGCGCTCCTAGTTGTCGCCGCCGGAGCGCTCCCCGCCTGCTCAACCTTCCCAGATGGGAACGGGCAGGCAAGTGAGAAGACCGGCAGCGACAAGGCCACCATCATGGTGACGACGAATATCCTGAGCGACATCACGCGCAACATTGTCGGTGACACGGCCGACGTCGTGGTTCTCATGGAGGCGAACGCCGATCCGCATTCATTCGGGGTTTCCGCGTATCAGGCGGGCCAAATGGAGCAGGCTGAACTAATTGTTTTCAATGGTCTGGGGTTGGAGGAAGCGGTGCTTAACCACGTCACCTCGGCTGAAAAGCAGGGCGTTCCTGTCCTCGAGGTGGGCGCTGCGATCGAACCGCTGTCGCATCGGGGCGCAGCGGCGGGCGGCACTCTCGATCCGCACTTTTGGACCGATCCGCAGCGCATTCTCACAGCCATTACGGTCATTGAGGAGGCCGTCGCCCAGCATGTGAGAATCGCTAATCCCCAAGCGCTGCACAGCAATGCCGCCAGCTACCGTGCCGAGGTGGCTGAGCTGGATGCCTGGATGGCTGCGGAATTTGCCGCCGTGCCATCTGACCGGCGCAAGATCGTCACCAATCACCATGTGTTTGGTTACCTGGCGAACCGCTTCGATCTAGAGGTAGTGGGCGCCGTCATGCCCAGCGGCACCACGTTGGCCGCACCCAGCGCCGCCGATCTCAGCGCCTTGGCCACCACCATTCGTGAGGCCGGCGTTCCCGCCATTTTTGCCGACACATCCCAGCCCGAAAAGCTCGCCGAGGTCTTGGCGCAGGAGGCAAAAGTGAAGGTGGAGATCGTTCCGCTGTTTTCCGAATCCCTCAGCGCCCCGGGCGAGGGCGCGGACAGCTATCTCGAAATGATGCGAACCAACACCACCCGTATGAGGACCGCACTAGCGCGATGAGCGTTCGGCGCAGTGGCGCTGTCGCGTGGTGCCGCTGTCTCGCGTGGCTACTGGGCACGTCCGGGTCTCGCAGCTGGCCCCTGTGCCTGTGGATAGTCCCAGCGCGCCCAAGGAATCATTCAGTTTGGGCCGGTAGGCTTATGGCGTGACTGATTCCCCCGCTCTTTCTGCCCCCGCCGCGCCTACACTGGGCCTTTTCATCGCTTTTGAGGGCGGGGACGGCGCCGGAAAATCCACTCAGGCCGCGTTGCTGGCCAAGGCCCTGTCCGACGCCGGCCGCACAGTTCTGCGGACCCGCGAGCCAGGCGGGACTCCCGTCGGCGAAAAGCTGCGCTCCTTGGTTCTGGACCATGGGCAGGGTGAGATCGATGCCCGAACCGAGGCACTCATTTTTGCCGCCGCACGTGCAGCACATGCCACCCAAGTCATCTCCCCCGCAGTGGCCCGCGGCGAGATTGTCATCAGCGACAGGTACGCGGATTCCTCGATCGCCTATCAAGGGGTGGGCCGGGGATTGGGCGCCTCCGCGATCGAAAAACTCAACGACTGGGCCACCGGCGGCTTGTGGCCGGATCTGACGGTTTTGTTGGACGTCTCCCCCGCTGCTGGCCGTGAACGCCGCACTGCCGGCGAGGCTGCAGAGGACCGGATGGAATCCGAACCCGACGGCTTCCATGCTGCCATTCGTGCCGCCTTCTTAGAACGAGCCGCAGCCACCCCGGAACGGTACCTGGTCCTCCCTGCAGATGGAGCCATTGACACTTTGGCCCTCGCCATTGCCGAACGCGTGGCCATGCTGCTCTCGGAGCACGGCGACGGCGCCGGGCTGTCCGGGCTCTCCGGGCTCTCCGGGCTCTCCGGGCTGTCCGGCCACGCCAACCACGCCAACCACGCCAACCAGGAGCGCGCATGAGCGTCTGGGTCGACCTGCAAGGTCAGGAATCGGTGGTGACACAGCTACGGCGGGCCGCCCAGTCCGGCAACCCCACGCACGCATGGCTCTTGACGGGCCCGCCGGGCTCCGGCCGCTCCAACGCAGCCTTAGCTTTCGCGGCCGCGCTGGTGTGCGAACAAACTGAGCTCAACGCCCGAGGCTGCGGCGTATGCAAGGCCTGCCACACCACCTTGGGCGGCACCAACGCCGACGTCACCTTCATCGCCACCGAAAAAACCACGATCACCATCGAAGAGGCGCGGCAACTGGTCCGCAAGGCACACGACAGCCCCTCCTCCGCCCGCTGGCGCGTCATCATTGTGGGCGACGCCGACCGCATGGCCGAACGCACCACCAACGTCCTCCTCAAAGCGATCGAAGAACCGCCGCCGCGCACCATCTGGATCCTGTGCGCCCCGAGCCCTGCCGACGTCCTAGTCACCATCCGGTCCCGCTGCCGCACCCTCACCCTGCGCCTGCCACCGGTTGAAGACGTGGCTGCGTTACTGGTGCGCCGCGACGGGATAGAACCGGCACTAGCTCTTACAGCCGCCCGCGCAGCGCAAAGCCACATTGGCATCGCCCGCCGTCTGGCGCAGGATACTGGCGCCCGCAAACGCCGTGACACCACCGTTCGGCTGCCCCTGAATCTGCGCGATGTCACCACAGCTGTCATGGCCGCCGCCGCCCTGTTGGCTCTGGCTCAGGACGAAGCCTCCTCCTCCAATGAAGAGCGTGACGCCGGCGAGAAGGCCACGCTGTTGCGGAACCTTGGCGCACCCGAGACCGGGACGTTGCCGCCGCCTATGCGCGCCCAGGTTCGCGCCTTGGAAGAGGACCAGAAACGCCGCGCCAAGCGCTCGGTGACGGACCACCTCGACCGGGCCCTGACGGATCTGCTCTCCTTCTACCGGGATGTGCTGGTACTGCAGCTCAACGCCCGAGGAGGCAACGGCGTCGAACTTGCCTCGGTGGAGCTGGTCAACGAGACCCTGCGCGCGGAGCTGAACGAATTTGCCCGCGGCTCGCGCGCCGAAGCCACCTTGGTGCGCATGGATGCCATCAACGCCGTCCGCAACCGCCTGACTACCACCAATGTTGCCCCACTGCTGGCTCTTGAAGCCATGGCAGTCAGCCTGCTCTAAGCCATGAAGGATTTTTCTATGACTGCCCGTAATACACGACGGCGCCACCGCCACTTCCTCAGCCTGTCCCTCACCGCCGCAATGGCTGTGCTGGGCCTGATGCTGGGATCGTGCTCGGTGCTGGCGCCGGAACAGCCTACCGTGAGTTCCGCGGACCCGACGGTGGTGGGCGATGTGCCCGAGGACCTGGCCGATTTCTATACGCAGGCGGTGACGTGGACCTCGTGCAGTGGCGGATTCCAGTGCGCGGAAGTGGAAGTGCCGATGGACTATGAGAAGCCGTCTAAGGAATCGATCAAGCTTGCGGTGACCCGGCTGAAGGCCAGCGGTAAACGGCAGGGCGCCATGCTGGTCAACCCGGGCGGTCCGGGCGGATCCGGGGTGGACATGGTCCAGGACGCCGCACAGGCCTACTTCTCCGAGAAGCTGCGCGACGCCTACGACGTGGTGGGCTTTGACCCGCGCGGGGTGCAACGCTCGGCGCCCGTGAAGTGCCTCGACGCTGCACAAATGGACGCTGCCCGCCAGCAAACTTTCGATCCGTCCACCGACGCCGGCATGGCCTCGTTGGAAGGGGAAGCCAAGCGCCAGTCCGAGCTGTGTAAGGATAATTCCGGTCCGTCACTGCCGTTTGTGGACACCGTCAGCGCTGCTCGCGACATGGATATTCTGCGGGCCGTGGTGGGAGACCCGAAGCTGAACTACATGGGCTTCTCCTACGGCACCAAACTGGGCGCCACCTATGCCGGCTTGTTCCCCGAACGGGTGGGCAAGTTCTCCTTGGATGGCGCCATGGACCCGTCGCTGGACATTGATCAGGTCTCGATGGGCCAGGCCGTGGGCTTTGAAAAGGCCCTGCGGGCGTGGGCTGCTGATTGCTTGGCCGGATCCGATTGCCCCGTGTCCGGAACCGTGGATCAGGCGATGGCTCAAATCCGCGATCTCAACGACGTCTACACTGCCACACCCCAGCAAACACCTGAAGGCCGCGTCGTGACGGGCACCGAATTTGGCGGCGCCTTGGCGTTTGGCATGTACTCCACGGATCTGTGGGCACCCCTGACCGGCGCCTTGAAGCAGGCGTTTGCTGGTGATGCCTCGGGCATGCTGATGCTGGCAGACTTCTCCGCCGACAGGGACTCCGACGGCCAGTACAACTCCAACACCGCTGCAGCGTTCACGGCCATCAACTGCCTGGACTACCCGATGAACTCGGACATTGCCCATATGCGTGAACAGGCCAAATTGCTCAAGGAAGCCGCTCCCACGTTTGGGGATTTGCTGGCCTACTCCGGATTGAGCTGCAAGTTCTGGCCGTATGAGGCAACGGGCAAGCCAGCCGCCATTTCTGCCGCGGGGGCTGGCCCGATCCTCGTTGTTGGCACCACCGGCGATCCGGCGACCCCCTACGCATGGTCTGAGGCTCTAGCCAAGCAGCTAGATTCCGGAGTATTGGTCACGTGGGAAGGCGAAGGTCACACCGCTTACGGGCGTTCCAATGCCTGCCTGACCTCCGTCGTGGACGACTACTTCGTGGACGGTAAAGTTCCCGCCGAGGGAACTCGCTGCTAATTTTTCGGGTGTTTGGGGGCGGGCGGATTTTGTACATCAGGCCCGGTCATATTAGAGTGGTTTCTTGTGTTCGGTACTTGATCCCGTAGGGGTAAAAACCAGCACAGGCCTCCATAGCTCAGTTGGTAGAGCGTTTCACTCGTAATGAAAAGGTCAACAGTTCGATTCTGTTTGGAGGCTCCACGAAAACCCCGCCACGGCGGGGTTTTTTGGTTAAGCCGGCTTCGGCTTGCTGTCCAACGTCAGCCGTCGCTGTAGCCAATTGCCCGGAGCTGCTGTACCCAAGCCCGAAAACCAAGCCCTCGAAACTGCAAGTGATGCGATTCCGCCAGACCGACCACTTTCAAACTGCAGCTGATGCGACAAATCCGCGATTTTCACCGCATCAGCTGCAGTCTCGAATCGGCAGAGTCCCAACAAACCGCATCAGCTGCAGTTTCAAACTGTCCGAAGTGGCGATACCGGAATGCTGGGCAGGTTGAGCACCGGCGTAAATCGATCCGTGAGCTTTGGTCGTTTAGGGAGCTCTAAACGACCAAAGCTCACGGATGAATTCTGGGCACCCTGCTTCGGACCCTCGTCCCCGCGTCCCCGGGCCTCCTCGGACCTCGGGCGGACCTCGGACCTCGGGCTCCCTCCCCGCGGACTCACCTCCAGGTTTTCGACCCTCAGCGCCGCGCCACGGGTCTACCATTGGCCCATGGAGGGAATTTCCCAGCCCTTGAATGCCCCGCACCGGCCACCGGCGCGTGAACCTGGCCGCGTCCACTGGATGGAACTGTTCTTCGATTTGGTGTTCGTGGCATTCGTGGGGCAGCTGGCCCACGGCATTCATGGCGATCCAGGCTGGCCCGAGTTCGGCACCTACCTACTACTCTTCTTCCCAGCGTGGTGGGCGTGGGTCAACATTGTCTCTGTCATCAATCTCCTGCCCTCCCTCACCTCAAGGCAACTGGGCATTGCCATGCTGCTGGCTATGGCGGCGACCGGCCTCATGGCCGCCTCCGCACACGAGGCCTTCGGCGATCGGGCATGGGCCTTCTCACTAGCAAACTGCGCGTTAAGGGTGCTCCTACTGCTCTTATGGCTTTACCAGCACCGGCAAATGTCCACTGTCCCGTCCTGGCGCATCTGGATCTACAACGGCGGAACGGCGGCCTTGTGGCTCATTGCCGTGTTCCTCCCGTTCCAGGCGGCCGTCATCCTCTGGGCGCTGTCCATCACCATCGAAGTGGGCATGGTCGCCATCAGCAGCCGACTCGGGACCCAAAGCGGGCTGGCGGGCATCAACGTGGAGCACGCTGCCGAACGTCTTGGACTGTTCGTTATCATCGTGCTGGGCGAATCGGTGTTGACCATCGTGACCGAGATTTCGCAGGACTGGGCCCCCGGTCCTGGCTTGGCCGCATCGCTGGGTTTTGTCATCGTGGCACTGCTTGGCTGGGCCTTCTTCCAATACGGCATGGGCACTTTGTCCTCCGGATTGGAGCACTTGCGCGAACGCGATGATTTCGCCGGAATCCTGCAAACCACGCTTTTGATGCCGTTCGTCATGGTTGTTGGCGTCACCTCAATTGCTGCCGGCATCGCCACGGCCATCCCGGAACCATTCCACCCGCTACCGTGGGGCGCCGCCATCTCCATCGGCGGTGGCGTGGCCCTCTTCTACAGCATCAACGCGGCCGTCTCTCTTCGTTACGGCCAAAATCCGCGCTCGGTCTTGGCTTGGGCAGCTCCCATGGTCGCGGCCGCGCTGGTCCTGATACCGGTCAGCACAGCGGTTCCAGCCGTCGTCGGACTTGCCTCAGTGGTGGTGCTCCTGGCGCTCGTGACGACCTATGTTGAAGTCAAGGCACGACGCCGGGCACGTTAGTCCCAGGGGAAGATGACGCCTTCGCCCACTACTTTGAGCGACAACTCGGTGCCGGGGCGGGCAAGCATCGCGTTCCAATGCCGGATGGTGATGATTTCCCCGCCGACTGGTTGGTGCGGATCGAGGGGGTGTTCGGCGTCGACTTTGATCGGCTCCAGTTGGATGCGGACGGTGGTTTCGGGGCCGAAGTAATCAGTGTCGACCACGCGCCCACGGATGGGGCCGCCGTTGGCGATGCGGATTTGTTCGGGCCGCAGCATCAGGTGCACTTTGCCCTGGACTGGTGGGCGGCGTACCGGGATTCCGCCGAGCGAGCAGAGCGCCAGGGAGCCTTCCATCCATGCTTCGATGATGACTGCGTCTCCCAAAAACTCTGCCGTGGCCCGGTCTGAGGGGCGGGTGTAGACGACGAAGGGGCTGCCGATTTGAGCTAATTTCCCATCGCGCATAACGGCCACTTGATCAGCGAAACTGAGAGCCTCGGCTTGATCGTGCGTGACGAGGATGGCTGTCACCCCAGCCTGTTTCAGCGTTTGGGAAACCGCACGCCGGGTAGCAACGCGCAAACCTGCATCGAGCGCACTGAACGGTTCATCCAGCAACATCAGCTCCGGCTGGCGAGCCAACGCCCGCGCTAGGGCCACACGCTGCTGTTGGCCGCCGGAAAGTTGGTGCGGGCGGCGCTTGGCATAGGAGGCATCCATCGACACCATCTCCAGCAATTCCCCCACGCGCACCGATGCAGCCTTGCCCCGCAATGGCAGACCAAAGGCGATGTTGGCGCCCACGCTCAAATGCGGGAACAAGGCCCCGTCCTGAGCCACATAGCCAACACTGCGTTTGTGGGCCGGGTTCCACTGAGACGGCCCGGCAACTTCTTTCCCGCCGAGTGCGATCCGGCCCGAATCCGGGGCTGAGAAGCCTGCGATGAGTCGCAACAATGTGGTTTTGCCTGAGCCGGAGGGCCCTACGATCGCAGTGGTGCGACCTTGGACAACGTCCAAATCCACACCTTTAAGGACCTCGGTGCTGCCAAAGCTCTTGCGGACATTGCTGATTTGCAAATGGGCTGGAACATCACTGGTGGCTTGGACAAAGGTTCGGCTCTCGTCTGTGCCGGGCAGGGGGCCGCCCACCATGCGTACGCGCGTGGCGGAGCCGCCAGTGGTGACGCCGCCCGTGACGCCGCCAGTGGTGACGCCACCCGCGGCGGAGCCCATAGCGGAGCGTCCCGCATGGCGCCCATTGGGGTGCGGAGCTTCGTCGGCCGCCGGCATACCGGGCTGCTTGGGGTAGGTGGTCATTGGCCGGCCGCTTTCTTGGATTGCACGAACAAGAGATATGTCATGGGGGCCGAGAGCAGAATCATCAGCAAGGCGTAGGGGGCAGCACCCATATAGTCGATCTCGCTGCTCAGCGACCAGAACGCGGTGGCCAGCGTCCGGGTGCCGTTGGGGGCCAGCAACAAGGTCGCCGTCAGCTCATTGACGATCCCCAGAAACACCAGAGCCGCGCCACCGGCAGCTGCCGGCGCCGAGAGCCGCAACGTCACACGCAAAAACGCCACCAGCGGTGGCTTGCCCAAAGACTGTGCAGCCTCATCGAGCTCATACGGCACTTGAGCTAGACCTGCACGCAGGTTCACCAAGGCTCGCGGCATGAACAACAGCGCGTAGGCAAACACCAGCACCAAGGAGCTTTGGTAGATTGCTGGCACGTTGTGGACGGTGATGGTCACCAGCGCCAGCGCTACCACGATGCCCGGCATGGAACTAGAAATATAGTTCACGGCTTCCAGCACCTTACTGACAGCTCCGGCATGGCGGACCACCAAATACGCCAGGGGAAAAGCCAGCACGATGGTCAACAACGCCCCGGCCAAACCATAGCCAAAGGTTGAGAGCAACGTTTGCAGCAGATCCGAGCGTTGCCAGATGGCCGCTCCCCCAGCAATGAGCCAGCGACCCACATGCCACAACGGAACACCAAGGGCCAGCACCGAAACGGCGATCAGAGCAAGCTGGCTGGGCCCCTGGAAGAGACCAAGCGTCAGCCGGCCGGGGCTCGACTGCACGCCAGCACCCACCCGCGCATACCGGGCGCTGCCACGTGCCTTGGATTCGGCCAGCAGGAGCAGCAGGCAAAACACCACAAGGACGCTGGCGAGCATGTTCGCAGCAGCCCCGTTGAACGTGGAGCGGAACTGGTCATAGATGGCGGTGGTGAAGGTGTCGAACGCGATCATGGCGAAGGCGCCGTACTCGGCCAGAAGGTGCAAGGACACCAGCAGTGCCCCTCCGGCCGTTGCCAGCCGAAGCTGCGGCAGCACCACACGGAAAAAGATCCGCCACGGCCCAAGCCCCAACGACGATGCCGACTGTTCCAACGCCGGGTCCAGTCGGCTCAGCACGGCAGCAACGGGGATGTACACCAGCGGGAAATAGGACAGCACCGAGATCAGCACACCGCCAAAGATCCCGCCCAGAGACGGAATGGCGCTGACCCAGGCATAACTGTTGACGAAAGCCGGGATGGCCAGCGGCGCCGCGAGCAGGACAGCCCACGCCTTGTGTCCGGCAAGGCTGGTGCGCTCCACCAGCCACGCACCACCCACGCCAATCACCACGCACAACGGCACGGTGATGAGCACCAACAACAGCGTATTAAGCAGCAATTCGCCAACACGCGGACGGAACACCAAAGTAGCTACGGTGTCCCACCCAGTGGTGGCGGTAGCGCCCACCACAAACCCCAGCGGTAGCAGGGAGAACGCGGCAATCACCAGACAAAGCACGACGACGGGCCAAGGGCCGAGGCGTGAACCCCGGCCCCCAGCCCACTTGGCTAAGTTGCGCTTAGCCAAGCTGTTGGCACCCAGCCCGGGCGCCGTCGTCGTACGCTGTTTGGAAGTCATTGAAACTAGAGTAGACCTGCCTGCGTCATGAGATCGGTAACCTGCGCAGAGTTCAACTTGGCAGGATCGATCTTGGGGGCTTGCAGATCGGCCAGCGGGGTCAGCTTGTCATTGGCGGCAACGTCAGAGCCCACCGGGTACTCGAAGCTTCCGCCGGTCTGCAGCACGGTCTGGCCTGCCTTGCCGGTGACGTACTCGAGGAACTTCTGTGCGCTGGCTTGATGCGCGCTGGAGGCCAAAACGCCACCGCCGGAGATGGAAACGAAGGCGCCGGGATCTTCATTCTTGAAGTAGTGCAGGGCCACGTTCGTGGAGTTCTCGCCTGTCTTGGCCTGGTCCCCAAAGTAGTAGTAGTGGTAGATGACGGCGCCTTCAACCTCGCCCGCATTGACAGCCTTCATGGCCGTGCTGTTGCCCTTGTAGGACTTGAAGTTTTCCTTCATGGACTTCAGCCAGGACAGCGTAGCGTCCTCACCCTTGAGCTCCAACATGGCTGAAACGATGGCCTGGAAATCAGCGCCCGACGGCGACGCAGCCCAACGGCCCTTCCACGCAGGATCGGCTAGATCCATGATGGATTTGGGCAGCTGGGCTTCGGTCAGCTTGGTCTTGTCGTAGGCAAAGACGGTGCTGCGCGCGGCAATCCCGGTCCACTTGTTGGTGGACGGACGGAACTCGGCGGGAACCTGCTCCTGCACCTTGGCGCTGGTGTCAGCGAAGAGGCCTGCGTTTTCAACCTGCGTCATGGCCGGGGAATTCTCGGTGAGGAAAACATCGGCCGGGGACTTGGCACCCTCAGCGATGATCTGGTTACTCAACTCCAGGTCGCTGCCTTGACGCAGGGTCACCTTGATGCCGGTTTCCTTGGTGAACTCGTCAACCCACGCCTGGGTCAGTGATTCGTGCTGGGCGTTGTAGACCGTGATGGCGTCATCCGCACCGCCGGCAGCGCCAGTGCTTTCCGACGGGGTGGTGGAGCCGCCGCAGGCAGCAAGGGCAAAAATGGATGCGCCTGCAATGGCGGTCAAGGCACTTTTACGCAAAGTCTTCAGGGTGGGCCAGGTCAGCATGGGGGCCTTTCGGCGGTAGAAACAATTAGCGAAGGTAATTTGATCGTAATCGATCCAAGGGCAGGCTAACCTCTCAAATTGCTATTTGTGACGCAGCTCACCATGTCGCTGATGGCTTTTTTAGGATTGTTGTGTCTGCGAGACAGCTTATTGCTGGGTAGGTGACGTTCCGTGGAGCAGTTCCCCTGCACGGGCGACATGCTGACGCACCAGATCGGCTTTTAGTTCCACCGCTTGAGTAGTGCCCACGCCCAGACGCAGCAGCGCCAAGGACTCAGCCGTCGCCGCCAGCGCATTGCCGGCCCGGGACAGTTCCCGGTGGACATCGTTGAGATAGCCGCCGGTCCCGGTGGGGATTTCCATGCCCTCGCTGGGGCCAAGCAGCTGCGCTTCCATGGCCAGGCTGCGCACTACGGGCAGGAGATCAGCGAGCTGGTCCGCAAGCCTCACCATGGCTTCGTAATGATGGGCCCCGGACACCGTCGTCCCATCGGCCGGTCCCGACGCAGCTGCCGACTCCGTTTCTGCCAGTCCCTCAAGCATTTGGTGGAAGCGGTCCAAACCGCGGCGGAAACGGTCGTGGGCGCGGCGCCACACGCCCTTCCCGAGTTCGTTATCGTCCCGCTTGGCCTGCCGGCCTGCACTAAAAAGTCCCTTGAGCATGCGCGTCAGAGGTACTGTCCGGGGCCGCCGGAATCGGCGCCGCCGGCCGAACCGTTATTGGCCGTGCCGTTACTCGCCTCGCCCGGGACAACCTGCTGACCACCTGAGCCCGCTGGCGCGCGCTGCGGCTCACCGTTGGGGCCCACCACCACACCGGGAGCAATGACGGTTCCGGGCGGCAACTGGTGCAGGGCCAACCGGGACGCCGTCTGTTGATTCATCATGGCCTGAGCCGCCATAGTGGTCTGAATGCCGTGGAAGAGTCCCTCCAACCAGCCGACCAGTTGCGCCTGAGCAATGCGCAGCTCGGCATCCGTGGGCGTTCGCTCGTCAGTCAGCGGCAGGCTGAGCCGGTGCAGTTCTTCCACCAGTTCAGGTGCCAGCCCGTCCTCAAGTTCGGCAATGGAAGCGTGATGAATCTCGGCAAGGCGGACCCGTGCAGCGTCATCCAGCGGCGCACTCTTCACCTCATCCAAAAGTTGCTTGATCATGGTGCCAATCCGCATCACCTTGGCGGGCTGGTCCACCATCGCCGCAACATTGGCCGGCTTCTTGGGCTTCTTTTCGGTCGGAGATTCCCCCGCAGGGCGCTCCTCCGTGCCGTCTGCCGTGGTGTCCATGATCTGTCCTTCAGCCGCATCATCTGAGGCCGGGAGCTGCGCCTTTTCAGTCATGCTGCCAGTCTCTCACGGGTACGCAAAACCCGCCCGCACGGACCGCTATTGCCCCGCCCGGGTGCCGGTCGGGCGGTGGTCGGGTGGCGGTCGGGTGCCGGTCGGGTGCCGGTCGGGTGGGAGGGGCGTTCCGCCGTCGTGCATGGCCTTAAACACCGATGACGTGGCACACCGGCGAACGTGGGGGAAATTTCCCCTACGTTCGCCGGCTTGCCACGTCATGACAGCGGAAAATCTAGCAGCAGCGACCTTCAGGGTTGGCGTCCTGGCGGTCTGTCTTGTCGCGCCAGAACTCCTTGATATTCATGGGCTCGGTGGCGCAGCCGGTGGCCTGGTGGTGGTCAAGGTACAACTCGTAAGAATCCTCGCCGAGGACGCCCTTGAGGTACTTGTTGACCGCCGCCAGGCCGCGGCCGGCGCTGCGCAAGAGGTCCATGATTAGTGTCCGGACCGTGCCGACTGCTTGCCGGATTCTGCCCATTCCTTCACGAGCGCCTTCTCGGCGGCGTTGGGAAGGACCGAGGCCGGAGCGAAGATCCGTGATGCTACAGCCGGGTCTTCCTTGCTGGGTCCGCCGCCGGCCTTGATGGCGCGGATGGTGACCAGGATGGCCGTCGCAATGACAATCAGGGACAGCACCACGAAGATGATGGACAGGCTGCCCTGAACGAAGGTGTTCCGGACAACGGCTTCCATAGCCTCGACGGTTTTGGCCGTACCGTGACTGGTTTCGCCGTTAGCCAGCGCAGTCTTGAACGCGGTGTGCTGAGCCCAGTAGCCCACGGCCGGGACCGGCGAGAAGATCTTCTGGAAGGAAGCCACCACTGTCACGACCGTGACGAAAGCGAGCGGCAGCGCCACCATCCACAGGTACTTCACGTGCGTGTTCTTGGAAACGATCACCAGACAGACGGCCAGCGCAATGGCGGCCAGCAGCTGGTTGGCGATGCCGAAGAGCGGGAACAAGGTGTTGATGCCGCCGAGCGGATCGGTGACACCCATGATGAGGATCGCACCCCAGCCAGCCACCATGATGCCCGTGGTGATCCACGACCCCAAGCGCCAGGAGGTGTCCTTGAACTTGGGAACAAAGTTACCGATGGAATCCTGGAGCATGAAGCGCGCAACGCGAGTTCCGGCGTCGACCGCGGTGAGGATGAACAGAGCCTCAAACATGATGGCGAAGTGGTACCAGAAGCTCATCATCGCCTGACCACCGGCCACCTGCTGCATGATGTGTGCCAGACCGACGGCGAGCGTGGGTGCGCCACCGGTGCGGGAGACGATCGACTCTTCACCGACATCGGCCGCGGTTTGGGCCAGCGTGGCCGGATCAACGTGCACGCCGGTCAGGCCCAGCGAGTTCACGAACGCCGCAGCACCTTCAATGGTGCCGCCGGTGGCTGCCCCGGAAGAGTTCATGGCGAAGTAGATGCCGCGGTCAATGGACAGCGCCGCGACGAGCGCCATGATGGCCACGAAGGACTCCATGAGCATGCCGCCGTAGCCAATGTAGCGGGCCTGGCGTTCCTTTTCAATCAGCTTGGGCGTGGTGCCGGAGGCGATCAAGGCGTGGAAGCCGGACAGTGCACCACAGGCGATGGTGACGAACAGGAACGGGAACAGTGCGCCGGAGAAGACCGGACCGTCGCTGCGGCCTGCAAATTCGCTGAACGCCGGGACGTTGATGGTGGGGCGGACCAGCACGATGGAGCCGGCCAGCATCACGATGGTGCCGATCTTCATGAAGGTGGAGAGGTAGTCGCGCGGGGCCAGCAAGAGCCAGACCGGCAGGACTGCCGCGATGAAACCGTAGATGATGATGGCCCAGGCCAAGGTGGTGCGGTCCAAGTGGAATGTGGCAGCGCCCCATTCGGTGGCTGCGACCATGCCGCCGCCAACGATCGCGGCCAGCAACAGTACGACGCCGATCAAGGAGACTTCCATGACCTTGCCTGGACGCAGGTAGCGCAGGTATACGCCCATGAACAGTGCGATCGGGATGGTCATGGAGACCGAGAAGACGCCCCACGGGGATTCGCCCAACGCGTTGACAACAACCAGCGCGAGGATTGCGACGATGATGATCATGATCAGCAAGGTGGCGATGAGGGCAGCGGTGCCGCCGATGACGCCGAGTTCTTCGCGAGCCATCTGGCCCAGTGAGCGTCCGCCGCGGCGCATGGAGAAGTGTAGGACCAAGTAATCCTGAACAGCACCGGCAAGCACGACGCCGACGATGATCCAGATTGTGCCGGGCAGGTAACCCATTTGGGCTGCCAGGATGGGGCCCACGAGGGGGCCAGCGCCAGCAATAGCGGCGAAGTGGTGGCCGAAGAGGACGTTGCGGTCGGTGGGGACGAAGTCCTTGCCGTCGGCCTTGTACTCGGCCGGAGTGGCGCGCTTGTCATTGGGTCGAACCAGGAACTTCTCAATGACCTTGGAGTAGAAACGGTAGGCGATCAAATAGGTACATACTGCGGCGAAGACGAACCAAATGGCGTTGACGGTTTCCCCACGGACCACGGCCAATACAACCCAGGCGACACCGCCCAACAATGCAATAGCTGCCCAAATGGCAATCTTGATCGGGGTCCACTTGTGCGCTTCGGCCTCGGCTTCGAGGTCGACGGCAACGGGTGGCAGATCTGGATCCTGGACTAAGACATCGGCTGATTGCTCAGCCCTGTTCGACGGCAATGTCATGTTTTTCCCTACGCTAAGACTTCACTTACGGCCTTTTGAGAGTAGGCATAGGTTATGGGTCACAGTACCGATGTGGCGTCAATCATGCTAACGAAGCGGCCAGTGGTAGTAACTGTGCGACGAGCGGCCGAATGGGCGCCCAGTGGGCGTGTTGGGTCGGAGCTGGGCTGGTGGCTGGGTAGGTGCTGGTCACAATGAAAAACTTGGGCTGATGTTAGCCACGAATTCGGGTGTGTAACTACCGATTTTGTGGCTAACACCAGCCCAAGTTGTTTCTAGGCGAGACATTAACGAGATCTCGGTGCGCTCAGACCAGGACCACGATGGCGAGCGCGCCTAGTTGCAGCCACGGAAAATAGCGAAAGCCCAAACAGCACAAGTCGCTCTCGCGCCTTACCATTGAGCCCCACGTGGCTGGTGATCCTAGGCGGGCAGCGCTGCGCACCCGTCAACAGCTAGAGCGTCAACGGCTAGAGCGTCAACGGCTAGAGCGTCAACAGCACCTTGCCCACGTGTTCTCCGGAATCAAGGTATTCGTGCGCGGCCGCAACCTGCTCCAGCGGGAACGTCCTATCCACCATGGGCTTGACGGCGCCGCTGGCAACCAGTGGCCAGACATGCTCGCGCACACCTTCCATGATGGCCGTCTTTTCCTCGATGGGCCGGGCGCGCAAGGTGGTGCCAATGATGGCCGCGCGCTTGGTGAGGAGGGCACCCAGGTTGAGCTCCGCCGTCGCACCTCCCTGCAGGCCAATGACCACGAGGCGGCCGTAGGTGGCCAGGGCGGCCACGTTGCGGGCTAGGTATTTGGCGCCCACGACGTCGAGGATCACATTGGCGCCGCGGCCCTCCGTGAACTCCTTGACTCGTTCCACGAAGTCGTCGGTGCGGTAGTTGACCGCTAAATCGGCGCCGAGGTAGCTAGTGAGCATGGCGACCTTCTCATCGCTGCCGGCCGTGGCTATGACGCGGGCCCCGGCAGCCTTGGCGAGCTGGATGGCCATGGCGCCAATGCCGCCCGCGCCGCCGTGGATGAGCACTGTTTCACCGGCCTGCAACTGCGCTGTCATGAAAAGGTTTGAGTGAACCGTGGCAGCAACCTCGGGCAGCCCTGCGGCGGAAATCACATCAATTCCCTCGGGCAAGGGCAGCACTTGACCGGCCGGAACACACACCTGGGCCGCATAACCGCCCCCTGTGAGTAAGGCCACAACCTTCTGGTTAATGCTGAACGGCTTGGTCACGTTCGCGCCAAAGGCGGCAATTCGGCCGGAGACTTCCAATCCCAGAATCTCGGAGGCACCGGGCGGCGGAGGGTAGAAACCGCGGCGCTGCTGCACGTCTGCACGGTTGATTCCCGCGGCAATCACGTCAATAAGCACCTCACCCGGACCCGGCGTCGGCGCAGGGACCTCGGATATAGCCAGAACCTCCGGCCCGCCGGCACCCGTTGTAACAATCGCCTTCATAACCTTCTCCATTGCCGTTTTCACCCTGCGAATCTTCAAGAGGGCCGCCACTCATTTTGGTGGCACGGCCCTGCCTATGAAACACTACTAGGGTAAGGAAGGTTGTCCGAGCGGCCGATGGAGCTGGTCTTGAAAACCAGTGTGCGGTAACCCCGTACCAAGAGTTCGAATCTCTTACCTTCCGCGCTAGAAAAGGGAAGTAATCTCATCACGAGATTGCTTCCCTTTTCGCGTTTCTCTGCCTCCCTCCGGGTCGAAGCGGATTCGAGACAGCAGCTACGGCGATTCCGGCGTTCGAGACTGCAGCTAATGCGCTAAAAATCGCCGATTCGTCGCATTATCTGCGATTTCAACTGCGGAGGACCACCGGCGCCTCAGCTTCGGGTCCTCCCTGGATCGATCCGACTCTTCTATGTCTGTCAAGCCGCGTTTTGAAGGGTTCTATTTTTGGCTGACGCGGTGAGAATGCGGAAGACGTTTCGGGCTAGGTAGCGTT
>NZ_JBFBLV010000031.1:0-47015 GCF_040686835.1 Specibacter sp. NPDC078692
GCGATCTGCAGACCCATGACGGTGATGATGGGGATCAGTGCCGGCTTGTACGCGTGCTTGGTGATGAGGCGGAATTCGCTGACACCGCGGGATCGTCAAACTATGGCATTTTTCATAGCTGCCCAAGACATGCCGCTAGAGTTGACGCAACGTCGCAAAAAACTTCGGCGACATGTCTTTGATCACCCTTGTGTAAAGAGTAAATCCCCTATGAATAAGCAGGCGGTCCGCGCGGCCACCATGGCCACTTTTGCCGTCTTCGCCATCAATGGTTTTGTGTTTGCCAGTTGGGCTGCACGGATTCCAGCAGTGACCCGTATCCTCGATCTGACATCGGGCGAAATGGGTCTGCTCCTGCTGACGATCGCCGCGGGTTCGGTCATTGCGCTCCCGATGGCCGGAACTGTTGTGGGCCGGATCGGCACGGCGAACACGATTCGTGTTGGCGGCTTCACAGTTGCTGTTGGTGGCCTCATTGTTGCCATCGCCTTGGCGCAGCACTCGGTCCTCTTGACGGGTATTGGCCTGTTCTTCTTCGGCATTGGTATTGGCCTCTGGGACGTGGCGCAGAACATTGAGGGCGCAGACGTTGAACGGCATCGCGGCAAGACCATCATGCCGCAATTCCATGGAGGTTTCAGCGGCGGCGCCCTCCTCGGAGCGCTCGTGGGCGCCGGCCTTTCGGCTCTCGATGTCAGCATGTCCGCCCATTTGTTCGTCATCGTCATTGGCGTCAGCATCTCCATGGTGTTTGTGCCGCGCTACTTCCTGCCGGAGACGGCCAACAGCGACAGCCAGCAGACACAAGCCACCACGGCTCTCAAGGGCCGCAGTGCTTGGACCGAGAAGCGAACACTCCTGGTGGGGCTGGTGGTGCTTGGTGCGGCCTTGACCGAGGGGGCGGCCAATGACTGGATTGCCAAGGCTGCCGTTGACGGGCTCGGCTCCAGCGAAGCCCAAGGCGCCATCATGTTCGCAGTCTTTGTTGCATCCATGACGCTCTTCAGGTTCTTTGGCGGCCGCTTGATTGACCAGTTTGGCCGGGTTCCGGTGCTGTACGGCAGTTTGGGATCAGCGCTGCTGGGCCTAGTCATTTTTGTTCTGGCACCAAATATGCTGCTGGCCGGCATGGGTGCCGTGCTCTGGGGTGCCGGTGCCGCGATGGGCTTCCCGATGGGCATGTCCGCGGCTGCCGATGATCCTGCGCGGGCCGCCGTCCGAGTCTCAGTGGTTTCCACCATTGGCTATGTGGCGTTTTTGGCGGGCCCGCCGCTGCTGGGATTCCTTGGCGATCATGTCACCATTCGCTGGGCGCTGCTGGCGATCGCCGTTGCCATTGTGGCTTCCATCCTGACCGCACCAGCAGCGAAACCACTGCCCGAGTCGGAGTTTGAAAAGGCCAGTAACTAGGCGGTCTGCGAGTCCGCTTGAACGCTGCCCGCACGAATATTGCGAGTCAAGCATTTATCTCTCAATAAGGCCCAGAGGAGCAGCGTCAGCCCGACGCCCAACAAGGCTCCGGCGATGGTGTCTGAGGCCCAGTGGACACCCAGATACGTGCGGCTGAACATCATGGCAACGCTGAGAATGGTGCCGCTGACCCACATCCATAATCTGCCCAGAACCACTGCCGTGACCACCATGGCAGTCACCGTGCCACTTACGTGCCCCGAGGGGAAAGAACCGTGGTCCACAGAGACCAAACGGTCTACGGGACGGGGTCGGTCCACCAAAAACTTGATCAGATGAGTTAGCCCCAAGGCACCCAAATTGACGGCAGCCGTGAAGAGCGCCAAGCGCCAATGGCGGCGCAATAGCACCAAGAGTAAAAGCACAGAGTAGATGACCATGCCGGTATTGCCAGCAAAATCCAGCACCCGGTTGGCGTCGGTGAGCCACGGTGTCCGGGAGCTGCGCATCAGCTGGTACCAGCCGTCGTCGAACTTTTGAAAAGGAGGATGGTTGCCGGTGACCAACATCAGCCAAGCCCCGGCCAACAGAATCGCTAGAGCGGGCAGCGAAACCCACAACAGTCGCGGCCGCGACCATGCCAAGGGATGCAGCGCAGCAGATGGATTTGTGGAGTGGGGCATCCTTCAAGTTTAGGGGGCGGATCTTTGCTGGACGTGTCATCCAATAGGACTACCCTGAATGAACCCTGAATCATCCCTGAGATGGAAGATATCTGCGGTTTGAGTGCGTACGGTTGTTATAGATTCGAAAAAAGACGCTCGCCATGGACGTGGCGGCGCTCATCCAAAGGGGATGTCCACATGATTGAGGCAGTAAACCTGGCCAAGCACTATGGGGCCAAGACCGCGGTTGGCGGTGTCACGTTTACCGTCAAGCCGGGAATGGTGACGGGCTTTCTAGGCCCGAACGGTGCTGGCAAATCGACCACCATGCGCATGATCGTGGGGCTGGATGCGCCCTCGCGCGGCACCGTGATCGTCAACGGCAAGCCCTACGCGAAGCACCGCGATCCGCTACGACAGGTTGGCGCTTTGCTGGATGCCAAGGCCGTACACACCTCACGCAGCGCCTATAACCACCTGCTGGCCATGGCCGCCACGCACAGCATCCCCACCAAGCGTGTTAACGAGGTCATCGATATGACCGGTCTGGCCGCCGTGGCGAAGAAGAAGGCTGGTGGATTTTCTCTCGGTATGGGCCAGCGGCTCGGCATTGCCTCAGCATTGCTGGGCGATCCGCAGACGCTGATCTTAGATGAGCCGGTCAACGGCCTGGATCCCGAAGGCGTGCTGTGGGTGCGTAACCTCGCCAAGCACCTTGCCGCGCAGGGGAAAACCGTGTTCTTGTCATCGCACCTCATGAGTGAAATGGCGCTGACCGCCGATCATTTGATTGTGATTGGCCGCGGCCAGATCATCGCCGATGCCCCGATCGCTCAGATCCTCGCCGGCACACAGCAGGCCAAGGTGCGGGTCCGCACTCCTGAGGTGACCCGGCTGAGCCAGCTATTGGCTAACCAGGGCGTTCAGGTGCAGTGTCACGAGAACGAAACCCTGGAAGTCACCGGGCTCGACCCGCGCCAGATCGCCCAAGTGGCGCTGCAAAACCAGGTCCTGGTCTATGAGCTGATGCCGCTGACCACCTCCCTGGAAGACGCCTACTTCAACCTGACCAAGGATGCGGTGGAGTACCACTCGCAGGATCTGAACAACAATGCGCAGGCTCCGGCCGCTGTGAAGGGACTCTAAAGATGAGCACGACGACGATTTCCTCACCTCAGCGCGCTACCGGCGGCTCACTGACTTTTGCCGGTGTGCTGCGCAGCGAATGGATCAAGTTCCGGTCCCTGCGCTCCACCCAGTTGCTGCTGGCCTTCACCTTTCTGGCGGTGGCAGGCATTGGTATTTTCGTAGCATGGGTTCAAGCCTGGACCGTTCAAGGGGTGATGCAGAGCGGTATGGGTATGGGCATGCCAGGCGAACCGTCCACCACCATGACTCTGGATCAAGCTCAAGAGGCATTGGGGTTTAATCTTTACGCAATTCCCAATGCGGGCCTGCAGATCGGCATCCTGATCTTGGGTGCCTTGGCAGTCATGCTGATCTCCTCGGAGTTCGGCACGGGCATGATCCGCTCCACCATGACGGCTGTGCCTAAGCGCCTCCCTGCGTTCTTCGCCAAAGCAGTTGTGCTGGTAGTTGTTTCCTACGTGCTGACCCTGCTCGCCGCCATCGTCACCACCTTGGTAGCCATTCCCATCTTCAGCGCCTACGGCGTTGAGTTGTCCTTCGGCACGGACGGTGTTGTGTATTCCATCCTCATGGGTGGCCTGTATGTGGCAGGTGTTTCCTTGATTGGGTTGTCTCTGGGCACGCTGCTGCGCAGCTCCGCCGGCGGCATCATTGTCCTCGTTGTGGTCTTCTTCCTCCTAGATGTTGGGACTCAGCTGCTGACATTGCTGCCTGGTGAATTCTGGAAGAACCTGAACCAGTACGTACCCAGTGTGGCTGGCGGCCGCATGTTGGAGATCACTGAGAAGGCGGCGTTTATCACCCCCTTCGCAGGCGGAATGATCTTCGTGGGCTGGATCTTGCTGTTCATGATCCCGGCCTTGATTTCCCTCAAGACTCGTGACGTCTAAGAGACGCTGAGGTCTCCAGCGATTTGCTGGGGAACCTAAGCTCTGACTTATGCGCACAAAAGACCAGGCGGGGGCCGCGGAACGAACGGCCGTTTCCCCCGCCGACTTACCTTCCGCTGCACGGCGGGCCGATGAATTCACGGCCCGCCGTCGTGGCGCGCTCCGAACGTACTTTTATAACCACCCCCGCGTCATGGACGTGGTGGTGGTTTTTGCGTATCTGCTGGCGGGATCAGGAATTTTCCTCAGTGGCGACCTTAACGTCAATCTAAGCGAGCACGTGGTCATCGTCCTGGCCTCGGCCACGGTACTGATGTTCCGCCGCGATAAACCACTGGCAGTGCTGGCGATCGTTTCAGTTTTTGAAGTCCTCAATATTGTGGTGGTACCTACGGCCGGCAATATTGGTGTTGGCATTTGGTTTGCCTTGTATTCCGTGGCCGTGCGGTACAAAGCGGTGATCAGCTTTGCGTTGGGGCTGGTGTCCGGCGTACCGCTGATGGTTTT
This sequence comes from Specibacter sp. NPDC078692, assembly GCF_040686835.1. Classification (NCBI taxonomy): domain Bacteria; kingdom Bacillati; phylum Actinomycetota; class Actinomycetes; order Micrococcales; family Micrococcaceae; genus Specibacter; species Specibacter sp. NPDC078692. The sequence goes on from NZ_JBFBLV010000031.1 coordinate 4,622, forward strand.
CATCTTGTTTCTCTACCAGTACCCGACCGAGCTTCTTCCCGAAGGTGGCCCCAGCGCCGCCGCCAGCAATGTCATTTCAGCGATTGTCATCCTGCTGTCAAACATCGTTGCCACTGGAATTGGTGCCGCAGTGCGTAGCAGTCGCAAACATGAGGCCGAATTGCGCCAGTGGGCTGTCCGCACCGCCGAACTGGCCTCCGTGGCAGAACGGAACAGGATTGCCCGGGAAATGCATGACGTGGTGGCTCACTCGCTGACCGTCATGGTGGCACTTAGTGATGGGGCCGCCGTCGTGGTTAAACGTGATCCGGCCAAGGCGGGAGACGTGCTGGGGCAGCTGTCTCAGACGGGGCGCACGGCGTTGGCGGATATGCGCCGCGTGCTGGGCGTGCTGCGCGAAGATGCCGGCAGCATCCGTTCCCCGCAGCCCGACCACACAGACATGGGTGCCTTGATCGAAGGTTTCCGCCAGGCGGGGCTGCCTCTCACATTCACCCAGTCGGGTCCGCCGCTGCCGGAAGACCCGGCGCTGGCACTGACCGTTTACCGGATCGTGCAGGAGTCGCTGACCAATGTGCTGCGCTACGGTGCCTCGGTGTCCCGGGTTGTGGTGGTGGTGGAGAACAACCTGATCCACGGCGAACTCACGGTACGGGTCGCCGACGACGGCCGCGGGACCCTCGATGCTTCGATTGGCACGGGACGTGGCATTGTGGGGATGCAGGAACGTGCGCGCATTTATGGCGGCACGGTCGACGCCGGACCGGCTCCACGGGGCGGGTGGCTCGTGGCGGCAGTCCTGCATCCGACGGAATGTTCGGAGTGAATTTTTTGAAGGGGGAAATTTTGATCAATTCCGTAGGGACGGACGGTCCCATCAAGGTCCTGCTCGTGGACGATCAGCCACTGCTGCGCATGGGTTTCCGGCTGATTCTTGAGGGCGAAGATGACATGCAGGTGGTGGGTGAGGCCTCCAATGGCATTGAAGCGCTGCGGGCTGTGGAGGGCCTGCAACCAGATGTGGTGCTGATGGATGTGCGGATGCCGCTCATGGACGGAATCGAAGCCACCGGCAAAATCAGCGCATCCCCTTCGGAGGCAAGAGTCATCATTCTGACCACTTTTGACCTCGACGAGTACGCTTTTGCCGGCTTGCAGGCTGGGGCCAGCGCCTTCCTGCTCAAAGACGTGGCGCCGTCGGACTTGGTTCACGCCGTGCGGCTCGTGGCCAGTGGTGACGCGGTGGTGGCCCCGCGCGTCACGCAGCGGCTCCTTGAGAACTTTGTTCGCAACAGCCCGCCGCGCCAAAATCTTCATCCCGACCCGTTGCTGGAAGAGCTCACGCCACGGGAACTTGAGGTTGCTCAGTGCATTGCCCAGGGGCTTTCCAATGCCGAGATCGCCCATGCGCTCTTCCTTTCCGAAGCCACAGTCAAAACCCATGTTCGGCGTATTTTGACCAAGCTGCACCTGCGTGATCGGGTCCAAGTGGTGGTGTATGCCTACGAAACCGGCATGGTGGTCCCCAGCAATCCGGACTACTAGCTGGCCACGTAGAGCCTGTGTGCACCGGCCGCCACCCTTCATGATTGAATCGAAGTATGACTTCTGTGGAACACATCCTGGACCTGCGCGATTTCATTGATGCCTCACCATCGAGCTTTCATGCGGCGGGTGAAGCTGGCCGCCGACTCGCCGGGGCAGGTTTCACGCAGCTGAACGAGACCGAGCCGTGGCCGGTGCACGGGAAATTCTTCATGATCCGCGACGGCGCCATCATGGCATGGATTGTGCCCGAGCACGCCACCGTCACGACGCCGTTCAACATTCTGGGTGCGCACACGGATTCACCATCATTCAAGCTCAAACCGAAGCCCACCACGGGCCGATTTGGCTGGCTGCAGGCCGGAGTTGAGGTTTATGGCGGGCCGCTCATTAACTCCTGGCTGGACCGTGAACTGCAATTCGCAGGCCGCTTGGTGAGCCTTAACGGGGTTGAAACGTTGGTGGCCACCGGGCCGCTGCTGCGTTTCCCGCAGCTGGCCATTCACTTGGACCGGGGCGTCAACGATGGGCTCAAACTCGATAAGCAGCACCACATGAATCCCGTGTGGGGGCAGGGCAATGCGCCGGATGAGGACCTTTTGGGGCTGCTCGCAGAGCGCGCGGGCGTGGATGCGGGCACGATCGGTGGCTACGACATTGTTGTGGCCGACACCCAGCCCGGCCAAGTATTTGGGGCCAACAACGAATTTTTCGCCGCCGGGCGCATGGACAATCTGAGCTCCGTGCATGCGGGTCTAGTGGCCTTGATCGCGGCAGCCCAAGCACCCCTTTCCGGGGTGATTCCCGTACTGGCAGCCTTTGATCATGAGGAGATCGGCTCGGGATCACGCTCGGGAGCCTGCGGTCCCATCTTGGAGGATGTCTTGACCCGGGTGTCGGATGGTTTGGGCGCATCGGTGAGTGAACGACGTCGTGCGTTCGCCAGCTCATTCTGCGTCTCGGCTGACGCCGGGCACGCCGTCCACCCCAACTATTCCGAGCGCCACGATCCCGCCAATCTGCCGGTGCTCAACGGTGGACCGTTGCTGAAAATCAACGCAAACCAGCGCTATGCCACAGACGCGGTGGGCGCGGCAGTGTGGGCCAAGCTTTGCGCCGCAGCGAATGCTCCGTATCAGGAGTTTGTCTCCAACAACGATGTTCCGTGCGGGTCTACGATTGGACCATTGACGGCGACGCGGCTGGGAATCAGAACCCTCGACGTGGGCACGCCGTTGCTGTCAATGCACTCGGCGCGGGAGCTATGCGGAGTGGATGACCCGCTCCATCTGGCGCGCATTGTGCAGACGTTCTTCGGGGCCGCAGTCTAAGCGCGGGCCGCCATCCAAGCGCAAGTCAGGCTGCGAGACTGACAACTAGGTTGATGGTGGTGGCCAGGATTCCGGTGCCGAAAACAAAGGCCAGCAGACTATGGCGCAGTACGGCCGAGCGCATGGCCCGGGTGGTGATATTGGTGTCGGAGACTTGATAGGTCATCCCGACGCTGAAGGCCATGTAAGCAATGTCCGTATATTGCGGTGGTGCGTCTTGGTTGAAAGCAATTCCGCCGGGCTCGCCACTGTAATAAATCGTGGCGTAGCGCAGCGTGAATAGTGTGTGGACCATGAGCCAGGACATGGCTGTAGCGCTCAGCGCGAGCATGGCCAGTAGAAACCGTTCGGTCCCTTGCACGTCCTTGCTGCCCACCATGACGAGCACCACGGCGGCCAAGGAACCCAGCGCTGCCAACAAGATCAGCAGATCAGTGGTGCCTAGACCCGGATCTTCCTCTTGTGCATGGGTGGCCGTTTGTGCTGCATCCATCGGGGCAATTTGCAGCCACACCGTGGCGTTATAGATCAGTGCAGCGACGGCCCAACCCACTGCTGGGGCGTAGACCCAGGCACCCAACAATCCCGTGAGAACGATAGCGGCGGCTCCGCATACCAGCATTGCGGCAATACGCAGTTGCCGGTGTCGGGCCCGGGCCGAGGAATCTTGGTTCATGCTGTGATCATGCCATGGGCGGAGCCCCCGTTGCGGTATCCCCGCGGCACAGGCCGATAAAGGCGCCCAGCTCCGCCATGCCTTCGGGGCGTCCTGGCATGAAGTTGCTCAGTTCGGGGGAGCGGATGATGACGGCCCGCCACTGCCCACGTGAGACGGCAACGTTGATGCGATTGCGATTGAGCAAAAATTCCATGCCGCGCGGTGCCCCCGACGGGTCCGCGCAGGCCATGGTCACCAGCACCACGGGAGCCTCCTGGCCCTGGAATTTGTCCACGGTGCCGACCCTGACATCGGGCAGCCCCGCCTCATCCAGCGTCTCCCGGACCAAATTGACTTGCGCGTTGTAGGCGGCCACCACCAAGATGTCCTCCTGGGCCAACGGGCGAGGGTCCTTGTCAGGGCCCGGCGTCCATATTAGGCCGAGATGCTCTTTTGCCTGGGCAACCACTTCCGCTGCTTCCTCGGGGGAGGACTGCTTGTTGTCCTTATCGCTCCCTGGGTTTTGGCCCACATAGATGGTTTCCACGCCGGGGGCCTTGCCGGCCAGATGACGCAGGGACGCCGCCGGTGCGGAGAACAGTCTTCCTTCGTAGCTGACCCTGGACACCGCGGCGCACAACTCGGGGTGCATGCGCCAGGAATCGGCGAGGAAATAGCCCATTGTTTCGGGCAGTGTGGCGTGACCCTTCGATAGCCAGCCCAGCGCCGATTCGTCCACAGGTGCCGGGTGGGAGCCCTGCGTGACCTGGGGCAGCTGCTGCGGATCGCCCAGCAGGAGCAGGTTCTTCGCGGCCCGGGCCACAGCGAGGGTGTTGGCCAGCGAATACTGTCCCGCCTCGTCAATGACCAGCAAATCCAGGGAGCCTTCAGGGACATTGGCGCCGGTCATGGTCCACGCCGTGCCACCGATCAGCGCACCCTCAGGACTGGAGAGGAGCTTGCCGAACTGCTTATCGTCAGTGACTTTCCACGGGACATCGTGCGGGGCAGCGAGCTTTTTTCCCACGCGCTCCGGATCAACGTCAGCTACTTCGATGGCTTTGCGGAGCATGTTCTCCACCACAGCATGCGACTGCCCCACCACGCCAATTTTCTTGCCCTTCTTCATGAGGTTGGCGATGACATGGGCGCCAATGTGCGACTTCCCCGTGCCGGGTGGACCCTGAACGGCAAGGTAGGAGTGGTCCAGCTTCAGCAACGCCTCGGTGATCGCACCAATGTAGTCGTATTCGCGGACGCTGTGCCCATCTTCTTGCACGACGGCGGACGGGAGACTTGCGCCGCCGTCGAACCTGGGCGTGGTCTTGCGCAAGATGTCGATGCCCGGGTGATTGGGAAGGTGCGGAAGACTGTTGCCAACTTTTTCGGCCAACTCAGCCAGAGCAGACTTGATCGATTTGGCGTTGATTGGTTGGTCGGGTGTCAGCGCCATGGGGAGCTGGTTGTAAGGCGGCACCTTCATAGAGGATTTGTCCTTGACGATCAGCGTGGTGAGCTCCGGTGTGGCAGGATCCGAGACGTCCTCCACGATGGTGATATTGAACAGGCCACCGCGCAGTTTTGGATACTCGGAGTCTTCACTCAACCCCTCAGGAAGAGGGCCAGCGATCATGCCAAACGATGATGTGCCAGGGCGGAAATCAGAGCCTTCGGTGGCGGTGCCGGTCACTCTGAGTGTGCGTGTTTCGGTCTTTGCTTTGGGAGTGGCTTTGGCCCAGTCCTCGAGTTTTTCTACATCCTGGATCAGGAGCATGTTCCTCTCTTCGTTCCATGATTCCGGGCCCTTCTCCAACCGATCAAAGTGCCCCCACCAGAACTTCTTATCCTCGCGGCGGTGGTAGCTCGCCGCGGCAGACACCATGGCGATGGCATTCTCGTCATCACTGAGTTTGTGAGTGCTGTCCTGGGCCTTCAACTGCGCAATATGCGCATCGAGCTTGAGTTCACCTTCGGTGGGTTCGAAGCTGCTCGCTTTCGGCTTTTCGTCGTCCGTTTTTGGTAGTTTTCCGCTGCCTTCGGTCCACGATTCGATTTCAACGGCGGCCTTGGTCTTAAATAGCCAGTCGCGTAAGCGCAGGGTCGAGAGACAGTCATACTCGTTGTAGTCGGAGATGGACGCGAGGATCTTCGTGGCTTCTTGTACCTGTTCGGCGTCCCCGGCCAGTCCGGCGTCGCGCGCTTTGCAGTAGTCCGCATAGGCCACCACAGATGCGCCGGCATCCTTAACATCGCCGGATCTGGTGTTCTCGCCCATATAGAAGGGCTCTAGTTTCTTGATCGAGTACGAGCTCTCGGAGATGCGCACCGACTGTCGGACGGTATCCAGTAGGTCAACGAGGAGACCGCTGCGCAGCCAGTCGTCCACCGTGTCCTCGGCCGCCTTGTCGCCGTGCAGTATTGCCAGATTGCGCAGTGCTGACTTCTCATAAGGTGCGTAGTGGTAGACGTGCATGGCGGGGTCTTTTGCGCGCCGAGCTTCGACGTAGGTGATGAAGTCCTTGAAGGCCTTGCCCTCTTCGGCGCGGGAGTGCGCCCAAAACGGCACAAATTTCTCCGGCGTTCCGGCCGGAGCAGCTGGGTCTGGAGCCTCGATGGAGCCGAAGAGGTACTCAAGTCCCCACTTTGTGTCGTCGTCTGGATCCTGCCAGAGCGGATCGCCCTCAAAGTCGAAGAAGATGTCCCCGGGGCTTGGCTTTGGCAAACGACTGATGGTCGGCAGGACCTTGTAACTGACGGGGTGGGCGCCGTCGCCCGTGCCCGCGGTGACTGTCTTGACATCAGGTTCCAGCCCGAGCTGCATGCGAGCCTGATCGCGCAGACGCACCAGCGGACCCTTGACCTGGTCTTCAGGCAGGTCCGCCAGCGCCTGGACCGTGGTGATGCCTTGCGCCATGAGCTTGCGGCGCTGGGAGCCGGTCATGCCATTGACCAGCAGTAAGTCCTGATGCTCGGCCACCTGCTGCGAGCAGTAGTCACAGCGCCCACAATAACTAATGCCGTTCTGCAGCCAGGCAACGGGCAGCGGTTGGGCTCGGTGCGCGGCAGTGAGAGCCAGAAACCGTTCCCGGTGTTCACGGAAGACGGGCAGCAAATCCGCCATCGAGTGGTTGCTGTGCTCCCTGTTGCCCAGCACCAGCGTGGCCACGGGTGCCACCGGAATCCCGTACTTCTGCAGCTGGTCCCCATAAGCGGCCAGCTGCAGCAGCGCGCTGACGCGAGCATGGCGGGCCAGTTTGGTGTCGTGGACGGCGTACGAGCCGTCGTCCTGTTTCATCAGGAAATCCGCGAATCCCACCATTGAGCAGTCAAAGAACGTGGCCTGGAAAACAACATCAGCACCTATTCGCAGCGCCTCCAGTGTTTCTTCGCGCTTCTCTACCAAGGCTTCCCAACTCGGGAAGCCTTTCACGCGGGAAACAGACTTCACGCCTTTCCCCGTTGCCGCATCCCACTCGCCGAACTCTTCTTTGTATTCATGCACGATCTTGTCCTCGAAGGCGTCGCCCAGTTTAGCGGCGCGTTCAAGCATCTCGTCCTTGGCGAAGCCCGGCTTGGTGGTCCGACCGAGCTTTTCATCCAGAATCCGCAGCGTCCGATACTGGCATTCGCTGGCCGTCACTAGGTCCGACGCCGAAAAGATCAGCGTTTTGTTGCCCTCGGGGGAGTCAAGCAAAAACATTGTGTGCCTTCCGTGCCGTACCTAGTAATTTAATGCAGCGTTGCTGCTCTTGAATCTAGCAAGGCCCACCCACATTGCCGCTTTCGCGGTGCGCGCTGGGCAGCATGTGAGGCAAGATGGGGGTGACACAGACTTGGAGAAGCCATGCCCACGTTCCGTTATGACACGATCCTTCCCTACCCGCGTGCGGAGGTATTCCGGTGGTTTACCCGGCCCGGCGCGCTGGTGCGGCTCACGCCGTCGTTCTTTGGGACCATTCACGCCGAACCCAGCGACGGCATCAATCCAGGTTCGACGGCGGTCATGGGAGTAGGCCTGCCGGGCGGGCTGGGGATGTGGCTGGGATCCGCGGCTGGAACGGTGCGCGGCATACTGCCCTTTGCCCCGGCGCGTTTGCCGTGGGCTCGCCCGGAGATTCGTTGGCACGCGCTGCACACCGAATTGGTGCCCGATGTCAGCTTCACCGATGTCATGGACCAGGGGCCACTGGCATCGAGCAGCCACACCCACACCTTTTCCGACGGTGAACCTGGCACCACGCTGATGCACGACGAGATGCGCTTCGAGCTGCCAAAACTTGCCCGCGGAAGCTGGACGCACCGGCAGATGCAGGGCGAACTTGGGCGCATGTTTGCCTTCCGTGAGCGGCAATTGCAGGCTGATCTGGCGTTTCATGCCGCACATGCGGGCGAGCCGCAAGTCATCGCGGTCAGTGGCGCGTCGGGTTTACTGGGCCGCCAGATTTGTGCGCTGCTGGGCGGCGGCGGACACACGGTGTTGAAATTGGTTCGGCATGCGCCGCGGACCAATGATGAGATTTTCTGGGACCCCGACGCCGGCGTGATCGACTCCGCCGCGCTGGCCCGCTGCCACGCTGTGATCCACCTGGCCGGGCACCCCATCGGTGGGCGGTTCACGGAGGCCAACAAGGGGGCCATTCACCAGAGCAGGGTTCGCGGCACCGGGTTGCTGGCCAAGACTCTGGCGTCTCTAGCGTCCGACGGCGTGGCACGCACCTTGGTCTCCGGCTCCGCCGTGGGCTACTACGGCGCGGATCCGCACGCCTCCACTGAGGGTCGGCTGCCCGCGGCACTCGTGGAGTCCGATCCTGCTGGCAGTGACTTCCTTGCCAAGGTCTGCCAAGACTGGGAAGCCGCGTGCGCGCCAGCAGCCGAAGCCGGGGTCAGGGTGGTCAATGTCCGCACAGGCATTGCGCTCTCTGCCGGTGGTGGCGTTTTGCAGCGGCTGCTCCCGCTGTATCTGGCTGGCGTGGGTGGCCCGCTCGGAGAGAAGCAGTGGCAAAGCTGGGTGGGGATCGATGACATTACCGGGATTTTTGCCCACGCAGCACTGTCACCGGAGGTCAACGGCCCGGTCAACGGCGTTGCGCCACATCCCGTAACAGCAGGCGAGTTTGCGCGCATCCTGGGCCGCGTACTGCACCGTCCCGCCGCGCTGACGGTTCCGTCCATTGGTCCAAAGCTGCTGCTGGGGACGCAGGGAGCCGCTGAACTGGCCCTCGCCAGCCAGCGTGTTTCCGCTAAAAAGATCCAAGATTCCGGATACGAGTTCCGTCACGCGGACCTCGAATCGGCCCTGCGCCACATTCTGGGCGCCAAAGAGCGGCACTGACGGGCGGCTAACGTGCGGAAAAGGGTGGCTAACGGGCGGCTTAAACCACGCCGTGCATCAAACTCCGGGGGCGAATCCCCTTTTTCGGCGCCCATTGGCGTTGATCCACCACACTATTCCGCCAATGGTCAGGCCGCCACCGAGCAGGAGCCCAGCGATCCCCACCATGATGCCGCCGATGAACGTGAAGACGCCAGTGAAGAGAGTGGTGAATTCAGAACCTTCGGTGATGACGGCGTCGACCGTTCCGGTGTTGTTAGCCTCGGATCCTTCGGCGCCGGAAGAGTTGCTGCTGGGACCGGAATAGCGGGGCCCCGGGGTGATGGTGATGGTGTAACTGCCAGCCTGCTGCGCGGAGAAGGAAGCAAAGGACTGTGCCTTGAAGCCGCCTAGCGTGCTACTTCCGCTGACCTCGGATCCCCGGACGGTCACGCGGGCGCCATCCGGACCGATGACGGTGACACTCTTACGGTCCAAACCAAATTGCCCATTCGGGCTCTGCTGGACTTCCCACAGATCGTAGGACAAACCACCAGGGGAAGTGAACTCATGGTCTTCGGCCACCGTCAGGCCGGCAAGAGCTCCGCTGCCGGGCTGACCCTGGGAAGTAATGACGTTCAGTGGAAGGGTCGAGACCATTGAGGTGATGGCGAAGATCAATGCCACGAGTCCTATCAGCAGGACGGCGATGCCGCTGAAGGTGAGAATTTTGGGCCCGGTGGTCGATGCTGGTTTGGGTGGAGGAGGCGGGTACATGCCCGCCAGATTACCAGCTGGCCTAGCTCACAGCATCGGTGACGTGCTCGATGGTGGCAGGATCCGGCGTCGTTCGCCAAGCGCGCACGCCGAGTGTGACCATGACGATGAGGACCGCCAGCGCCATCATATTGACCCAGAAAAATCCGCCGGCCGCCAACACTGGCCCGGCCAAAGCGGCCATGCCAGCGGCAGCGAAGTTCATGGTCATGTCATTGGCGCCCTGCAGCGGGACACGCAAATCTTCAGGTGCGGACTGATTCAGCAAGGACGATCCACCGATCAAACATGCCGACCAGCCCAACCCCAGCATAGTCAGCGCCATCGACATCAGGACCGGATCGTTGCCCTCCGAGACGATGGCCCCCAGCGTAATGGCGGCCAGGAAAATGCCGCAGCCGAGCATGACCACGGGCATCGCACCGAGCCTGTCCACGAGCCAACCAAATAGCGGGCTGGCAGCATACATGCCCAGAATATGGAGGCTGATGACAATACCGATGATCTCCAGCGAATGCCCATGCGCGTCCATGGCTACGGGGGTCATCACCATCACGCCCACCATGATGGCGTGCCCGCCCGTGACTGCCGCGAGGGCAAAGAGCGCTCGTGGATTGTGGCTCGCCAGCCGAAGCGCCCGCCACGCGCCATGGCGCTTCGCCCTTTTCGCCCGGTTCTTCGGCTTTTCTGTGCTGGCGGGGGAGGTTGGCTTGGCTTGTTGGGGAGCGGACGACGCCGGCCCCGCTAGTGCCGTAGCTGTGTCACCTGCCGCTGTGCTGGCTGCCGGCGCCACGAAGAAGACGGCAATGACGAGCGCTGCGGTGATGAAGGCGATCAGGGAGAAGACAAAGGGGCCGGAGAGTGGCACCAGGCCCAGCGAGATGCCGAACAATCGGCCAGGTTCGGACAAATTGGGTCCAGCCACCGAGCCGATAGTGGTGGCCCAGATAACGATGGCCATGGCGCGGCCCGCTTTTTCTGGGGCGGCACCGTCAACGGCGGCGTAGCGTGCCTGCAGCCCGGACGCCGTGGCCGAACCGAAGAACAACATGCCGGCCGCCATGAGCCAGAACTGACCCAGCGAGGCGGCCAGCAACACTAGTCCGGCACCCATGGCACCGAGCGCAAAGCCCGTGCTGAGAGCCCAGCGGCGCCCGGCCCGAACGGCGAGGTTGGCCAACGGTACGGCAACCAGCCCCGCGCCCAGAGCCGACGCCGTCTGCACAAAACCGGAGGCCGCCGTCGTGCCTGCCAATTGAGCGGCCAAGATTCCGCCCACGGCAACTCCCGAGGCGACACCCACGCCGGACAGCAATTGGCCAACAACCAGCACACCTTGGTTGCGGCGCTGACGGTCAAGAGAAATCATAAGTGGATCCTAGCCGAGGGCCTGGGCGGCGGCTTGGGCCACGGCCGCCGAGAGCGTATCGAGTCCTTGCGATTGGACCTTCCAGCGCTGCCAGAATAGCGGGATTCGGGAGAGTCGTCCGGGGATCAATTCCACGAGATGGCCAGAGCGCAGCCCGTCCCGGCAATGGGCTTCGGGCATGAGGCCCCAGCCCAGTCCGAGCTTCACGGCCTCAGCGAATTGGATGGTGTCGGGGATGAAATGTTCAGTGCCGGAGCGGCGCCGGCCGGTGACTTGTGCGAAGAAGTTGTCTTGGAGGGTGTCGCTGCGGTCGAACTGGACGGTGGGGGCTGCTGCGAATGTTTCGGCCGTGAAGCCGTTGGGAAACCACTTTTGCATGAAGCTGACGGAGGCAACGGCCCGGTAGTCCATGGTGCCCAGCGGGGTTGAGGAGCAGCCCTGAACCGGAGTTGCCGTGGCGGTGACGGCGGCCATGACCTCGCCGGAGCGCAGCGAATTGACGGAGTGCTGTTCATCCTCGCGGACCAGTTCCAGGCTCATGTTTCCGTCTGGCGGCAGCAGGGCGAGGGCGTCCATGAACCAGGTAGCGAGGGAATCGGCGTTGACCACGACGGCGATGGATCCGTGGTTGCCGGTGGTTAGACCCAATTCTGCGGCCGCATCGTCTTCTAGCTGGCGCAGTTGCCGGGCGAGCTTGTGCACCACGTCCCCGGCTTGCGTGGCGGTGATGGGCGTACCCCGGAGCAGGAGGACCTGTCCGGCAACGTGTTCCATGGCCTTGATGCGTTGCGACACTGCCGAGGCTGTGACGTGCAGGCTATGGGCAGCGGCATCAAAAGTGCCGCTCTCCAGTACTGCCAGGAAGGTCCGGAGTTGTTCTGACTGAAATCTGACCATTAGATTTCCTTAGGTAGCATGAAAAACATTAGCTGTACTGCTGATGTTCAGTCTAGTAGTTTCAATGCTTGTGACTACACTGAATATTTTTTCCACGATGGCTACCGGGCTCGGCGCTGGTTTGGCCCTCATCATTGCCATCGGCGCTCAGAACGCTTTTGTGCTGCGGCAAGGCATTCGTGGCGAACACGTCGGCTTGGTGGTCTTGGTTTGCATGCTCAGTGACGTGATCCTGATCGGCGCGGGAATCTTTGGGATTGGAACCGTTATCGCTGCGGTGCCTGCCATTGTTGTGGTGATCAGATTGGCTGGAGCTGCCTTTCTGATCGTCTACGCCGGGCTTGCCGCCAAACGCGCTTTCCGCCCCGGGGTGCTGACTACTGGGGACCGGCAGGGGAGGCAGGGGAGCCTGAGCCGCAAAGCAGTTCTGGCCACTGCCCTGACGCTGACCTGGCTAAACCCTCACGTCTATTTGGACACCGTGCTGTTGCTGGGAACTCTAGCCAACCAACACGGCGAATTGCGCTGGTGGTTCGGTGCAGGAGCTGCTGTTGGGAGCATCATCTGGTTTAGTGCCCTGGGGTACGGGGCAAAACTCTTGCGGCCCATTTTTGCCAAGCCCGGTGCGTGGCGCGTCTTGGACGGGCTGATTGCCGCCATCATGCTCTTTCTTGGTGTGAAGATGGCCTTGGGGGCGTGACGGCTCAGAGCCAGTCCATCTCCACTTGCAGGAATGACTCTGCAGAACGGATTGCCCCGGCGAACGCTTCTTCTTCCGTGGGAGATTTCTTCGGAGTGCGCAGATACCACTCGTGGAGGTTCGTATGGACCCGGGTGACACCTCCGCCTGCAGGGGCATAGAAAAGGGCAAAACGCTGCACTGGCCATTCAGCAGAGGTCTCGATGCCCACCAGCAGGGCAGCACCCAACGCCGGGTTAAACCATTGGGCGATAGGCCTGCGTCGGTCCTCAAAAAACAGTCCGGCAGCGTAGCGGGCGGCCACCACCGGGCCCATTTCGGCGCTCAACCTTTCGCGCCACAACGGCAGGATCACCGTGTCATGACGCTGCCATACAGCTGGGATCAGCGGCTGGTCGCTAGGGGAGCTCACACTTTAAGTCTAGTCAGAACTACACGGGGTGCCAGAGCTGACTTGCGCGGCAGCGGCACTCCAAGTTCCCTAGACGCTTATTCGCAGCCCACCCCGTCACCATCACGGTCAAACTTGGACTGGAACCCCGGCTGGCCCACACGGATGGGTGCCGCTCCAGCAGCCCGGACTGCGGAGCAGTTCTGGTAATAAGGTGCTGGCGCTGGGGCCGGCGCTGGTGCTGGTGCCTGGACCAACGGAGCCGGGGCCGGAGCCGGTGCCGCCGGAGCAACGGGTGCCGCCTCCACTGCGGGCACCGGCGCAACCGGGGCAACAGGGGGCAAGATAACGTGTTCGACTGGTGGCGCCGTCTGGTTCGTAGGAACTTCAACGCCAGCGCAACCGTCCAGCACCTTGGCCATGGCGTCATGTTCGGCCTGGGTTACCCAGAGTTTGTAGGTGGCCTTGACGGAAATCTGCCGAGCCACGTAGTCACAGCGATAGCTCTTGTTCGGCGGCAACCAGGTGGCGGCGTCGCCCGCTCCTTTTTGTTGGTTGCTGGGACCGTCAACGGCCAAAAGGTTCAGTGGATCATTGGCGAACGCGGTACGCACCTCCACACTCAGCTGCTGTGCTCCCTTTTGCCACGCGTCGCTGAGGGCCACCACATGGTCGATCTGGACCGCACTGCTGGTCGCGGAGCCGCGCACAAAATCAATCGTGGTGGCTGTGTAGGGATCGGCCAAAATACCGGTGAGAACCAGACAGTCGCGGGTGCCGGGCTTGAAGGTTTTGGCAGTCAGGTCCCGATCCAAAATGTCATTACGGGTGTCGCAACCGTTCCGGTCCACATCCGCCCACGCTTGCCCAAACATGGCCCGGTCGTAGCCGGTCTTGGGCGCTCGGCCCTTGATAGGCAGCGTCGCCAACACCTCAAGCGCCTTCGCGGCAAAGGCGGGTTGCTGGTTCGACGCCAGATCGGCACCGCCGGCATCGGGGACTTCCTCACCGTCGAGGGGAGCTACGTCATCTGCCGTGGGGGTAGGACTCGGGGTAGGGGTTGGTGTGGTGCTCTGAGTTGCGCTCTGTGCTGACGCGGCCGACGCCGGAGCCACCTCAAGCGTCGCTGCGCCACCGCACGCTGTGGTCACCAGCAATACGGAAGCAAACAGCGGGATCATGATTAAATCGACTGCCCCAAATGAGCGGGTCGGGCGTGGTGCAGACAAGACGGAGTTCTCCCCAAGCTAGGAACAGCGGTAATTTCCAGCCTATCGGTGAGTACTGACATTGCTTTGCCACGACGGACCCACTACTGACCTTTCGCGGCCTGACCGGGAGGGGACGGCGGGAGATGGTGAGCTAGGCTGCGGTGACTTCGGCCAGGATCTCACGAAGGATCTCCTCGCCCGCAAGAACCCCGCGCACCGAGGTGAGACGGAGCTGCTCAGCCATGTGTCCGGCGTCATGCAGTTCTCCATGAATGGGACGGAAAGCGAGCTGGGCAACGTCCAACATGCCCGCATCCAGCAGCGAATCGCCGGCTGCAATGACGTTCTCGGTACCTGTCCGGCGGATAACTTCTGCCAAAGCCGCCGCCTTGTTGATGGGTTTTGGAACGCAATAGAGCTTGCGGCCTTGCACCGAAACGCTCCAGCCTGCCGCGTCACACAACTCGACGAGCTCCGCCAAGAAGGCGGAGGGCATGGCATCCCGGTCAATGATGGCGTAGGCAAAAAGGTCCTCGGCGCGGCGCAGTCGCAGGATCCACGGCGCGAATTCCGGCTTGGCCAGATGCGCTTCAATCTCTTCCAGGGGCGCGCAATCTGCCGCCATGTGGGCCGTGAGCTGCGCACTCCACGCGGTGTCCGGCGCACCGTGATGCAGCAGCACCCCGCCGTTGGAGGTGATGGCGTATTCGGGGACCGGACCGGGCAGCTGAACACGTTCGTACTGGGCCTGTGTGCGCGTGGTGGCGGGAACAAACGTGGCCGCCGCTTTGACGCCAATGAGCAATTCTTCGGCGGCGCGCGTCATGAACGACAACGGAGCGCCCTCATAAACCTCCACCACCACCATCGCGGGCGCATCCTTATCGGCACCACTGAGCCAGAGCGAGTTTTTGGAGTAAATCAGCGTCCGGTCAAGGTCGCAGGCAACAACATGGGGGGTGCTCATGCGTTCGGCACGGCCTTTCCGTCGGCGCCCACGGCGCTCTTGTCGAACTGCGGATGGATCAGCCCGACGCAGCTGTACGGCAGGCCCGGGACTTCCTCCACAGGGGTTCCACGCTGTTGGGCTAGCAACAGTACATGTGCGACGTCGGTCATCGCCTCAGGATTGACCAGCACCTTCCACGGCACTCGGCGCAGCAGCACGCGGGTGGTTTCGCCCACCCCGGGCTTGACCAGATTCACGTTGTTGATGCCGTACTCGGAGCTGATCCGTTCCACGGCCTGCCAACCGATCCAGCTCGGTTGCGGTGCTGCTGCCTGGTGTTCGGCGGTCAGGCGCAGTACCTCCGGGTGGATGCGCTGGAAGTGCGCGCCAATGGCGTTCAGGAAGTCATTGGAGACATCGTTGGGAGCCAATTCCGCATAGAACTTGGCGCCATGGAATTCGTGCGGGCCAATGTGCTCCACGTTGTAAACGGTGCGCGAGACCAGCCCCGAAACCGTGGAATTCAAGCAAGCCGAGGGGATCAAATAGTCCTCGCGGGTGCCGAACATGGATACGCAATGTCCGGGATCTGCCAGGACGGCAAGATCGTCGGGGAAGCGGGTGCCGGAACTGGCGGCGAAGTCATCCAAGGCAGCCGTGAGCTCTCGGGAAATGGCGCCCTTGCCGGTCCAACCATCCACAAAAAGGATTCTATCCGGATCAAAGTTGGCAGCCAGATACCGCAATGCCGTTGGGTCAAGGCCCACCCCGCGCACAATGCTCATGGTGAAATGTGGCAAATCCAGGCCGTGAATCTCCTTAGCCCAACGCCGCATCAAGATGCCAATGGGGGTGCCCGCACGGGCCAGCGAAACCAGCACGGGCTGGTTGTTGCGGGCGGCCAGCGCCAACTCCGTCACCACGCCTACGGCTGTGGCAATTCGCTCACCCGCACGCTCCACAGCAACTTGGTACAGCTCCTGGTATTCGGAACTGGGCGAGTACTCCACCGGCAGCGATTCGGCGTAGCTGGCGGCACCGGACTGGATGGCACGCTCCCGCTCCGCGGTGGGTGCTTCCAGCTGTAGATGGCTCAAATCCTTCAGTAGCCAGGTGACCTCTTCGGCCGCGTAGGAGCCAAAATCCGGCCCGGTTAGGGGTGTTGGCAGGGCAGGCAGGCTCATGGAGCATCCTCTGTTTGGCTGGGGTGTGTGGGGGTCGCTACTGTCTGGCTGGGAGCGGCGTGGCTGGGAGCTGCGGCTGTGGGGGAATCAACGGGAAGCAGAACCACCACTGTGTCATCACTTGCTGCGGCCAGCACCACAGTCAGTGGGGGAAGGCCCGGGACTGAGCTGTGCAGCAGCTGCTCTCGGTCCGTGCCAGGTTCAGGGAAAGCCACAATGGTTCCGGGCCGTTGCCCAGAACCCGTTAGGTTGTAGGCAAAGCGGGGGCCGGGGCCGTCGTTGGTGAGATCGTGGCTGGCGAAGCTCAAGGAGCCAGCAATGGCGTAATCAGCCCGGTCGAGGGGAGCGATGGGTGAGCGCGTCGTGGTGGAAAAACGCACGTCATCGTCCGGGCGCAATCGGTCCAAGACCTGTGCCACGGCTAATGGCAAAGACATGTTTTCTTCACAGCCCAACACTGCGAACGGACCCTGGCAGCCGGTCCTAGCAAGTTGTTCAGCCAAATGCCCGGCAATGGCCTCAACGGTGGCCGGCGGAGGTGGGGCGATGTTGCCAAAGCGGTCGCTGCGCACCGGGGCAATGAAACCGGCATCGAACTCAAGGAAGGACACCCGCCCGGCAGCTTCCCCGGCAGTTTCGTCGGTGGGCTCGGTAGATTCCGCGGCAGGCATTTGTTCCACTAATTCTTGGCCACGGATGAGCACATCGTCGGGAAGCTCGATCCATCCCGTGCCCAACGCTGTCACCTGGATCTGACAACCCAACTCCGTCGCCAAGGCGTCGAAGCGAGCCCGGTCGGCGGCGCTGCGGAGGTCAATGAGTGCGGCCACTACGTAAATCTCATGCGACGTCAGGGCATGCAGCTCGCGGATGGTGTTGATGACGGTGGAACCGGTGCTGAACTCGTCATCGACCAGAACCACCGGCCCGCTCGTCGCCAACCACTGCGGATCCGTGGGAACCATGGCGTGCGATGTGGCGTGTGAATGCCCCTCCTCAAACCCGGCCACCGACTCCACCTCGGGCGTGGCATGCCGGGTTGAATGGATGTAATAGGCGCCCAGTGCATTAGCCACCAACCGCCCCAAACCCGTGGCCGTTTCGGCGTAGCCAATCACGACGGCGTCTGGCGCCTGTGTGCGCAACGACGCCACCGCGGCGGTGAGGGACGCGATGGCCGCCTGCCGCTGTCCGGGCCGTTCCCGCAGGGCTGCGGTGAGCAGGTCCGCGGCCGAGGCAATGGCCTCGGCGCGGGCCGATTCCAGAGGTGGGGTCCCGGCGTCGTGCTTCAGGGTGGAGAGGCAAGCTGCGACAAACGCGCCCAGCAGCTCGCCGGCCGCGATGACCAAACCCGGCTCGGTGGGCACATGCTTGGCCAACACCCGGGAGACCAGCAGGTGGGCGCGCTTGGGGTTGCGGCGCAGGGCCAGACCCACCAGATCCTCGATGGCAACGGCACTGGAGGGGTCACTGTGGATGGCGACGTTGAGTTGATCGGCAACAAAACCGCCGCTCCAGACACTTACGCCCGGCTCACTCACGCCATGCTCGCTTCCAGCAGGTCGACAAAACTAATGTTGGCGGCGGCCACACCAAAGGCGTCGGCGCGCAGCAGGGTACGTTGCGCCCAGGCCTGGTGCGGCTTCATCTCGTTCATTTTGTTGCCGTAGGGGGAGGCCGCGGCGCCGCCGTTGGTGTTGCCGGCGATGGCCAAGGCATCCAAATATTCTTCGTGACTGACCACGCTCATGGAATGGACCAGGGCCACGTGGGTGGGGTGGATGACAGTTTTGCCGAGCAGTCCGTTCGCAAGATCGAGCTCAATCTCCCGAATGAGGGTGTCCAGGTTTGCCGTCATGATGCGTTGACGGAGCTCAATTTCCTGGGGGCCCACGAACGGGGTGACGCGCAATTGTGGGCGCAACACGCGTTCGGTGTTGGCGAAGTGCTCCCAGACGGGGCCGGAGATGACGAAGCCGCCGGCGGGCCTGCCCAATACGTTCACAATGTCGCCAATGACGCTGGCCACCACGTTGACGTCATAGATGGTTAGATCCCGTGAGCGGCGAAGGCCAAAGGCGCTGGACATGTCCGTGGCGCCAATCCGGACCGAGAGGATATCCTCTCGGTTGGCGGCGAGCAGCGTGTAAATGTTGGTCAGCGCGGCGTCCCGGGTCTCGACGTGGATCACGGACGGTGATTCCAAGATGGGCATGACGCGCAGCCTGCGGGTGTTGCTTGAGTGGTTGCCGTCCAGGCCCAGCTCGGCCTGAATGATGTGCAACGCTTCGAGGAAGGCCGCACCTGCCCCTGATTCGTTGTCGAACTTAGGGATCACAAAGCCGGTCAGCACGCCTGTGGCGGCACCGGCCCGGCGGGCCACCGAGAGCATCTGTTCGGGCGTCCTGACCCGGACGAAAAGCAGCGGCAGGGCGTCATCATATTCGGCGAGGACTCCAAGCGTGGAGACCACGTTGTCCTCTGCGCTGGCTACATCCGCATCGGGGATGGAGTCCTCCAAACACAGCACCATAGACACGCAGCCGAGATCGCGCTGGCGCAGAATGTCCTTGACTAGATTCGGCCGGTTAGCGGGAGTATATAGCGTCCCGCCAAGGGCAACGGCCTGCAGCTCGGGCGAGCTATGAGCCGTCAATTCCACAGGTAGACGATGAAAAAGGGTAGAGGATTGGAGCGCGGTCAAGGAGCGAAAATGTCGCATTGGCCCTTTCAAAGTAATCCTGAAATAAAATATGGCCCGCGAGGCATATGCCCTAGCGCCCGTAGGCGGAGGCGGGCGCGCTATGCGTCATGGACAAGTCGAACTCGTGCCAGATCTGCTGGTCGGTCCAGGTATGAGGCACCGGCTCCGCCCGCATCTCTAGGACGTTGCCGATCCTGTGTAGCAACATCACCATCTGCGTGCCATCGGCCGCAGGTGGCAGCGCCACGGATTCACCGGAGAATAGCCGCACACCCATGGCGGCACTGCTGCGATTGATGAACACGGCCCGGCGCAGTTCACGCACATGGCGCAAGGAAACCAGCGCATCGCGGCCGTGGTAACCCACCAATTCTCGGTTCCCGGAAGTCATAACGGAGGTCCCGGCCTTGTGGCCATCCACCGTCGCTCCGCCAGTCACCCGGCGCACATCCTCCCACGCAACGGCCGTGCTGCCGCTGACCACCAAGGTGCCCACCGACGATTCCAGCACCGTCAGCCTGAGCACACGGTCCACCAGGTTCAGCTCGTAGATGTCCCGGATCCCGGGGGCCGGGAACAACAGCCGAACCTCATGATCCTCCAGCTTCGCCTTTTCTCGCTGTGCTGCCAGTTTCTTGGCACGGGGACTCGTGGACGACGCCGGAGCCGCACCTCCCAGGACCAACCCGGACGGGCTGGTCCTGGGAGGCGAGGCTACGCCGGAAGCCGCCTGTGCGGATGGTTGCGACGTGGGGCGGGCGGTTGCCGGCGCGCTCGGTTGCAGACGGGGGGCAGCCACCGGAGCAGGCTGGTTGGAAGACGGCGGCTGAGTAGGCTGACGCAGCGTCAAGGAAGGCCCTGAGGATGACTGTGCGGGTGCAGAAACCTGGGGCCGGACCGAGGGTTGCGCGGGTGCAGTGGCCGGTGTCGATGGGTGGCGCAGAGTCAAGGACGGTCCGGACGATGGCTGCATAGGTGCGGCGGGTGCGGTCGCCGGGGCTTGCCGAGGGACCTGTGTCGGCGACTGTGCCGAGGACATAGCCGAGGTAACGGAGGGCTGAACCGGTTGGGCTGGGCCTGGTTTGATCCGGCGACGCAGAAACGGCAGGTCGGTGCGCGGAGCTGAAGGATTATTCACGGTGAGGCCCTACAGGCTGATTCCGTAGTCCTTGGCCACTCCGGCCAGACCTGTGCTGTAGCCCTGCCCCAGTGCACGGAACTTCCAGTCCTCGCGGTGCCGGTACAGCTCACCAAAGATCATGGCCGTGACTGAATCCAGCTGGCTGACGGCCAGGTCAAAGCGGACCAGTTCGCGGTTCTCTGCCGTGGCCACACGAATGTGGGCGTTTCGTACCGCGCCAAAGGTGCCCTGACCACGAAATTCGGGGTCCACATAAGCCAGGAAGATGATCTTGGAAATGTCCGCCGGGATCCTGCCCAGCTCGACATCGATCTGCTCCTGATCGCCGGAGCCCACAAAGGTCACCGAGGCATCGGCACTGGCAAGCTGGTTGAAGTACACCAGGTGCTCATTGGAGACCGCCTTGCCATCTGAATCGCACATGATAGCGAAAGGGACCAGCTCGGCCTGGGGGCCGCGGCTGGGAATGATGTCCCACCCCATGGCCACAAGGACCTGATCCAGGCCCGGATTTTCAGCCGTTAGGGCCGCGTTGGCCCCTGCCACTAGTGTTGCCAAGACTGGCCCTCCAAACGCAATGGGTCCCTCTCTGATGCTGGTTGTTGAAGCTGCAGGGCAGCATCCTGAGCGGAGAATTTATCCGCCAAGAAGCGGCCGTGGGTAGATAGTTCTTCCACCGCGCCAATGCGGATCTGGTTGAGTAGATCCGCCAAAGTTTCCTCCAGCGTGGCCAATTGCTCGGCGAACATGAAGGTTGCCGACGATTCCTCGTCGTGGTGTGCTGGAGGTAGCGATAGGTACGACTGCAACGGCGTAGGGACGTAACTACAAATCATGGCGTTGAGCAGGACGCGCTGCTCCGTGGAACAGCCCCTGATGCTAATGTCCGCCACTGCCTCACGCATGAGGTCGCCCAAATGGCGCAACTGTGAAGTCAGCAAGGGAGGCAGCCTGCTGCCGGATCGGCGCACGGCGGCGCGCAAACTGTCCACGGAGGCACCCATTTGGGCAATTTCCTCCGCGACCGGGTCAACTACCGGCGGGGCAGGTACTTGGGGCGCCTGGCCTCCGCCAAACCTGCCCCCCACAAAACGGCCAATCATCGCATTACCCTAGTTTCGTCGTCGTACGTTTTAGCCTACTCGCGTTCCGACTGGCGGGAGCGCTCCAAGTAAGGCTTGGCCCGCTCCAGGCCGGCTTCTAGGGCTACCACGGTGCCTTCCATGTTCTTGGCGGCCGAGGCGCGGAAGGTGTCGATGGCGTCCATGGTTTCAAAGACGTTATCAAAGGCCTTCTGCAAGGTCTCCACGCTGACGCCGGATGTTGACGCCTGCTGGTGGATGCGGACCGTCTGATCCTTGAGCATCTCACTGGTCTTGAGAATCATGTTGTTGGTGGTGGTGTTGATGGCGTCAATCTGGTCCAGCACCATCTTCTGGTTAGCCAGGGCCTGGGCCACGATCACGGCAGTGCGCAGGGCCGAAATGGTGGTGGTACGGGCCCGGTCAACACCCTTGATGAGTTCCAGGTTGTTCTTACGGATCAGATCCATGGCTAGGTAGCCCTGCACCGAAACAGCCAGCTGCGTCAGGATGTCCTGGTGGCGCTGGCGGATGGGGAACAGCACATCGGCTTCAAGCTTCTGCGCCTGCTCAACCTGACCCGAAGCGCGGGTAGAGTCGATCTTCTCAACACAGGCAGCGTCCAGGGCCTTGGCGAACACGGCGTACTCGCTCAGGCTCTGCATTGTCTCCCAGAGCTTGACCTTTTCCCCGGCCAGGCTGGCGTTGTCCTTGAGGAGCTCGTCCTGGCCAGCCATGAGCGACTTGATGATGGCATCGAGCTGGGTCTGGGCGGACTCGTACTTCTGGAAGTACTTGGCCAGCTTGTTGCCACCCGGAATGAAACCGAGAATCTTCCGGCCAACGGTCAAATCTGCGTTGTTCGGGGTCAGATCCTCCACCGTGCTGCGCAGATCATTCAAAGTGCCCGCAACCTGGGCTTGGGCGCTGTTGCCACTCTTCTTGGCTCCGGCAACAGAAGTTGAGGAGCGCTCCAACATGCGGCTGGAAGCATTCGAGGAGTTGGTCATTTCCGAACCGGCCAGCTTGGAGATGCCATCAACCTTGGAGGTGAACTCGGGGCTGCGGGCATCGAACGTGGCGATCTCGGCGATGTAGTCCTTGGCCTGACGGTTGATCTCGGCCTGGCGTTCGGCAGGCACCGGAACCATGCCGGGGGCTTCTTCAGCCGCGACGATCGCCGGAGCGTCGGGGGCTTTCAGTACCAGTGCGGTTTCGGTTTCGGTGGGCGGGGTCAAAGGTGAAGTCATGGTGAGATCCAATTTCCAAGTAGTTGGAGGTTGTTGAAGCGTTGCTGAAACGGAGAAGGCCGAAACGGTGAGGGGTCAGCCCAGAGGGACGCCGAAGTCGGTGGCGATGCCGGCCAGCCCGGAGGCGTAGCCCTGGCCTACGGCCTTGAACTTCCATTCGCTGCCATTACGGTAGATCTCCGAGAACAGCATGGACGTCTCGGGAGCAGCATCTTCGCTCAAGTCGAAGCGCACAATTTCCTGCTCGTTGCCTTGGTTGACCACGCGGCAGTAGGCTCCGCGAACCTGGCCAAAGTTCTGGCCTCGGGCTTCGGCTTGATCGATGGAAACCACGATGACAATGCGTTCTACATCTGCGGCAACCTTGGTCAGATCGATCAGGATCTGCTCGTCATCACCTGCGCCATCGCCAGTGCGGTTGTCACCGAGGTGAGTCACCGAACCGTCCTTGGCAGCAGGCTGGTTGTAGAAAATGAAGTCATCGCCGGAACGGACCTTGCCGGATGCGGCGACCAGCAGAGCTGAGGCGTCCAGGTCAAAAGCCTCACCCGTGGTGGTGCGGGGATCCCAACCCAAGCCAATGAGTGCCTGTTGCAGGCCGGGGTCGGTCTTGGTCAAAGAAAGGTTGTTGCCCTTGGCAAGCGAAAGTCCAGCCATGAAATCGCGTCCTTACATTGTAAATGGTTTGTGAGCTGCCGGCGGGTTGCCGGTTACCGTCAAAGCGGTGTGGTGCGCGGATTCCTCCGCGCACCACGGTGAACTAGTCCAGAACAATTCCGTAGTCGGTGGCGATGCCGTGCAAGCCACTGGCGTAGCCCTGGCCGACGGCGCGGAACTTCCATTCTGCGCCGTTGCGGTAGATTTCAGCGAAAACCATAGTGGTCTCCGACGCGGCGTCCTCGGAAAGGTCGTAGCGAACAATTTCTTGTTCGTTTTCCTGGTTGATCACACGGCAGTAGGCGTCGCGAACCTGACCGAAGTTCTGGCCACGGACTTCCGCTTGGTCGATTGAGACCACAATGACCACACGTTCAATATCGGCGGCAACCGTGGCGAGATTGATCAGGATCTGCTCGTCGTCGCCGTCACCTTCACCCGTGCGGTTATCGCCCTGGTGAACAACCGAGCCATCCTTGGATTCGAGCTGGTTGTAGAAGATGAAGTCATCGTTATTGCGGACCTTGCCGCTGGCGGTAACCAGCAATGCTGATGCGTCCAAGTCGAACTGGTGACCGCTGGTGGTGCGCGGATCCCAGCCCAGGCCAACCATGGCCATCTGCAGGCCGGGATCAGCCTTGGTTAGGGAAAGGTTGCTGCCCTTGGAAAGTGTCAAAGATGCCATCTGAACTGAACTCCTCTAATAACTGAAGTGCCACTTACAAACTAAAACGAAATAGCCTTTGGCGAAACCCTACAGTGAGTTTGCTGCCGGTTGGATCAGGTCCATCGCGGTGCGTCCGTTGGCTCGCTCGCCAATAGCAGTGAACGCCCAGCCGGTGTCCTCGCGGGACACCTTGGCCATGATCATGGCGGTGTGGGTGCCTGAATCGGTCAGCTGGAAACGGGCAACTTCAGGGGAGCCAGCCGTTGAATCGTCAACGAGGCGGCAGAATGCGTTCTCTACCAGGTCAAAGGTCTGGCGGCTGTAGCTGCTGATAACAAACACAATCTGGGACACGGCCGGTGAGACCTTGGCCAGATCAACCAGGATGGTCTCGTCGTCACCGTCGCCTTCACCGGTCAGGTTGTCACCGGTGTGCTGGGTGGAGCCGTCTTTGCTCTTCAGCTGATTGAAGAAGACCGTGTCAAGGGCCTTACCGCTGGCGTCAAAGAAAATGGCTGAGGCGTCTAGGTCGATATCGGCTGCCTTCTTCAGGCCGCCAAACAGTCCGCGCTTGACGGGGGCTGCAGAATCCCAGCCCAGTCCCATCCGCACCCGGGTGAGGGCGGCGCCGTCGTTCTTCTTCAGTGAAAGGGCCTGGCCCTTTTGCAAACTAAGTCCCATAGCGTGTAGCTCCTTGGTGAATAGGTGTGGAAAAACGTGGGTGTTGATGCTAATTAGTGAGCTGCTCAACCTTGATTTCTGCTGCTGCAGCTCGCTTGTTTCGAACAATGGAAGACCAGAATGAGGCGCCGATGAAGACCACGCCGATGATTCCGGTGATGACCTCGTTGACCTCGATACTGATGGTCAAGAGCAAGATGATGGACAGGGCGCCAATGGCCCAGTGGGCGCCATGATCCAGGTATTCGTAGTCATCGAGGGTTCCTTCGCGGACCAGGAACACCGTCAGTGAGCGGACGAAGATGGCGCCGATCAGGCCGAGGCCAAGGGCGATGATGATGGGGTCGGAGGTGATGGCAAAGGCGCCGATGACGCCGTCAAAGGAGAACGAGGCGTCAATGACTTCAAGGTAGAGGAACAGCATGAACGCGGCCTTGCCCACTGCCTTGCCGACGCCCTTGTTGGACTTTTTGGTGATTTTTGCCGCCTCGGCAGCAATATCGTCTGCGTCCGAATCACCGTCACCGTCGACGTCGAAGAGGTCACCGAGGCCGTTCACCAACATGTAGGTGACCATGCCCAGGATGCCTGCGATGAGAACGTCGATTTCCTTGCCGGGGCGGACCATGGCGGCGGAGGCCACCAAGATCAGCAGGGCGATGACCATTGATGCGCCATGCAGGCGACCAATGAAAGCTAGAGGTTTCTCGAGCCACTTAAGCCAGTGGATTTCGCGCTCCTCGAACATGAAGTCGAGGAATAGCATGAGCAGGAAGACACCGCCAAAGGCAGCGATTTGCGGGTGCGCGTCGTGCAACAGGTAGGAGTAGCTGCCTTCTGTATGGATGTCGCCCTTTTCCAGCGCCAGTTGCACGGCTTGGATCGGGTTGAGGTTGGCCGTGACGCCAACAATCAAGAGCGGGAACGCGATGCGCATACCGACAACGGCGATCAAAATACCGACCGTCAAGAACATTTTTTGCCAGAACGCGCTCATCTTTTCCAAGATGCGGGCGTTAACTACGGCATTGTCAAAGCTGAGGCTGACTTCCAAAACACCGAGGATGGCACAGAGGATAAGCGCTTCGATGCCGCCGTAGAAAAAGGCGAGGGTGAGCGCTACTGCGGTGATCCCGAAGGACCAGCCAAAAGTTCTCATGAACACGCGCTAAAAAGCTCCTCAGGAAATCCTAAGACCTGCCACGGATCAGGGATTTCATCGATCTGGATT
Source organism: Specibacter sp. NPDC078692 (assembly GCF_040686835.1). Classification (NCBI taxonomy): domain Bacteria; kingdom Bacillati; phylum Actinomycetota; class Actinomycetes; order Micrococcales; family Micrococcaceae; genus Specibacter; species Specibacter sp. NPDC078692. The sequence continues at coordinate 30,358 of NZ_JBFBLV010000031.1, forward strand.
CGGTGCCACGAAGCCTCACGGCACGGGCCCGGATTGTTCAAATTCAATTATCTCCATTCACGCTACATATTCCTAATGGTTGGCCGTTCCGAAAAGTTCCCGGTTGTCATTGAATCTGCTGAGCATCATCTTGCCGTACCCCTCCGACATTGGGTGTTTTGGGCCGTATTTGCGGGGCGCGGGGGAGGGTTGTTGCGGTCGGCTAGGTCTTGGGCTCCCACATAGACTGGATTCATGACCCAGGCTCCTGTTGAAAACGTTGATCCTGCAGCCGTGGCTGCGCTTCCCAAGGCCGAACTGCACCTGCACATTGAGGGCACCCTCGAGCCGGAATTGATTCTGGCGCTGGCGGCGCGCAACGGCATCACACTGCCGTTTCCCACACTGGAAGCATTACGGGAACAGTATGAGTTCACCGATCTGCAATCGTTCCTGAACCTGTATTACGCCAACATGGCCGTGCTGATCACGGAGGCTGACTTTACCGACATGACGGGGGCCTATTTGGCCCGCGCCAAGGAATCTGGAGTCCGCCATGCGGAGATCATGTTTGATCCCCAGGCTCATGTTGCTCGCGGAGTGGAACTTTCGACGGCGGTCAACGGTATCGCCGCTGCCCTCGCCACCAGCGAGGCGGACTTTGGTATCACGACAGGACTCATCGCCGCATTCTTGCGTGATGAATCTGAAGAGTCTGCGCTTGCCGTTCTGGAGCAGCTGCTGGCTATGAACGCGCCCATTATCGGCATTGGCCTGGACTCAGCAGAGGTGGGCAATCCGCCGTCGAAGTTCATCCGCTTGTTCAAACGTGCCGCAGAAGCAGGGCTGCGCTTGGTGGCTCACGCCGGCGAAGAGGGCCCGCCCAGCTATGTTGAGGACGCGTTGGACCTGCTCGGTGTGGAGCGGATCGACCATGGAATTAGGGCTGTAGAAGACAAATACTTGGTTAAGCGGCTGGTGGCTGAGCAGGTTCCATTGACGGTGTGCCCGCTCTCGAATGTCCGGCTGCGTACCGTGGATACCCTGGCCGCCCATCCGCTGCCGCAGATGATTGCGGCGGGGCTGAACGTCTGCGTCAACTCCGATGATCCCGCATATTTTGGCGGCTACGTTGGGGCTAACTTTGGCGCGCTCGTGGACGAGTTCGAATGGGACTCGGCGACAGTTGAGCTGTTGGCGGCCAACTCCATCCGCTCATCTTTTGCCTCTGACGAGCGCAAGCATCAACTGCTGGGTGAGCTGGCTGCTTGGAGTGCTGCGCAGGACTGAGTTCTTCGTGGCGTCCGATGGATAGGCTCGGGCAGAATCAACGTGGTCGGCGGAAGTCAGCCGAGGGCAAGCAGACCCCCGGCCGCTTGTGTCACCGGGCCCACCTGCTCGATGAGTAGGAGGGTGCCTAGTGCACACATGATGAGGCCGCTTGTCAGTGTCACGCCGCGAGCCGCAGCTGGACGTGATCGCAACAATTTCCGAGCGCCGACTGCCACGAGCGAGTAAATGACGGCGGTCATAGCGACGAAGGACAGCCCCAGAATGGCCGACTGAAGTGGTACTGAAAATGCGGCGTCGACCTTGATGAACTGCGGGGTGAGGGCAACGAACAGCAGCAGCCCCTTCGGGTTGATGCTGCTGGTACCAAAGCCTTGCAGGAACGGTCCCCAGGCTGAGTTGGGTTTGCCGAGTGCGGAGGCTGTAGGGGTCAAGTCCTCAGGCGTCATGGCTTTTCCCGCAGCCGGATTCACGGGCAGTTCTCCGTTCGGTCCCACGGTGACAAATCCGGCGCCTCGCCATGATCTGGTGGTCATGAAGCCGAGCCACAAAAGGTAGAGGGCTCCGGCAACTGTCAGCCACAACAACAAACTAGGCATGGCTGCCATGAGTGCCGCGATCCCGGCCGCCAGCAAGATGGTATGCAGGACGTAGCCGCCACAAAGCCCTGCAATGGCAGGCACGAAACTGCGCTTTCCCAGACCGGAAGCGATCGCAAAAGCCCAATCCGGGCCAGGTGTGCAGGTCAGGGTGATGGCGACTATGAGGAAGCCTACGAGTGCCTGCGGTTCCATGATGCTCCTGCTGCCTAGATTCGTCGTGATCACTGCGGTTGTTGATCATTGTTGTTGATCTTCTACGGCAAGCTTAGGGAAAATGGAGACATAAGTGCTTACCTTTTTTGTCCATAAATACGAGTGCCGCGATAAGATATATCTGTGATTGATGCCATTGATAAAGAAATTTTGCGCACACTTCAAAACGACGGTCGAATGAGTGCGACTGCCTTGGCTGCTGAGGTGGGTTTGACCGTTGCGCCATGTCACCGTCGGCTCAAAGATTTAGAGTCGTCCGGCGCCATTAGTGGTTACCGCGCCATCATTGATCCGGTTGCTGTAGGACTGGGTTTTGAGGCGCTGGTGTTTGTGACTCTTGCGCGCGTTGACCGTTCCACCATGGACGAGTTCGAGGCGCAGGTTTCGGCCAATGCTCGTATTACCTCAGCCCAGCGACTATTTGGCGACCCTGACTATATTTTGAGAGTCATGGCTAAGGATCTCAGTGACTATCAGCAGTGCTTCGACAATGAGCTGACGGTCCTCCCGGGTGTGCAGCGCGTCAGTTCCACCCTTGTCATGAAGAATCTGAAACCAGGAGCTGGACTGCCGCTCTAGCCTCCACGCCCCGGATTTTGTGGACCTGCCCTGGTACAAAAGTGGCTCCATGGAGTGGCGCTATGATTGAAGTTAGGGTGTGGTCAGTCCACATTCAATGTGTTTTGCCCTACAGTTGAAATCATGAAAATTGCGCTCTTCGCCACCTGCATCGTCGATGCCATGTACCCGCGCACGGCACAGGCCACTGTGGCCCTTCTGGAACGGCTCGGACATGAGGTTGTGTTCCCCTCTGGGCAGGCCTGCTGCGGTCAGATGCACGTCAACTCCGGCTACTTCAAGGAAGCCCACGCCGTTGTGGCCAACCACGTCGAAGCCTTCGACACCGATGATTACGACGTCGCCGTGGCACCTTCAGGTTCCTGTGTTGCCAGTGTTAAGCACCAGCATGAGATGGTGGCCCGCCGCTGTGGTGATGCTGCACTTGAGGCCAGAGCTGCCAAGGTAGGCGCCAAAACCTACGAGCTCTCCCAATTGCTGACCGATGTTCTGGGCATCACCAATGCGGCAGAACAGCTGGGTTCGTACTTTCCGCATAAGGTCACCTACCACCCCAGCTGCCACGGTATGCGGCTGTTGCGTCTGGAAGACCGCCAGTTGAACCTGCTGGCAAGCGTGGGTGGCATCGAGATGGTGGAATTGCCCCAAGCCGATCAGTGCTGCGGCTTCGGCGGCACCTTCTCCATGAAGAATGCCGATGTTTCCGCCGCCATGAACGCCGACAAGGCGGCCAACATTTGCGGCACCGGCGCAGAGCTGTGTTCCGGCGGCGACGCCAGCTGCCTCCTGCACATTGGTGGCGGACTGTCCCGCCAGGGCAGCGAGGTGGGCACCCTCCACTTTGCTGAGATCTTGGCGAGCACTCTTGAAAACCCCATAACAGTCACTGGCGACGTGAAATTGGCAGGGAGCAAGCGATGAGCAACACCTTTTTGGGCATGCCCACATTGCCAGTTTTCGGCAGCGGTAACCTCAATGCCACCGAACCCTTCCCGAAGGCAGCGCACCGCGAACTGGGCAATGAGCAATTGCGGGCCAACCTGGGCCACGCAACCCACACCATTCGCGACAAGCGGCTGAAAGTTGTTGCCGAACTTCCCGACTGGGAAGACATGCGCAACGCTGGCAGCGCCATCAAGGACGCCACCATGGCGAATTTGCCAGCCCTGCTGGAGCAGTTCGAAGCGAACTTCACCGCCCGCGGCGGCATCATTCACTGGGCCCGCGACGCCCAGGAAGCCAATGAGATTGTCACCTCCCTGATCCGCGAGACCGGTGAAACTGAAGTGGTCAAGGTCAAGTCCATGGCCACCCAGGAAATCGGCTTGAACGAATACCTTCAAGAGCAGGGCATAGCGGCCTACGAGACTGACCTGGCTGAGCTGATCGTCCAGCTAGACCACGACAAGCCCAGTCACATCCTGGTCCCGGCTATCCACAAAAACCGCAGCCAGGTCCGCGAAATCTTCCTGCGCGAAATGCCCGTGGTGGACCCAAACCTGACGGATGACCCGGCCCGTCTGGCCGAAGCCGCCCGCACACACCTGCGCAAAAAGTTCCTCTCCGCCAAGGTGGCCGTCTCGGGTGCCAACTTCGGCTTGGCCGACACCGGCACCTTGACCGTGGTGGAATCCGAAGGGAACGGCCGCATGTGCCTGACCCTGCCGGAAACGCTCATCACCGTCATGGGCATTGAAAAGTTGCTGCCGTCGTGGACCGATCTTGAAGTATTCATGCAATTGCTGCCCCGGTCTTCCACGGGCGAGCGCATGAACCCCTACACCTCGCTGTGGACCGGCGTCACCCCCGGCGACGGCCCACAAAACGTCCACCTGGTCATGCTGGACAACGGCCGCACCGCAGCACTCGCCGATGAATACGGCCGCACGGCACTGAACTGCATCCGTTGTTCGGCGTGCATGAACGTGTGCCCCGTCTACGAACGCACCGGAGGACACGCTTACGGATCCACCTACCCGGGTCCCATCGGCGCGATCCTTTCACCCCTTATGACAGGTATCAAGAGCGAGGAAAACAACTCCCTGCCCTACGCCTCCTCCCTCTGCGGCGCCTGCTTTGACGCCTGCCCCGTGAAGATCAACATCCCCGAAATCCTGGTCCACTTACGCGGCGAAGACGTTGATTCCAAACGCGCCAAGGTCAAGATCCCCACCCAGATGGACCTCATGATGAAGGGTGCCGAATGGGCGTTCTCCAAGGGCTCACATCTGGCCCTGCTGGAAAAGGGCTTGCCTTTGGGCAAGCTCGTTGCCGGACGCGCCAAAGTCATCAAACGGCTCCCCGGCATCGCTGGTGGCTGGACCCAGAGTAGGAACATCCCGGCCCCACCCAGCCAGTCGTTCCGCCAGTGGTGGGACAAAGAACATCAGCCAGGCGCCGCCGTCGTACTTGGCGAGGGCACCTCAAGCACCACCTCAAATACCAGCGAAGGGGAGCAGGCATGAGCGCCCGCGAGGACATCATGAACCGGATCAAATCGGCCCTGCGTGATGCGCCGGTGACGCCCGTGGTGCCCCGGATTTACCGCCGCAGCTCGGACATGACCGCGGCGCAGCGCCTGGAGCAGCTCGTGGACAGGCTGGTGGACTACAAGGCGAACGTGTTCCTCACACCCACCTCCGATGTTGCCGCACGGCTGGCCGAACTGCTCGCCGGCAGTGCCTCGATTGTGGTGCCGCATGGCCTGGCGCAGGAGTGGCTTGCAGCTTTGAAGAACGACGCCGGGACGTTGGCTGTGCATGTTGACTCGCCGGAGAGCCGCCTCACCGTAGCGGAACTGGATGCTGTGGACGCCGTGGTCACCGCTGCCGCGACGGCCGTGTCCGAGACCGGAACCATCATGCTGGATGGCAGTGATGATCAGGGTCGGCGTATCATCTCCCTCGTTCCGGATCGGCACATCTGCATCCTGCGTGCGGGGGACATTGTGGAGGTGCTGCCGGAGGCGATTGCCCGTTTGGAAGCAACCCGACCGCAAACCTGGATCAGCGGGCCTAGCGCCACGAGCGATATTGAACTCGAACGTGTTGAGGGCGTCCACGGACCGCGAACCCTGGACGTCATTATCCTGACGTAGCGCCTCCGCTGCTCGATCGCCGAGTCCCGGTGGTCGAGCCTGTCGAGGCCAACTCTCGACAGTTGCCGCTCCCGGTGGAAGCATGACAGGCATGAGATCTTCGGAGTTGTTGACTGACGCTTTCGGCAGAATTGGCACCATTGTTGGCGGTGTCCTACACGGTCTGGAGCCACAGAACGCGAATTGGCGCCCGGGCGGGAGCGGTAATTCCATAGCCTGGCTTGTGTGGCACCTGTCGCGCGGGCAAGACGAACAAATTGCCGAGGTGGCCGGGACTGAATCTGTGTGGCGCAGCGGAGAGTACGCTGACCGCTTTGCTTTTGGGCTGGACCCCGCCGATACCGGCTACGGACACACGGCAGAGCAGGTGACCGCCGTTCATGTGGATTCTACGGAACTGCTGCGTGAGTACCTCGAGGCGGTTCTGGCCCGAAGTTTGGAATATGTTGGTGGGTTGAGCGATGCCGAGCTGGACCGAATCGTGGATGAACGCTGGGATCCGCCGGTGACGCTAGGAGTTCGGCTCATCAGCATTCTTGATGACTGCGTGCAACACGGCGGTCAGGCGGCCTATGTTAAGGGCCTCCTGAGTCAGGGAGACTTGGCGCCTGCGCGTGGTTAAGGCACAATGAGGCGCCACTCAATGAGCTGCGCACGGTTACGGCGTAACGGTCCGCAGAAGCAAAGTTTGTAGCTCGGGCGCCGGAAGGTCAGGCGCCTGCGTACTCGCTTCAGGTGGAGCCCCGTCGGTGATCGAGCGTGCCGAGACCGGTGCCCTTACATATTTCCCCGGCCAGGCCTAGACTGACAACAACCCTGTTGACCACCACTCATCACGCGCCGCAGGCGCGCACTTTCAGTGTGCTGCACGAAGCGGCAGGGGTTGATTTCTCATTGCACTTGAAGCGCCAATTAGGTGTCTTCTGAAATAACTGGGAAGGAAAAACCATGTCAGGAAACAAAGCAGTTGCCTACAAGGGACCCGGAGTCGTCGAGGTTATTGACATCGATTACCCCACGTTTGAACTCAAGGACGGGCCGGGCGTCAACCCTGCCAACGTGGGAAGAAAAGTTCCTCATGGTGTCATCCTGCGCACAGTGGCCACCAACATTTGTGGCTCCGACCAACACATGGTGCGAGGACGCACCACGGCTCCGTCGGATCTGGTTTTGGGCCACGAAATCACCGGCGAAGTGGTCGAGGTGGGCCCCGGCGTTGAATTCATCAAGGTGGGGGACATTTGTTCGGTCCCCTTCAACATCTCATGCGGACGCTGCCGAAACTGCAAGGAACGCAAGACCGGCATCTGCCTCAACGTAAACCCGGACCGACCGGGTAGTGCCTACGGCTATGTCGACATGGGCGGCTGGGTGGGCGGCCAGGCCGAGTACGTGCTGGTGCCGTACGCCGACTGGAACCTGCTGAAGTTCCCGGACCGGGACCAGGCGCTGGAGAAGATCATGGACCTGACCATGCTCTCCGACATCTTCCCGACCGGCTTCCATGGTGCAGTGTCGGCCGGCGTGACTGTCGGCTCCACCGTCTACATTGCCGGCGCCGGGCCAGTGGGCCTCGCGGCGGCAACATCCGCCCATCTGCTGGGTGCCGCCGTCGTCATTGTCGCTGACATGAACGCTGATCGTCTGGCGGCAGCACGAGCGTTTGGTTGTGAAACCGTGGATCTTAGCAAGGGCGGGCCGGCGGAGCAGATCGAGCAGATCCTCGGCGTGCCCGAGGTCGACTGCGCGGTCGATGCCGTTGGCTTCGAGGCCAAGGGCCACGGTTCCGGTGCCGGTGAGGCGCCGGCTACGGTGTTGAACGACCTCATGGACATCACAGCAGCCGGCGGCTCGCTGGGCATTCCCGGCCTGTATGTGACCGGCGATCCGGGCGGCATCGACGCCGCCGCACAAAAGGGTTCGCTGTCGCTGAGCCTGGGCACCGGCTGGGCAAAGTCCCTCGCATTCACAACAGGACAGTGCCCCGTCATGAAGTACAACCGCGGCCTGATGATGGCAATCCTGCACGACAAGGTGCAGATCGCCAAGAACGTCAACGCCCAGGCCATTTCCCTCACCGACGCGCCGCGCGGCTATGCCGAGTTCGACGCCGGTGCCGCCACCAAGTACGTCCTGAACCCGAACGGGTATCTGGGCTAGCCGGACGCAGACGTTCGTGGGTAGTTGTCACCGCTCACTGCCGGTTCACCGGTGGCGAGCGGTGACAACCACCTCTTTGGTGTGTTCGAACCGTTATTTTTCCCACGGCGCCTTGAACGGGAAGTACTGTTCCAAAAAGTCGGTGACCAGTTCCCTACGCTTTTCCGGGGCGGCGTCGCCGAAACTGCCGTCATTGAGGCACAAAAAGTCGGCATTGCGCCGAGCCAGCACCTGCGGCAAGTCGGCGAGCCCTGCCATATTTGCCGTATCCACGTAAACTCCCCGACCGTCCTTGTGCATGACGGCCCGGCCGGTCAGCAAGGCGTAGTAGTGGTAAAGGGAGTTGGTCACCGAAATGTTTCCTGCTGCCCGGAATGTGCTGGCGGCCGTGGCCACGAACTCCGGTGCAAATTCCTGTTCCAGTTCAGCCAGGACCGAACGGCGCAGCGGCGCCGCGCTGTGTTCCAGATGATGGGTTGTGAAGGTGCCAAAACGTTCCCATAAAAGCCTGCGGTTGACGCGGGCCGAGTTCTCAAAACCACTGCGTTGCACATCGCTTTCGCCCAGCCCGATCCGGTTGGGGGAGAGCATGAAGCGGGTGATTCCTCCAGGGGTAAAGAAGAGGTCCGGTGAAAGCGGGCGACCCAAAAACATGTCGTCATTGGAATATAGGAAGTGTTCCGCTAGGCCCTCGATGTGGTGCAGCTGAGACTCCACCGCCATGGAATTGTGCGTTGGTAAGACTGAGGTGTCGGCAAAGTGCTCCTGGCTGCGGACCAGGGAGACTTTCGGGTGCTCGGCAAGCCACTGCGGAGCCGGCGAATCCGTGGCAATGAAGATGTGCCGGATCCACGGGGCAAAAAGATGCACCGAACGTAGTGCGTACTTCAGTTCATCTACTTGGCGAAACCGGGCTTCATGGTCATCGCCCTCGCCTAGCAACGCTTCTGATTCAAGCTCCCGGCGCGCTGACTGGTAAGAGGCGGCGCTGCCGTCAACCCAGGAAAATACCATGTCGATGTCGAAGCGGACATCAAAGGCATGATCAATGAACATGTTCTCAATGGTGGGCCAGTTCAATCCGTGAAGCTCCACGGTGCTGCGCTTAGCTTCCCCACGTTCCACCGTTCGGCGCGTGAGCGAGTTTTCCAGCGGCAGGTCAATGTGGTCCGCGGAAAAGGCCCACAACTCAATTTGTACTCCCCATGCCGCCCCGTAATACAGCCCTCCAGTGGGAGCTACTCGTGGGCGGAAGAGACGCACGATCTGTGTTTCGGGCAGTTTGGCCAGCAATCCCTCGGCCAACAACACGGTGGATTTGCGGGTGTCAACGCTGCGCGCATAAAACGGTTCTTGGATGAAGGCGGCCGTCAGGCACCGTTCGAGGCGTTCGCGCAGGGAACGCTCGATCGCCAGCACTGGCCGTTCGTCGTTGCCGCGCACCAGCAGGTACTCGATCCCGCCACTATCCAGCGCCGCACGAACGGCCAAAAGATCGGCGACCATGGCCTCTTGGGGTGTAACTCCAGCCGTGTTGAGTAGGGCAAGTCTGTCGCGGCTGACCGTCACGTCTCGACGCGAGCGGATAGCTTCAAACGCAGATGACGCAGGGGACGCAGGCGAGGCGGGCGTTGGGGGCTTGCTGGGCACTGCGGACTCCTGAAGGCTGGCCGGTGGGGCGCTTATGAGCCTACCGGGCCGGGACCTGACCCAATCTGAAGACGTTCTCTGGGTCAAAGTGCCGGGCCAGGGTGGATAGTTTCGCCAGGACAGAAGGCGTGTAGCTTTCCGCAAATGCGCCAGCTCCGTTGCCAGTTGCGAAGTTGGCGAGACTTCCTCCATATGCCCAGGGAGCCATGTTTTGGATCATCGCCTCCGCGTGCGCGCCAAAGGCTGGCAGCTCCGGAGGTGGACCAACAGCGACCGAGTGCAGCCCGAACCCGGCTTCCCGGTGACACAGCGCGCTTGGTGTCTCCGGCAGCTGAGGCAGGACCCCACCAAGTTGCCTGATCTCAACCATCAGTTGCGGGGAGGAGCTGTCGGGTCCAGCAGCCTCCAACAGTGTCTCGACGGCCTCACGGGGGAAGTCAGCTAGCAGCGTGGATCTCTCCGCAGCGGGCATGGAATCTTCAGGATCGGAGTGGACCAACCCGATCATGGAGGAAGGCATGGGCCCGACGGCATCCATAAGTAACACCCCAGCCGAGCGCATCGGCGCAAGCCAGGTGGCGCCGTCGTCCGCTGTTCCGACGAAGACGTACCGCACGGCGATGGTGAACCTGCCCGCGAGTGGTTCGGGCACGCCGGGCATGGGCGGCAATTGCATCATGGCTACGGAGGTGGTGGCCGTGTGGGGGAGAGTGGGGCACCATTGGGCCCAGATGCGGAGCACGTTTTCGACGTGGGCCGTGTCGAAAAACAGGGCGCCAGCGTAGATGACGGGGAGTTCGAGGAGTTCGAATTCCATACCCGTGATGATGCCAAGGGAGCCTTTGCCGCCGCGCAGACCCCAGAAAAGATCGGGCTCCGATTGTGCCGTGGCATGGCGCAATTCGCCGTCGCCGGTGACCACATCGAAGGAGCGCACTTTGTCGGAGGCCGCGCCGAAGGATCGCACCATGGGGCCGATGCCGCCGCCGCTCGTATAGCCAGCCACGCCAACTCCGGGCGCCGAGCCGCATAAACCGATCAGGCCGAGGTCTGCGCCCTGGGCGAGGACGGTCGCCCACGTGACTCCTGCACCAATCTGCGCCGTGTTGCTGTCGCTGTTGAGGGTGCAGGCGTCTAGCAACCGGGTGTGGATGAGCAGGGCGCCATCGAGGTTGCTGGCAATGCCGTGTCCGGTTGCCTGGACGGCGACGGGGAGTGAGTTTGCGGCCGCAAATTTCACGCATTCAACCACGTCTGCGGCGTTGGCGGCTTCCACCACGGCGGCCGGAGAGGTTTGCACGGCAAGATTCCATGGCGTGGCTAAGTCGTCGTACACGGGGGCGCCCGGCTCATAGAGCGTACCGGCCAGATTGCGGCTCAATGCGCCAAAATCGATGGTGTGGACGGTGGCGGGTTCCGGCGCTTGAGGCGAATCCATGATGCCCTTTCAATGAAGGCCGCCGCACAATGCGTCAGGCCCCCAGACGGCCTGTTTCCAAGCCTGTCACCGTTGGTCTGATCTGGCTAGGGCCCGTACTGAAGTTCACGCTGAAGTCCACCGCTGAAGTTCACCACTGAAGTCCGACGCCGGATCCCGGCTCAGCCTGCCATCGGCCGCTTTTTGCGGTGGAATAGGAGCGCCACGGCGATTCCGGCCAGCCAAAAATCTTTGGCCATTGCTGTCCCGGCGGCGGTGGGGCGGATGCCGTCGTCCTCGGTCATCCCGGGGGACTTCAGATAGGTGGCCACGAGTCCGCCGGAGAATGCTCCGAGCGCCAGCCCGGCCAGACGGCTCGGTACGAACGGGGCCAAGACGACTGCGCCCACGGCGATCTCGGAGTAAGCGAGCCGGCTGCCAAATTCTGCCGGGGTCCAGCTGCTCACTTGGGGAATGACCCGTTCCGCCGCTGACTGCAAGCCCGCGGCGTGTTCGGGTGCGAGTTTGAGCTTGCCAATACCGGAGTTGAGGATGAACGCTCCGGAAACCAGTCGTAGTGCGGCGTTGCTGATGCTGAATCCCATAGGGTGCTCCTGAGTTCATGAAAAAGTTGCAGTGTTTTCAGCTTTCACACTATGGCGGGCACGTGCCTATTGGCTAGGGGTGTGCACGTTTGGCGATATTTCGGCGCGTCTCCGGGACCCGCTGGGTGCCACGCACGCGGAGGACTGAGCGGCACATCCGATAAGACGAACAGCTGTGCAGAGAGTAGTCAGGCGCTGGGCCCCAACGTTGCTGCTAGTCCGGCGATCATTGCTTTGAGTCCCAGCGCGAACGCGGCGTCGGCGTCATTGGCCCGGCCCGTTGCGGGCGAAGGGCCCAGCCCCCTGTGCTGCACGGCGTCGCTGAAGTGGGGTGCCTCCGAGGCGAGGGATCCGACGTCGAAAATGTCATCCGGTGCGGTGACGTCGTAGGCAGATCCGTAAATGAATGATTCCAAGGCCACGATGGCGTCAATGATGGATTCACGCTGCCAGCCGGCAGCAAGAAAGCCTTGTGTCACGGCCTCATACATGGTGATGGTGGCCGGTGCATTGGTGACCGGCAGTAGCGCAATAACGGGGATCAGCGGCAAATGCGCGGCGAAAACATCCCGATAGGACCGCGCCCAACTGGCCACCGCGGATTCCCATGGCTCGGATCTGAACGCGGAAACATCCACGCGGCCCATGAGGTGATCCTCCACGAGCAGCAATACGTCCTGCTTTGAACGCACATGGTTGTAAAGGGCTGATGGCGCCACATGCAACGATTTGGCCAGGGCTGCCATGGTCAAACCCTTATAACCGTCGTGGCTGATCAGCTTCAGGGCAGCCTTGGTGATCCTCGCAGAACTCAGCAATGCCTGCGGGGGGCGGCCCGCCCGGCGTCGTGCTTGATGATGCAGATCTGCGGTCTCAACCAAGGTAAATCCCCGTCCTTATCCTTACGCAATCTCCTCGCGCAACTTCTTCAGGCACCTAGGCGCAGTTTTCTTATTTTCTTTGGCCAGCCCCTTTACGGCAGCAGTGACGTCCGTTACAGTCTATTCTAAATGAACGCCATTCATTTAGTGAAGGGCATCACTGAAGTTTTGCAGGAGAGGGAAGCAATGACATCGGCAGACAATCCCGTCAGGATCGAGCGAGACGTCGTTATCATCGGCGCCGGACCATCAGGCCTGACCGCCGCGCATGAACTGAAAAAGGCGGGCCTGAGTGTGGCCGTCCTGGAAGCCCGCGACCGAGTGGGTGGACGCACCTGGTCCAACACGATCGACGGCGCCTGGCTGGAAATTGGCGGCCAGTGGGTCTCTCCGGACCAGACGGCACTGATTGGACTGCTCGAGGAACTTGGCCTGGACACCTACTCGCGCTACCGCGACGGCGACAGTGTGTATATCGCCCCCGACGGCACGCGCACGCGCTACACAGGTGAAATGTTCCCCGTCAGCGCCGGCACCGAGGAGCAAATGAACAAGCTCATCGCCGTCTTGGATGAACTCGCCGCCGCGATGGATCCGGCCAAACCCTGGGACCATCCGCAGGCCCGCGAGCTGGACATCATCTCCTTTCATCACTGGCTGCGGACCCAGAGTAACGATGAGGAGGCCTGCAATAACATCGGCCTGTTCATCGCCGGCGGCATGCTGACCAAACCCGCCCACGCCTTCTCGGCTTTGCAGGCGGTCTTCATGGCGTCCTCCGCCGGCTCCTTCAGCAACCTCGTCGACGACAACTTCATTCTCGATAAGCGCGTGGTGGGCGGCATGCAGGGCGTATCCCTCGCGATCGCCGCCGAGCTCGGTGCCGATGTCATCCTCAATTCCCCGGCCCGGACCGTCCGTTGGGAGAAGAACGACGGCGGATACCTCGCCACCGTGACTTCCGACGGCGCTACCGTCACCGCCAAGCGTGTGATCATGGCCGTTCCGCCCAACCTCTACAGCCGGGTCTCCTTCGATCCGCCGCTGCCGCGGCGCCAGCACCAGATGCATCAGCACCAATCCTTGGGTTTGGTCATCAAGGTTCATGCGGTCTATGAAACCCCGTTCTGGCGGAAAGACGGGCTGTCCGGCACCGGCTTTAGTGCCTCCTCGTTGGTTCAGGAGGTCTACGACAACACAAACCACCAGGACCCCCGCGGCACGCTGGTTGGCTTCGTTTCCGATGAAAAGGCCGACTACGCTTTCACGCTTTCGCCGGAGCAGCGGAAGAAGGAAATTACCGCGTCCCTTGCGGAGTTCCTCGGCGATGGCGCTGGGGAACCGGTGGTCTACTACGAATCCGATTGGGGTTCGGAAGAGTGGACCCGTGGTGCCTATGCGGCCAGTTACGATCTGGGCGGCCTGCACCGCTACGGCCCGGATCAGCTCACCCCCGTAGGCCCGATTCATTGGTCCTGCTCGGATTTGGCCGCCGAGGGCTACCAACACGTGGACGGTGCCGTCCGCATGGGACAGTTCACCGCCGCCGCCCTGATTAAAGAACTGGCCTAGCACACCGGTTCACCAGCACTAATTAGCGACATCTCTGAGCTGTATCTCTTAGCGACAACGAAGTCCTGAGGAGGACCCTTATGCGGTATGTAGTTGGATATACGGCCAACGCCCGTGGCGGCGATGCCGTCAACCTGGCCGTCGCCTTGGCCCGCCGGCAGGGTGCCGCCTTGGATCTGGTCATGGTGATGCCCCAAGACTCTCCCTACAACGGGGCGTACCCGCCGGTTTCAGGTATCGGCGACATCATGTCCCAACAGATCTCGCAGTGGGTAGAGGAGGGTTTGGCCCTGATCCCGGACGACGTCCCAGCTCAGGCTCACATCCAGCGCGGCGAATCCGAGGCTGAAGCGCTCATTGCTGCAGCGCAAGAGTTGGGAGCTGGTCTGTTGGTCATTGGGGCCAGCAGCACTGGGCTGTTCAAGCGGTTCTCCATCGGTTCGGTTGCCAGCTCTTTGCTGCACGCTTCGATGATTCCGGTGGCGCTTGCCCCGTCGGGTTACAGCCGTATTGAACCCATCACACGCCTGACCTGCGCACTGGGCACTCGCAGCGGGGCTGAAGAAGTCCTCACCGTTAGCGTCGCAATGGCCAAACGCCGGGGCCTGCCCTTGCGGCTGGTTTCCCTCGTGGCCCTTGGCAATGACGGCCCCGGGGCCAGCGAGCCTGGCGCTTCTGTGGATGACGCCCGGGCCCACCTGCGCGGCGTTGCCGAAGCCAGTCAGGATCTGGAGCCCGGAGAGCTGGAAACACTCAAACCCGAGATTGTTGTTGGCACCGGGCGGAGTATTGAGGACGCCGTGGACCGGCTCGACTGGGAGGACGGGGAGCTGTTGATGATTGGCTCCAGCCGGCTGGCCCAGAACAAATCGATCTTCTTAGGCGCCACCGCCAACCGCATCCTGCGCGCACTGCCGGTCCCCATGATCGTGGTCCCGCGCGACTTCGCACTTTCAGACGAAGAGGCCACGTTATGAGTAACCGAGAAACTGCCACAAAAACCACTACCGGGCTGAGCGAGAAGGGCCTGAAAGCCGGATCGGTAGGGTTGATTGGCGCCGTCGTGATTGGCGTTTCCTGCATCGCGCCGGCCTATACCTTGACGGCCGCACTAGGCCCCACGGTGTCCGAGGTGGGCGTGCACCTGCCGGCCATCTTCCTGGTCGGATTCATCCCGATGCTGCTCGTGGCGCTGGGCTACCGAGAACTGAACAATGCCATGCCCGACGCCGGGACCTCCTTCACATGGGCATCGCGCGCCTTTGGGCCGTGGCTTGGTTGGATGGGCGGTTGGGGCTTGATCGCAGCAACCATCATTGTGCTGTCCAACCTGGCGGCCGTGGCGGTGGACTTCTTCTACCTGATGCTGGCCCAAGTCTTCAGCAACGATTCCTTAGCCGATCTAACCACCGTGCTCCCGCTGAATATCGCCACAACCTTGGTCTTCATTGCCGGTGCCTGCTGGATTTCCTACCGCGGCATGGAAACTACTAAGACGTTCCAGTACGTTTTGGTGGCATTCCAACTGTTGGTGTTGGGGTGGTTTGCTATTGCCGCATTCGCCCATGTGGCTAACGGCACGGCCTTTGACGCCACAGCTATCCAGGCCGATTGGTTTAACCCCTTCGCCGTGGAGTCTTTCTCGCAGTTTGCTGCTGGTGTTTCCTTGTCGATCTTTATTTTCTGGGGCTGGGATGTCACCCTGACCATGAATGAGGAAACCAAGAACCCGGAAAAGACACCGGGCCGGGCGGCCACCGTCACGGTGGTGGTGATCATGGTCATTTACATGACAGTTTCTTTGGCCACGCTGGCGTTCGCGGGCATTGGCACGGAGGGGCTGGGCGCAGGCAACCCGGAAAACCAGGGCAGCATCTTCGCTGTTCTGGCTGGACCGGTTATGGGGCCCTTCGCGATTCTGATGTCGTTGGCCATCTTGAGTTCGTCCGCAGCGTCGTTGCAGTCAACGTTTGTATCCCCGGCCAGAACGTTGCTGTCCATGGGGCACTACAAGGCGTTGCCCAAGAGCTTTGGCAAGATCAGCCCCACCTACAAGTCGCCTAGCTACGCCACCATTGCGGCGGCCATTGCTGCGGCGGCCTTCTATGTTATTACCCGCACACTCTCAGAGAATGCTCTGTGGGACACCATCACGGCCTTGGGCATGATGATCTGCTTCTACTACGGCATCACTGCACTGGCCTGCGTGTGGTATTTCCGTGCAGAAGCGTTCCACGGAATCCGGAGCTCCTGTTCAAGTTCTTGGCGCCGTTGGTGGGCGGAGTCATCTTATTGGTCATGTTCTTCAAGACCGCTTACGACTCCATGGATCCCGACTACGGATCGGGCTCCAATATTGCCGGCCTCGGTCTGGTGTTTATCCTCGGTGCCGGCGTGATTCTGTTGGGCGCAGTCTTGATGCTGATTATGAATTGGCGCCACCCGGAGTTCTTCAAGGGCCAGGTCCTCAGCCGGGCCAGCCAGCCGTACAACCCGTAACTCAACGGCCCTACCCCACGAAAAATGCCGCCGTTCCCGCAATTTGCCACAGGTAGACCAGGTGGCAAATTGCGGGAACGGTGTGGGGGCCGGGGTTTTGAAGAGTGATAATCC
>NZ_JBFBLV010000032.1:0-44731 GCF_040686835.1 Specibacter sp. NPDC078692
CGACGTTGACTTTTCTTCTCTGACATCACTGACATCCTCTCAGCAGGATCAAAAATCCCGCTAATTCGGGTGTCCACTAATTCAGGCTAACCCCAGATCGAGGTCTGCAGGCCACTGCGCCGAGTGGAACGTTGGGCCCCGGAAGCTCCCGGCCCCCGGGATCGCGGGGATAGTGGGGTTGGGTAGCTGGCCTACGGCGCTGACCAGCACGTCAACTTCCTCGTGCGTGCCGTCGGCGAACGTCACGTGCCATGCCGTCCCGCTCCACTGTGCGCTGCGTACCTCGGTATTCACAAGTGTGCGGGAGGTTACCCCTTCGCGCTGGGCTACGGTCCGTAGATAGGCCAGGATGTCCGGTTGCTCGGCGTAGCGCCGCGGCCACTGCTTCGATGGTGCGAAGGAGAAGGAATAGAACGGGGAAGGGACATCGCATGCAGCGCCGGGGTAGGTATTGTCACGCCAAAAACCACCCATTGCATCGGAGCGTTCCCAAAGCCGCACGTCAGAATAGCCGTGCCGCAAAAATTCGGCAGCGACCGCAAGAGCGCCGAACCCGGAGCCGATGATCCCGATGCGCGGCATCAGCTCACCCGCACGGCGCGCAGAACCGCCGCCGTGCTGAGCTCCAGCACCTCATCGCGAGTAAGGGTCTTTCGCTGCAACCACTCGCGGCACAGTGCCTTGGTGAGAGCGGCCACCGGGCGAAGCCGCGGGCGCAACCCGGCGTCGTCTGGAAGCCCCAGTGCATCGAGCATGAAGCGGGCGGCACGGTCATCGGCGGCGTCAACGAGGGCCTGCACATCGTTGTCGGGGTTCCATTGTTCGGCGCCGGCGGCGTTGACCCAGCTCTGGCCGTAGCTCTGCGCACCCTCAAGGATCCACGACATGGTCAGTGTGGCTCTCTCGCTGATGGACCGGCCATCGAGGTCGGGTAGTTGTTCAAGAGGCAGCCGTACGGACGCGGTCATGACTGCCAGAAAGAGCTCGCGCTTTGAGCCGAAGTAGTGGTGTAACAAACCACGCGCGACTCCGGCCGCGGCAGCCAGTTCCTCCAGCGAGACATCGTCGTAGCGGCGTTCACGGTAGAGCTTGCTGGCGGCGTGAAGTATCTGTTGCCGCCGCGCATCCGGGCTCAGCCGAGTCCTCGGGGTGTGGTCCATAGCGCTAGTCTGATCGGCTATTGGCAAACTGTCAATAGTGGGATAAGTTGGCCGCATGAACGACTATGACGTCGTGGTGATCGGCTCCGGTTTCGGCGGGAGTGTCGCAGCGCTGCGCTTGAGTGAGAAGGGCTATCGCGTCGCTGTCATCGAAGCGGGCCGGTGGTTCAGTGACGATGAACTCCCGCAGACCTCGTGGCGGCCGCGTCGTTATCTCTGGCTCCCCGCCGCGCGCTGCTTCGGGATCATGCGGATGACGTTGCTGCGCAATGTTTTGATTGTCAGCGGCACGGGCGTTGGTGGCGGATCCTTGGTGTATGCGAACACGCTGTACGAGCCGCTGGATGCGTTCTACCGGGACCCGCAGTGGGCGCACATCACTGACTGGAAGTCCGAGCTTGCTTCCCACTATGACCAGGCCAAGCGGATGCTGGGTGTCACAACAGCTCGCGATACAACAGCTGCCGATGAGCTGATGCGTGAACTGGCCGAGGAATACGGTGTGAGTGAGACGCTGCACCCGGCTGACGTGGGCGTCTTCTTTGGCGACGGGCCGGGCATTGGCGCCGCTGACCCCTTCTTCGGGGGCATGGGACCTGCGCGGCACGGATGTACCGAATGTGGTGCGTGTATGACAGGCTGCCGCGTTGGTGCAAAGAACACCATCGTGAAGAACTATCTCCCACTCGCCCAGCGCGCAGGTGCCAGCATCCAGGCGCTGACTACCGTGACCGATGTGCAACCCATTTCGGGTGGACGGTATCGCGTCAGCGGGCACGCTACCGGCAACCCGCTCAAGCGGGCGAGCTACACCGCGGAGCACGTGGTCTTCGCCGGCAACGCTCTGAATACCCAACGCCTCTTGCACCGGCTCAAGCAGCGCTCGCTCCCACGACTCTCGCCACGGCTGGGGGAGCTCAGCCGGACCAACTCCGAAGCGGTTTTGTCTGCTCGATCGAGTGCAGCGGATGCCGACATGACCCATGGAACGGCCATTACGTCGTCGTTCTATCCGGATCCACAGACTCATGTTGAACCGGTCAGATATGGGCACGGCTCGAGCCTGCTCGCGCTCCTGAACGCACACCTTGTGGACCCTGTGGAGGGGATTCCGCGCTGGCGGGCGGCAGTGCAGACGTACCGCAAGCTCGGCTGGCGGGCGGGGCTACGCATGCATTCGGTGTCGCGTTGGGCGGAACAATCAGTCATTGTGCTGGTCATGCAATCGCTGGACAATTCGCTGAGCACCTACCTGAAGCGCGGATTGTTTGGCCGGCGCATGACCACACGGCAGGGGCGGGGTGAGCCTAATCCCGAGTGGATCCCCACCGCGCACCGAGTGGCCCGTGACCTGTCACAGCGCGTTGACGGGCTAGCGGGTGGCTCATCGGCCGATCTGATCGGCATCCCGATGACAGCCCATTTCATTGGTGGCTGTGTCATTGGCACCTCTATTACCGAGGGTGTGATCGACCCGTACCAGCGCGTTTTTGGCTACGACGGGCTGCATATTGCCGATGGCTCCGCGGTCACGGCGAACCTCGGGGTGAACCCGTCGCTGACCATCACGGCGCAGGCTGAGCGAGCCATGTCGTTCTGGCCCAACAAGGGCGACGCCGACCCTCGTCCGCGCCTGGGTGAGGCGTATCAGCGCATCGACGCTGTTGCGCCGGCTCATCCCGTGGTACCGGAGACGGCTCCTGGCGCACTGCGCCTACCCGTGCGGCTGCCGGTGCGGCTGCCGGAGCCCACCATCCGCGGAAACTCAGTGCGCCCCAACAGCGTCCGTCCACAGACTGTGCCGCCAACCTTCGAACCCGGCACCTCATGACGGCCGCGGTGCACGTAGGCGGTGCGGGGGAGAACATTGTGCTCCTGCATGGTCTCGGTGCCCGCTGGCAGATCTTCACGCCTATCATCGCTTCCCTCGAACAGCATCACCGCGTGCACGCGTTCGATCTCCCAGGATTCGGCGTGCAGCCTAGCGATCCATCGTTGCGTCCCGGAACAGCTGGTCTTGCCGATTGGGTGAGCGCCGAGCTCCAAACGCGCGGCATCCTTTCGCCACACATTGTTGGCAGCTCCATGGGGGCGGGTATTGCGCTGGAACTGGCCCATCGTGGCATCGCCGGACGGGTTACCGCCTTCGCGCCTATTGGTTTTTGGAACGCTGCTGAGCGCCGGTGGTGCGTTGGCATCTTGAGCGTGCTGCGCACCGCGGCCCAGGCCCTGCCGCGACCGCTCAGAGCGGCGCTGCGCACTCGGGCCGGACGGGCGCTGCTGCTGTTCCCGCTGTTCGGGCGGCCCGCTCACGTCGACCCGCAGGCGGCCATCGCTGATCTCGCCGCCCTGGCGTCCTGCGATGGTTTTGGCCCTGCACGTGCCGCATTCGCCACGCAGCGCGCCGTTCCCGCGGCCGACGGCGTTCCCACCACCATCGTGTGGGGTCGCCGTGACATGGTGCTTCCCGCCCGTTCCCAGTCGCTGCGAGCTCGCCGAGTCTGGGGGAGGGCTCACCATGTTCTCCTGGATGGCTGCGGTCACCTCCCATTCTCCGATGACCCGGAGCGTTGCGTTGCGCTAATCCTCGAACAGCTTCCCTCAGCCAAAGGCAACCCTCCACTAGATAAGGACACCAGATGAAGAGCACGTTCTACACCGAAGATCATGAGGCGTTCCGGGAGAGCGTGCGCGAGTTTCTGCGCCGAGAAGTGGAACCCCACTACGAGACGTGGGAGGCAGAACACCTCATTCCTCGCGAGGTGTGGCTGCGTGCGGGAACTCATGGCATGATCGGGCTCGCTGTGCCTGAGGAATTCGGCGGCGGTGGCGAAGCTGATTACCGCTACCGATTCATCTTCGCCGAAGAGGTGGCGCGCACTGCGGTGACGTCGTTCGGCGTCGGGATCGGTCTGCAAGAGGACATCTTGATCCCTTACATGCTTGATCTGGCCAACGATGAGCAGAAAAAGCGTTGGCTCCCGGGCATGGCCGACGGGCGCATCATCGGCGCCATCGCCATGACCGAACCAGGCACAGGGAGCGATCTGCAAGGCATTCGCACCACAGCCGTGCGGGACGGTGATCAATGGGTCCTCAATGGGGCCAAGACCTTCATCACCAGCGGCATCCATGCAGATCTGGTGATCGTCGTGGCCAAAACCGATCCAGAAGCGGGCTCCCGCGGCTTCAGCCTGTTCGTCGTTGAGACTTCAGACCCAGGCTTCTCCCGCGGGCGCAAGCTGGAGAAGATCGGGCTGAGCGCCCAAGACACCGCTGAGCTCTTCTTCACGGATGTCAGGCTGGGAGAGGATCGTCTCCTGGGAAAACTCGGTGGCGGCATGCGGTACCTGATGGAACGCTTGCCACGCGAGCGGCTCTCCATCGCCGTGGCAGGGGTGGCCGCCTCCGAAGCAGCCGTGCGGTGGACGCTGGAGTACGTCCACGAGCGCACCGCCTTCGGCCAAAAGATTGGCGATTTCCAAAACACCCGGTTTGTCCTTGCCGAACTCGAGACCGAGACCGACGTAACCCGCGCCTACGTGGAGAAGGCCGTCCTCGCCCTGAATGAGGGGGAGCTCACAGCAGTTGAAGCATCCAAGGCGAAGTGGTGGGCCAGCGAACTGCAGGTACGTGCCACCAGCCGCTGCCTGCAACTCTTCGGCGGCTTCGGCTACATGCTCGAATACCCCATCGCTCGCGCCTTCCGCGACTCGCGCATCCAAACCATTTACGGCGGCACCACCGAAATCATGAAGGAGATCATCGGCCGTGAACAGGCCGCCCGCTACGCCACCAAGTAGTCCATGCCCGGCCCCCACCAAGGAGTGAGAATGACCGAGACAATTGACACCCAATTCCTACAAAACCTTGCGCCCTCATTGGGGGTGATGTTGCGACGCCGTGTGGAGAGCACACCCAATCACGAGGCCTACCGCTACCTAATCGGTGAGAACTGGATCTCGGTGACGTGGGCCGAGGCTGCCGCGGAGGTTTACGAGGTGGCTGCGGGCCTGCTCGCCCTCGGCCTGGCCAAGGAGGACACAGTCGCAATCGTCGCCAATACCCGTTATGAGTGGCTCCTGGCCGATTTGGGGGTGATGTGTGCCGGGGGAGCCACCACCACCATCTATCCGACGACGTCGGCCGAGGACGCCGCGTACATCCTGGCTGACGCGCGGTGTCGGTTCGCGATCGTCGAGGACGCCGAGCAGTTCGAGAAGATCACCTCGCGTCCGGGGAGCCTTGAGAAGGTCATCTCGATCGATGATGTTCCCGGCACCATGTCGCTCGCTGAGGTTCGTGGTCTTGGCCGCGAACACCTCGCCGAGGTACCTGACGCGGTCACCGTGGCAACGGACGCCATAGGCCACGGCGACCTTGCCACCCTCATTTACACCTCGGGTACCACCGGACGGCCTAAGGGTGTGAGGCTCACGCATCACTGCTGGGTGTACGAGGGTGAGGCACTCAAGGCGCTGGGTTTCCTGCGAACCGACGATGTCAACTTCCTGTGGCTGCCAATGTCACACTCTTTCGGCAAGGTCATCCTCTCTGCACAGCTTGCTGTTGGCTTCACGACGGCGATCGATGGCCGCGTCGATAAGATCATCGAAAACCTAGCTGTCATCAAGCCCACCTTTATGGGTGCTGCTCCGCGAATCTTCGAAAAAGCGTATGGCAAGATTCTTTCCACTCAGGCGGCCGAGGGTGGTCTCAAAGAGAAGATCTTCAACAGTGCTTTCGCAGCGGGTGCTGAGTACGAACGCCGCAGAGTAGCGGGGGAACGCATCGGCACAGGCTTGGTGTTACGCCACCGCGTCTTTGACAAGCTTGTGTTCTCCAAGGTGCGCGAACGCTTCGGAGGGCGCGTTCGGTTCTTCATCTCCGGCTCAGCTCCACTGAACCGGGAAATTGCCGAATGGTTCAACTCCGCCGGTATTCTGATCATCGAGGGGTACGGACTCACCGAAACCACGGCGGGAGCCTTTTGTGGGCGGCCCATCGACAATAAGTTCGGCACAGTGGGGCGCGCATTGCCGGGCTCTGATGTTCGGATCGGCGAAGACGGTGAGATCCAACTGCGCGGGCCGCACATCATGTCCGGCTACAACAACCTCCCCAGCGAGAGCGAAGCAGCCTTCACCGAAGACGGCTGGTTGCGCACCGGCGACCAAGGCTCACTGGATTCCGAGGGTTTCCTGACCATCACGGGGCGCATCAAGGACCTCATCAAAACATCCGGCGGCAAGACCGTCGTCCCTGGTGCGGTAGAGGCCACCTTCAAGGCACTGTGCCCGTATGTCAGTCAGATGCTGGTCTTTGGTGACACACGCCCGTACTGCGTCGCACTGATCACCTTGGACCCCGATTCCATTGCGGCATGGTGCAAAGAGAACGGGGTGAGCGCAACAAGCTATGCCGAGCAAGTGGCAACACCTGCGGTGCACGCGCTCGTGGAAGGCTACATCGGGCAACTCAATGAGCGCCTCAATAAGTGGGAGACCATCAAACGCTGGAGCATCCTTGACACTGATCTTTCCATTGAGGGCGGAGAGCTGACACCGTCAATGAAGGTCAAGCGCGGTCTCGTGGAGACGGACCAAGCCGAAGCGATTGAGTCGATGTATGCAAGCTGAGGGCTGGCGCCACGATGGTGATGGTCCCGCCTACCCTCCTGAGCCATGGGTGCTCCGCGGCAACTTCGCCGTTGGGGTGTTCCTGGTGCCGCTCCGCGACCTTCCAGCCGAAGTGAGGACTCAGTTGCCGGTTGGGTCTCGGCCCTTGGTGTTGGCAGGCTGTGCGGTGGTGGGCGTGGCTGCTGTGCAATATACCCCTGGGGGAGTCCTGGCCTACGATGAGTTGCTGGTCGCGCTGCCGGTGGTTCACCGGGCTCGCCTCGCGGTGACTATCCCACAGATTTGGGTGAGCTCACCGGCGTCGCGCGCTGGCGGACGGGCACTGTGGGGAATTCCCAAGGAACTCATGAACGCACATCGTCGCAGCACTGGGCGCCGGCTGCAGGCGCTCTACCGCGGTGGGGATCGCACCATCCTCGCGGAAACGAGCGTGAGCGTGCGCAGGAGCATCCCCGGCACGTGGAGCCTGCCGCTCCCTACGGTGCAGCGCGTGGGAGAAGCAGCCAGTGACCCTTCCACGTTCATCCGGTCATCGAACTCCGTGCGGGGGAGGCTGCACCTAGCGCAGACGCAATGGACGTTCGGACCCTCGCTGTCCTGGCTCCAAGGTCGCCGCCCTGTCCTAGGTGCTGCGATAACCCAAGCTCGCGTCGTTTTTGGTGCGCGTGTAGAACGCTGACCCCGACCCGGGGGTGAGTAGTACCATGCTGGGCTGGAGCAAACTCACGAACGTTTTGCTCTAGCGCGGCGTGTGGGCGAGTTTCATACTTACTGCCATCTGAACGTTTTACACGGGTCGCTCTGTGCTTGCTGGGTGACTGGTGATAGGTGCATTCGCGGCTAGGAGCACGCCATGGTGAATTATTCGCGGGCCTATCGTGGCTATGGGCGGCGGGACACGCCATGGGAACGCTACGCCAAGGTTTCAGGTGAACACATCAGCCATGTGTTCGAGCGGGAGTTGGAGGGTCGTGTGGAGCCATTCGGCCGGGCACTGGATCTCGGTTGTGGCCGTGGCACGTACAGCTCGGAACTGGCCCGTCTCGGTTGGGACGTTACTGGAATCGACACAGCCCCGGAGGCGATTGCCGGGGCCCAAGCCCGCGATGATGGGTCAGCGTGTTACGTCTTGGGCGACGTAACGCAGCTTTCGCTCACGGACCTGGGCACCTTCGATCCATTTGTCGACATTGGCTGCTTCCAAGGCTTGGACAGCCAACAACGTCTAGCCATGGGTGCCGGTGTTTCGGCACTCGCCAACCCGGGCGCCACCGTGCTGATGTTGGCGTTTGGCTGGACGCGTTTCCGCTCCATGATCGAAGGCGTATCTCAGGCCGAGATCACAGAAGGCTTCCCCCGCTGGGAGATGCTCAAGGTCTGGCCAGCGCCCACGGCGGGACTGGGCTGGCCCATGGACCTCACCTCCCCTCAGTGGTACCGGATGCGGTTGCGCTCGGCCGTGGTCTAATGCCAGTGAGGCTCTAGCTCAAGGTGATCTGAATCCGGCCATCGGGAAGGACCTCGGCGCTTACTGCGGACAGGCTGGCAACGATGTGGTCGGCGTCGGGCTCGGTTGCGGCGCTGGTGCCAGTCACCGCAAGTGTCACGGCACCGGCGGCACGGCCTGAGGCTAGTCCGGCCGGTGCGTCTTCCACCACGAGGCAGCGGGTGATGTCCACCCCGAGGCGGCTGGCACCGAGCAAGAACGGCTCAGGGTGCGGTTTGCCGTGGCTGACGTGATCGGCGGTGACCATACGCGCGGGCTCGGCGATGCCTGCTGCACTCATGCGCGTCTGGGCCAGCCCATGGGTGCAGGAGGTGACGATGGTCCAAGCGCCGTCCGGCAGCGACTCCAGTAATTCCACTGCTCCGTCCTTGCGCACCACGCCGTCGGTATCAGCCATTTCCAAGGCCTTGATCAGTTCGAACGCTTCAGCTTGCCGGTCTGCTTCAATGACCTGCTCCACGAGGGCCTGCGCAGGAACTCCGTGAGCGCCGTAGCTGAAGTTCTCCAGCCCCATGTGTTCGCCCCAACGACGCCAGGCGCGTTCTGTGGCAGGAGTGGAATCGATCAGTGTCCCGTCAAGATCAAACAGCACGGCATCTACGCTGAAGCGTCGTGGAGTGTTGTCCTCCGCGGGGGAAGTGTCATGAATCCTCATGGCACCACCTTATCCGCGTGCCCGCGCGGGCTAACGCGGCTATGCAGGGTGAGCAGTGCCCCGGCAATGATCAAGCCTTGCCCCAGCGTGTACGTCACCATCACCAAGGGACTGGTCCAACCCGGCATGAGGTCAGCGGCGAAGAGGCGGAAGGCCAGGATGGAATCTGATGCGAGGAAGAAGACCCCACCAATCAAGATGAGCCGGTGGCACCGTGATGCTAAGGCCGCAGTGCCACCAAGAACTACTCCATAGACGGCCACCGCAACGGCCAACCCGCCAGCCTGGGGAGCTATGACAAGCAGGAGCACTATCCACCAGATGACATAGACAAGAGCCCAGTGCGAGAGCGGCCTGCGGATGAAGTGGTGCCAGAATGCTCCCATGTAGCAAAGGTGCGCCAACCCAAAGAATGCCAGCATCAGTGGCAGGGTTGGGGCGGACGGGAAGAAGCTGCCGACGCCGTCGCCCAGCCAGGAGAGCAACACCGCCGCGAGGAGTGAAACAAAGCCAGTCCGGTAAGTAGAGCCGAACACGCCCCAGAGTAGGGCGAGAGCTAACGCTGGCATGAGCAGTAGTTTGCTCGGCTGGACAGCGTCGGCGGCCCCCAAGGCCAAGATGGCAACGTGGATCAAGGAGATGACGATGTAGGGAACAAACCCCCACCACAGCGGTTTAGTGCTTACCAGCGGCCAACCGGTAAATGGAGCTCCCGATGCAGCTTGCATGATTCTCCTTGGGATGGTGTTGCTGTCCGCTCATCCTAGACTGACACCATAATGCGAAGGCAGTGACAGGGGAGTGAACCATGGATAAATACGATCTCAAGAAAGCACACAGGACGCTGTACGCACCTAGTGCTCGGGAGTTCTCACGCGTTGAGGTGCCCTCGTTCCAGTACCTTTGCGTCGAAGGCCACGGCAACCCTGGCACCGCCGTAGCGTATAGCCAAGCTCTCGAGGCCCTGTACTCCCTCTCCTACTCCCTGAAGTTCGAAAGTAAGAACACCCTGGGTCGCGACTACGTCGTGGCACCTTTGGAGGGACTCTGGTGGGCCGAGAACATGGATGCCTTCATCACCCGAGACAAAGATGCCTGGTCCTGGACCATGATGATCACCCAGCCGGACTGGATCACCGCCACAATGGTGGCCGAGGCCGCAGCTAAGGTAGGTGCGAAGAAGGAACTACCCGGCTTGAATAAACTCACGTTCGAAAGTATGTTCGAGGGATTGTGTGTGCAGATTCTGCACCACGGCTCTTATGACGACGAGGGCCCTGTCCTCAAGCGCCTCCATGAGCATTACTTGCCGGAAAACTTGCTGCAATTCAACGGCAAGCACCATGAAATCTATTTGAATGACCCGCGCCGCACAGCGCCGGAGAAGTTGAAGACCATTCTTCGCCAGCCTGTGCGGCCCCTCTAGAGCTCACGTCCTGTAGGAGTTTCAAGAAAAGGCGCCAGGCAGGACATCGCTCAGGCCGTTGGTTGGAACAGAGGGCTGCGCTCGCAGCCAGTGAGGATACCACTGGCTGCGAGGGCCCGTCCGGAGAATCGCAGCGCAGAGGCTAGCTGCTGACCTTGCTGGACTTGCTGGCGTTGCCCGAGAGCTGCTGAGCGTCCAACGCGAACAGGTCCTCGGCGCCGGCCGTTGCTGCTCCGAGGAGGCTCGCGCACTGCGGCAGTATCTGCTGGGCGTAGAAGCGTGCCAATACCAACTGATTGTTAGCCAATTCGGCATTGTCGGTCTTCGCCGCCGCGACAGCTGCCCGAGCCAGCATCCAAGCACTCGTGCACAATCCCCACATGCGCAGGTATGGTGTGGAGCCGGCCAAAGCGGCGTTCGGGTCACCTTGGCCCGTGCGGAGCATCCACTGCGTGGCAGTTTCCAGAGCGGTGAACTGGCGTTCGAGCTCTTCGCGTATTCCGTCGAAGTCAGCACCAGCCGCGGCCAGATCTGTTTCCACTTCGCGCATAGTGGCCAGGAACTCCAAGATGGAAGCGCCACCGCGGATACCCAGCTTACGTCCCACCAGATCGGCGGCCTGAATGCCGTTGGTGCCCTCGTAAATAGCCGCGATACGGATATCTCGCACATGCTGGGCGACGCCTGTTTCCTCGATGAAACCCATGCCTCCGTGAATTTGCAGGGCCAGTGAGGAGAGTTCATTGCCCATATCGGTGCCGAAGGATTTGCAGATCGGCGTCAGGATACCCACGATCTCATCTGCCCTAACCCGCACGGCGGGATCTGGATCATTGGAGCTCTTGTCCACGTAGCTGGCATCCAAGAGCATCAGGTACCGCAGGGCTGCGATGCTGGCTCGCTGAGTCAGGAGCATGCGCCGAACATCCGGGAACTCAATGATGGCGGAACTGGGGCTCGTGGCGCCGATGGCCCGGCCCTGCTGGCGCTGCTGGGCGTACTCCAGCGACTGCTGGTAAGCGCGTTCGGCGAGGGCCAAGCCCTGCGCGCCCACGCCGAGACGTGCCGCGTTCATCATGACAAACATGATCCGCATGCCCTTGTTCTCTTCGCCAATCAAGTACCCGGTCGCGTTTTCGTAGGACAACACGCACGTGGGAGAGGCATGGATGCCCATCTTGTGTTCCAGCGAGACGGTCTCCACGGTGTTGCGCTCACCCAGCGACTCGTCGTCATTGACAAGGTACTTGGGCACGATGAAGCAGGATATTCCCCGGGTGCCTTCGGGGGCTCCCGGTGTACGGGCCAATACCAGATGGACAATTTGTTCGGCCATGTCGTGATCACCGTAGGTGATGAAGATCTTTTGTCCGGTGATCGCGTAGCTGCCGTCGTCGTTCTTGACCGCCCGCGTGGTCAGCGCGCCAACATCGGAGCCGGCCTGCGGCTCCGTCAGGTTCATGGTGCCGGTCCACTCGCCGCTGACCATTTTGGGTAGGTAACGGTTTTTAAGATCCTCATCCCCATAGTGCAGCAGTGCATCGATGGCGCCCTGCGTGAGCAGCGGGCAGAGGGAGAATGCCATGTTGGCGCTAGTGAAGATCTCCTGGATGGCGAGGCCTATGGTGCGCGGGAAACCGCCGCCACCGTACTCCTCAGGAAGTGGAACTGAACCCCATCCGGCGTCGACGTACTGCTGGTAGGCCTCCTTGAAGCCATCCGGGGTGACCACGGTGCCATCAGCTTGGAGTGTGGATCCTTGGAGGTCCCCTTGCCGGTTGAGGGGGGCCACCACCTGGGCCATAAACTCGCCGCACTGTTCAAGAAGCTCGACGGCGGTGTCCAGATCGGCGTGTTCGTAACCTGGGAGTTGGGCGATGTCTGGGTAGCCCACAACGTGCTCGAGGGCGAAGGCGATGTCTGCGATGGGAGGCTGGTATTGGCTCATAATCGTCAGCGTACCGTGGGATTGCCCGTTTGTGGTGGAAATTTGTTACTAACCAGTATTGTTGCGTGGATCACAGGCAAGAGGTGCTTGCAGGCAGATGCGAACCGTGTGACATGCCGCTCACTGGGCCATATCGATGCAAGCCTTCCAATCCGCGGCAGGTAGTGTTCTTAGTAGCCAAGGCGCTCTTCTCAGAGTTAGCGGCGGTTAGGCCCGTACGAGTATCTCGCCGATGCTCTGCGGGTCGTCCTATTTTAAAGCGGGAACCTTATGTTTCCGGGGTGGTGGCCAATATGGGGTAGCGGCCAAAATGTTTGTAAACCCAATGCGCGTCGGTGGATTCTGGATTCTGCTTCGAAACAGCAGATGCTGCGCTGAACCTGTTCGAGACTGCAGCAGACGCGACAAATTTGCGATTTTCCTCGCATCGTCTGCGTTTTCAAATCCAGTCCGCAAACACATTGCGGCCGCTAACCCCTCACTCTGCTGCCCGGTGGGTTGTAGCGATACAATCACAACCGAAGTATGCACAGGGCCGACCCTGCTAGAGCCGCCAGGCTCAGCGGGCCCGCGGCCACGGCCCGCACTCAGGGGAAGCTACCCATGGTCTCGCAGGAATCCTTGAAACACGCCTTGCCACCGCGAGTCCACTGGCCCATTGTGGGCCGGGAAGAGGATGCTGCGTTGCTGCTCCAGCGATTGAGCTCCGGTAGCGGGGGAGTAGTGGTCATGGGCTCCCCTGGAATGGGAAAGTCCACGGTGGCTGCGGCCGCCCTGGCTCAAATCCGGGACAACAACCAGAACAACCAGCACGTGCTGCTCCTGCCCACACCCCAAGAACAGGCTGGGGCGCTGAGCTACGTGGAGCAATGGTTAGGGGTCACCACAGCTGTGGCCGCCACCATTGATGCGGTGGCCGATCAGATCCTGGCGCGGCTGCTCCCGGATCCTGCGGTTCCGGACCCTGCGGTTCCAGACCCAGCACCGGTCCTTATCCTTGCGCTCGATGACTTACACCTCGTGGATAACTTCAGCGCCGGGGTGCTGGCCCGGCTCGTCACCGATGGCCGGATCCAGTTAGTAGGCACCTCGCGCGAGGAGCCCGGTTTGCCGCCAGCACTGAATTCGCTGTGGCGCGGCGGTCGGATCGACAGGATAGATCTGGTGCCGTTGAGCTACGACTCCATCCGTTTGATTCTGCGTGCAGCGTTGCCCGGTCCGGCTTCCAATGACATGGCCTACAGGCTCTGGCAGGCCACTGCCGGCAACCCGCTGCATGTACGCGAGCTGTTGTATTCCATTGTTGAGGCAGGGGATGTGAGCTACGCCGAACACGCTTGGGTTTGGACCGCGCCGCTACGCACCAATCGCAGGCTCGTAGACTTGCTCGCCTCCGATATCACCACTTTGAGTGGAGCTGAACGCGACGTAGTGGATTTGGTGTCGTTGGCGGAAAGCGTCCCGTTGAGCCTGCTCGCCCCGACCGCCACGGACGCGGTGCTGAGTTCCTTGGTGGATCGTGGATTGATTGTTCTCGCCACCGGTCACGGCGAGCCGACGGTACGCATTGGCCACCCGCTCTACGCGGAAACCTTGCGTTCACTGCTGTATCCACGCCGGAAACGGGAGCTCTTTGGGCTACTTCCCGAACCGAGTCCAGAGCAGCACTCTCCCCAAGAACTGTGCCGGTGGGTGGACTGGGCGCTGGAATGCGGCCTCATGCCTAGCCCTCAGGTGCTGTTGGCGGCTGGGACGGTCCGGGAACGCTTCTCGCAGCCAGAGCGTGCGGCTGCCCTCGCGGCGCTGGCCCGCAAGCACGAGCAGCTACCTCCGCAGGAACGGGTCACTGCCCTGTTATTGAGTGCCAGAGCAAACCGCGACGCCGGACGCTCAGAAAGTGCCGAAGCTGACCTGGTGTTACTACGAACCTTTGCGGAGCAAGGAACTGCCTTACCGGACGCCGTCATAGTGGCCAGTGCCAGAATTCATGCTGATCTGCGCCAGCGGCACTTTGGCGACCTTGACGGCGCCTTGGCGATCCTGGATCAGGCGGCCCAAGAAGTTGAGCCGGGAGGGGGCGCCGCGACGGAACTTGCCATAGAGCAGTTGGGACGTTTGGGTTTTGGTGGACGGCATGCTGAGGTACTGGCCGGTTACGGCCCACAGCTGGCCGCGGCCAACCACCCCGCCAACGTGAGCCTAGCGCCGTCGTACATCTATGCCCTGGCCCAAGCCGGGCGGCCGATGGACGCGCTGGAACTAGCTGAAACTAACATCAAATTGGTGGGGGGCGAGCATGCCGACTTTCCGCTGCTGCGCGCAAACCTCATGTCTGCACGGTTTTGGTCAGCGGTGTGGGCTGGCCGGCCAGATTTGGCAGTGACCTTGCCTGAGTATGTGGAAGATGGCATCCAGCGGCACGACTCGGCGCTCTATCAGGCCGGTTCCGGGTACGTCTATTTACTATTTGGGGTGTGGGAGCAGGCCGTGGCTGATTTGCGTGGCGCGCTCTCGCGCATGGGGTTGTTGGCTCCGACGGGTCTGGAAGCGATGGTGTGGGCCGGGTTGGCGCAAGCTCATGCCATGCGTGGGGAGCGGGCGGAGGCTCTTGACGCCTGTCAGCAGTTTGAGGAATTGCTTCCTGCCATGGACCGCAGCGTCGAAGTCGATAGCCGGTACCGTGTCCTCTTGGCGAAGCTCGCCCTGGGCCTGAAGGGACTAGAGCAAGGCATCAGCGGGTACATTGCGTTGGCCCAGAGTCAGGGGCTGCTGCTCGGAGTTCTACTGGGACGGCACCTGCAAGTGGTGACGGCTGCACCGGGGCTGCGGGGATCGTTGTTAGCTGCTCTGGCGGAGTCGGCGGAGCGGGTGCAGGGGCAGCTTCCTGCGGCCCTGTTGGCCCATGGGCAAGCATTGAACGACGGCGACGCCGGCGCAGTCAGTGCCGCTGCCGCCGGGTTGGCTCAGGTGGGCATTTGGTTGCCGGCGCCTGCCAAAGTGTTGGCGCTGACGCCCCGCCAGCAAGAGATTGCAGCCATGGTAGCTGCGGGGATGAGCAGCAAGTCCATCGGCGAGAAGCTGAACATTTCGGTGCGCACAGTGGACACGCATTTGGGGCACATTTTTGCTCGTGTTGGGGTCAACACTCGGGCGCAGCTGACACGGGTACTGACGGCAACCTTTGAGTGAAAGGCCATAACGTTTCGGTCACTTCCGGCTGGGTTCTGGCGCCGCGGCAGTAGGGTGGAGATGGTTCGCGGGCAACAGAAAAGGACTCGTTCTGGCTCGCGCTCCGCGTAAAACTCCGGGGGAGAATGGAGAAACGTGTTGGCAATCCCTGCCTTGGTGTTACGTCCTGGGCGTGGTCCCGACGATCTTGAAGAGCTAACAAATGTGTGGCGGGACTCTGTTGAAGCAACCCACCACTATCTCTCTCTGGAAGCGATCGAACGCCTCGAGCCGGTGGTTCGGGATGAATATCTTCCACGGTTACGGATCCATGTGGCCGAGCGAAATGGTTGCACGTTGGGGTTCATCGGTATGGACAGCCAGCACGTGGCCATGTTGTATGTGGCCGATGAGGCGCGCTCAACTGGAGTTGGTGGAGCCCTTTTGGACTGGGCCAAGGAGCAGTCCCCGCTTTTGAGTGTTGACGTCAACGAGCATAATCCGAGAGCGGCGGTCTTCTACGCTAAACGAGGTTTCACACCGGTGAGCCGTTTGGAACGCGAGGCCTATGGAAAGCCTCAACCGCTCTTGCGCATGCTCTGGGAAAGTGCGCCTCCGGCCTTGGCTCACTTCCGCCCTGGCGCCTCCGGCGTCAGCTAGAGGGACTACTTCCTAGAGTAGCGAGCCGCAGTAAAGCCCTAGCGCGGCGGCGCCCACACCCGACACCAGCGTGCCGAGCAGATTCAAAAATGATGCGGCAAAGCGGCGTTCCTTAAGCAACCTGACGGTGTCGTAACTGGTGGTGCTGAAGGTGGTGTAGCCGCCGAGGAACCCTGCACCTAGCAGTAGCATCCACGCAGGTGCTGCCAGCGCCCCGTTGAGCCAAGCTGTCAGCAGACCCAAGGCAAAGGAACCGCTGACGTTAATGGCAAACGTCACCCATGGAAAGCTCATGCGCATCCGATTGAGGATGGCGCTGTCAATAGCGAAACGGCTGGCGGCTCCCAACCCTCCACAGGCGGCCACGGCCCAAAAGAGGAGGACGTTCATGGGAGGCTTCCGGTTTGCAGCTGGGATCCATTCGCGCGGCCGGCACCCGCTGCCAGGCCCAACCACGACGCTACGGCACCGGCGGTGACGATGCCCAACCCCCACAAAACGGCCACCCATGGATCTCCGGTGCCGGCCATCAAGACCAAGCCCACCGCGAAAGTGCTGTAAGTGGTGAAGCCACCGCAGAAGCCAATGCCCAACAGGAGTCTCAATGTCTGCCCCAGCCGGGTGGTGTGGTGCACCAGACGGCGGTGAGCTAAGGCTCCATACAGCAGTCCTAAAAGGAACGCACCTGCCAGGTTGGCGAGAATCACCGCCCAAGGGAGGGATGCGTCGTCGGACGTTCCGTTCAATGGGGCCAAAGCTAAGCCCAGAGTTTCACGGCTGGCAACACCAAAGGTGCCACCCAAGGCTACGAGGACCATGCTGCGGGGGTTCATTTAGGCCATCGGCTGCGTAGGGTCTTCGGTAGACGGTGCGGGAATCGACGGTGTGGGCCCGGAACTAGCTGCGGGCTCTGACGACGGTGCTGGCGTTTTGGGGGCGTTCCGACGTGCCCGTGCAGCAGCCTTTTCGGCTTCCTTGGCGTACTCGCTAGCGGCGCGTTCCCGGGACTGCTGCTCCTTCTTGACAAGCTTTTCGGCGGCTTTGAGTTCACGGAGCTTCTTGCTGCGACGCAGCCACATCCTTCCCAAGACGATCAAGGCCACTGCGCACACCACGCCCACCAACATGAAGGCCTGGCTCCACGTACCAAACCAGTTGGCACTGTTGGCCCAGATATTGCGAGCATCCGCGGCTGAACCAGAATTGCCGTAGATGACACCCAAGGTCAGCAGGTTCGGGATCAGCAGGACCACGCCCAGAGCCAGCAGGAAGATCCGCACCCACTTGTTCAGTTTCCTGCGGTGCGCTTGCCAGGCGATCAGGACCGGGACAAAAGTAAACACGAACCCATAGAACATGCCCAGCGGGATGCTGTTGCCCAACTGGCCGCCTATCTGGTCCCTGATGGAGGTGGCCCACATCAAGGGCACCGTCACCGAGCCAATCAGATAACCAACAACGAGAACGACGGCGGTCACGGCACCAATGACGGTGCGCGAAAGCCAGGTGGGCATCTTTGCCTTGGCTCCTGCCACCGTTCCGGTGGTCTCGGGGCCGCCGTTGGTAGGGGGTGTCACAGATTCAGTCATAGTTGAATCATGTCAGATTTGCTGTCGATTTTTCGTAGCCATGGGCAGGAAAGTCAAGCAATATTGCTAGAATGTACCTTCGACTCGTCTTCGACTTGTCAAGTACGGTTACACACTAAAGACTGGTTGTGGTCAAAGGGCTAAAACAGCTGGCGGCCGTGTTCTACTTCGTTCTACATTAAACTTCACTTTCCTCGCATGGCAGCGATGAACCTTGAAAGGTGCGCCCAATGAGCAGCATTCCCGCAGACCTGTCCTACACGGCCGAGCACGAATGGGTTTCAGCCCCCTCCGCTGAAGGAGTGGTGCGCGTTGGCATCACCGATTTTGCGCAGGATGCACTGGGCGATGTTGTGTACGTGCAGATGCCAGAAGCCGGCACTGACGTCACCGCAGACACCGTTGTCGGTGAGGTCGAATCAACCAAGAGCGTCAGCGACATTTACGCACCGCTGACCGGATCAGTCTCGGCCCGCAACGAGGACCTAGACGCGGATCCGGCGCTCATTAACTCCGATCCCTACGGTGCCGGATGGCTGTTTGAAATCACCCTGAGCGATGCTTCCTCTTTCGGGACCCTGCTCAGTGCAGCGGACTACCAAGAAAAGGTAGGCTCGTAACTAGGAAACTTTGTACCGGGTCAGCTTCATCATTACGGGGCTGAAACCGGTAAATCAGGGCTTTCCCAGCAACAGCTCGTACGTTGTTAACACTTTGGGAGTTCACATGAGCTCTCAACAACTTTTTTCAAGGAGGAGTACCAATGGTTGACAGAGGTAACAACGCCGGGGTGAACGATCAGGCGGGCCTCCAGGATCAGCCCGGTGCACCAGATACCACTTCGATTCAGCTCCCTCCCGTTCAGGCGGGTCCTACCACGGTGCCAGTCTTAGCGGCCGATGAACAAAATGCGGTGAACTCCTTGCCCGCCGGTTCGGCGCTGCTCATTGCTCACGTCGGCCCGAACGCAGGCGCCCGGTTCCTGTTGGATAGCCAGGTCACCACGGCTGGACGGCATCCTGACGCTGACATCTTCTTGGACGATGTCACAGTCTCGCGCCGCCACGTGAACTTCATTAAGTTCGACGGCGGTTTTGAAGTTGTCGATTCCGGCAGCCTCAACGGGACCTACGTCAACGGGGACAGAGTAGATGCAGTTCGTCTGCGCACCGGCAACGAGGTGCAGATTGGCAAGTTCCGGCTGACGTACTACCTCAGTTCGAACACGGGTTCCGCCGATACCGCATCGGATTCCTAAGGGCACCATGGGAAGCCTGAATTCAGGTGCCGGGCGCCGGTTGGTGGACGTAGCGTCCACCAGCCGGCGTACCGGTGCCGCAGCTGTCTTGAACATCGGTGAAGTGCTGGCTTTGCTGTGCACTGATTTTCCCTCCGTGACAGCATCGAAGATTCGCTTTTATGAAGAAAAAGGCCTCATCACCCCGCAACGCACGCCGGCCGGGTACCGCCAATTCCGGGAGTCCGACGTCGAGCGTCTCAGGTTTGTCCTGGGGCTCCAACGCGACCATTATCTACCACTGAAGGTTATTCGCGAGTATCTGGAAGCTATTGACCAGGGACTGACACCGCAGAACCTGCCACCCGGTGTTTCTGTGGCTCCGCGCATGGTCTCCGATGAGTTGGCGCGAGAACTTAAGAGCAAGTCTCGCCGGCTAACGGCCGAGCAATTGCGCGTCGAGTCGGGGGCCAGTACTGAACTTCTCGAGACCATGCTCAGCTACGGTTTGGTGGAACAACGCGGCGGCACCTTTGATGACCACGCCGTCCGGATCGCCCAAGCCTGCACAGCCCTAGCCGCGCACGGGCTTGAGCCCAGGCATCTGCGTCCCTTCCAGGCAGCGGCAGAACGGGAGTTCGGGCTTGTGGAACGGGTGGTGGCTCCGCTGTCTTCCCGCAAGGACAGCACCTCAGCCGTGCGTGCAGCCGAGGCTGCCCGTGAAGTTGCCGAGCTCTGTCTGAACTTGCACAGTTCCTTGGTGCAGGCCCGGATTGCTGAGATGGAAACGCCATGATTGAAGTGGAAATTGTGGGAGTGCGGATCGAGATGCCTTCCAATCAGCCGCTAGTGTTGCTGCGTGAGCGCATTGGCTCGCGGCACATTCCCATCTGGATTGGAGCTGCAGAAGCAACCGCCATCGCGTTGGCCGAGCAGGGAGTGGTTCCGCCACGGCCACTGACCCACGATCTTTTGTGTGGGGTGGTGCTGGCCTTGGAGCACAGCATTGTGCGGGTGAACCTGACCAAGGTCGAAGACGGGGTTTTTCACGGTGAATTGGTTCTGGACAATGGCACTGTCGTGGGCTCGCGGGCCTCAGATGCCATCGCCATCGCCCAGCGGGCACAGTGCTCCATCTGGGCTGCCGAAAGCCTGATAGCTGAAGCTGGTGTTGAAATTGCCGATCACGACGGCGACGGCGAAGAGACAGACAGTGCCGCTTATAAGGAAGCCAAGGAACG
The DNA here is from genome assembly GCF_040686835.1 of Specibacter sp. NPDC078692. Taxonomy (NCBI): domain Bacteria; kingdom Bacillati; phylum Actinomycetota; class Actinomycetes; order Micrococcales; family Micrococcaceae; genus Specibacter; species Specibacter sp. NPDC078692. Next base: position 20,231 of record NZ_JBFBLV010000032.1, read on the forward strand.
TGAGGTTCGTCAATTCCGAGAATTCCTCAACGACGTTGAACCTGAGGATTTTGAGAAGTAATCCCCGAGTTTCAGGGCTTTTCCTGCGGGCCCTAAGGTTCAGGTTGAGGTCGAAACTTTCGACACGCTGAAATAGTTCTCTCGAGATCTTTGACCTTGCTCTCAGGTGGCTCTAACGTCAAGGTAATGAGTTCCCCATTGCAAGCCGTGGCTGGTACGGGCAGACTTGAGGTTAGGGCCCTAAGCGCCCGTGCCTTAGGTGCTGTGTGACCGCGGGCTTGCAGCCAACCATCCAGGGGACTGTGAAACAGGAGGATCCACGTGAGTGCCACCAGTGACGCCGGCGGGCTGACCGCAGCCACTGCCCCCAGCGCTGCCTTAAGTGCAGGGTCACAGGGTTTGCTCTTCACCGAAGATCTGCCCGTTCTAGACCAGGATGCCGGCTACCGTGGACCTACTGCCTGTAAGGCGGCGGGGATCACCTACCGTCAACTGGACTACTGGGCTCGCACGGGTTTGGTGGAGCCGGCCGTTCGCGGTGCCGCAGGCTCCGGATCCCAGCGTCTCTACGGATTCCGGGACATCTTGGTCCTGAAAGTCGTCAAGCGTCTCCTGGATACGGGAGTTTCCCTGCAGCAGATCCGCACGGCCGTGGAGCACCTGCGCGAACGTGGTGTGGAAGACCTCGCCCAGATTACGTTGATGAGTGACGGTGCCTCTGTGTACGAGTGCACCTCCGCGGATGAGGTCATTGATCTGGTCCAGGGCGGACAGGGCGTCTTCGGTATTGCTGTAGGCCGTGTGTGGCGCGAAGTAGAAGGCAGCTTGGCGGCCCTTCCCAGCGAACACGCTGCTGTGCAGTCCTACCCTGACGACGAACTCGGCAAGCGCCGGGCAGCGCGCAAAATTTCCTAGTTTTCTCCGTCGCGCCGCGATTGCAGGGCGCGTTATGGCCCCTTGTTGAAACGTATTTGTTGAAACTTGTGGGCCATTGTTGAAAAATGCCGTGGTTTGACGTAAATGCCACAGTTTGAACTGTGGCATTTACGTCAAACCATGGCATTTCTTGTTGTAGCGGGTTGGGGTGGCTGTAGCGGGTGTAGCGGGTTGGGGTGGGTGCAACGGGTGCAGTGCCTGCCAGTGTCTGCCAGTGCCTGCCTTGCGGGTCGTTGACGGTGCGCGTTAGCCCCTGTAGAGACGGCTGCGTGTAGCGCTCTGGGTCAACACTGAATCGAGCAGCCGGTCAAAGAGTGCCGAAGCGTTCTTGGCGGAGTCTCCAGGCCACTGGTGCACAGGATGAGCAGCACCTTGAATCTGCTGCCAGTTGGCCTGCTCAGGAATGGTGGGGGAGAGCAGTAAATCGCCAAACATGGTCTTCATCTCCGCCAAACGGTACGCATGCTCGTTCGAGCCGGAGCGGACCCGGTTAGCCACAATTCCTGCCGGTACAAGGGCCGGGGCAAATTCGGTGCGGAAAAGCTCTATCGCGCGGACGGTGCGCTGGGTGCCTGCCACGGAGAACAAACCAGGCTCAGCAACAAGCAGAACACGGGAGCTGGCCGTCCAGGCCATGCGCGTCAGACCGTTCAAGGACGGGGGACAGTCAATGAGGACCAGCTGATACGGGGCGCTGCCGTCACGGTCGGCATTCGCCAAGATCGTGGCCAGCCGGCGCAGATCCCGCTTGCCCAAGTCGGGACGGTCGTAAATACCACTGAAGGCAGAGCCCATGGCGACATCAAGCGTGGGGAGGGCCCCGCCGTCGTTCTTATGAGCGGCAAGCCACCCGCTGGGTACCACATTGGCACCCAGATCTGCTTTGCGGGCATTTTTAATCAGCTGGCCAATATCCAGCTGGCCGCGCGGGGCAACACCGAGCCCGGTGGTGGCGTCGGCATGTGGATCAAGGTCGATAACGAGGGTCGGGATGCCAGCAGCCAAGGCTGCCGAAGCCAGCCCGAGCGTGACTGAGGTCTTGCCGACGCCGCCCTTGAGGCTGCTGATACTGACTACTTGCACGGATTAACCATTACCCTTTGCGTTGCTTATTAAATCTTGTGTCGGTTGGTGGCGTTGACACATACAATAGCTGTGGAACGTTCGCGACTTGGAGAATCCATTGACAAACACCCCAGAAAATTTGCCCGCGCGCCCCAACACAAACAGTCTTGTGTCGGCCGACTTTAGCGAGCGCCACATTGGGGTTGCAGCGCAGCCCCACGTTCATCATATGTTGAGCACCCTTGGATTTTCTTCTTTGGAGGAGCTTTCGACAGCCGCGCTGCCAAAATCGATCTACAGCACCGAGCCTCTGAACCTCCAGGCGGCCGTCTCTGAAGAGGCCATGCTGGCGGAACTGAAGGCCTTGGCGGGGAAGAATACCGTCAATAAGTCCCTGATTGGTCAGGGTTATTACGGCACGCACACCCCCGGTGTCATTCAGCGCAACGTTTTGGAGAGCCCGGCCTGGTACACGGCGTACACCCCGTACCAGCCCGAAATTTCTCAGGGACGGCTCGAGGCGTTGCTGAATTTCCAAACCGTTGTGGCAGACCTCACAGGTATGGAGACCGCCAACGCATCGATGCTCGATGAGGGAACTGCCGCTGCTGAGGCCGTCGCGCTGATGCGTCGTACCAATAGAAGTGCCAGTAACGACGCCGTCCTGCTGGTTGACGCTGACATCTTCCCGCAGACCCTCGCCGTGATCATGACCCGGACCAAGGCCATGGGCATTCCCGTGCTTTCCCATAACTTCGACGACGAACTCCCTGACGTTGAGTTCTTTGGCGTGCTCCTGCAATACCCCGGCGATTCCGGGCTGATCCGGGATATTGCCCCCGTGATTGCCGCCGCCCATGCGAGGAAGGCCGTGGTGGCTGTGGCCGCCGACCTCCTGGCTCTGACCCTGCTGGAATCGCCCGGTGAGCTCGGCGCGGACCTGGCTGTGGGTACCTCGCAGCGCTTCGGCGTCCCCATGGGCTTCGGTGGTCCGCACGCCGGTTACATGGCGGTCCGCAAGGGACTTGAGCGTTCACTGCCAGGGCGTCTGGTGGGCGTGTCCTTGGACGCTGCCGGAAACCAGGCCTACCGCTTGGCGTTGCAGACCCGCGAACAGCACATCCGCCGCGAGAAGGCCACCTCCAACATTTGCACCGCGCAGGTACTGCTGGCGGTCATGGCTGGCATGTACGCCGTCTACCACGGCCCCGAAGGGCTGAAGCGAATTGCCACCCGTGTGCACGCCATGGCACTTGCCGTAGCCGAGACCGTCACGGCCGCCGGCCACACAGTGGTCCACGAAAACTACTTTGACACGGTCAAGGTGCAGGTGTCTGCCGGCAGCGGCCACGCCGCCGCCGAACTGGTTGCAGCGGCTCACCGCGCCGGATACCTGCTGCGTCAGATTGACCACGACCACCTGCAGATCGCCGTGGATGAGACCACCACCGAGGCCGACATCGCGGCGTTGGCCACCCTGTTCGGCACCGAGGCGCCGCAAGTGGCCAAGGGCGCGGCCGACGTCGAACTTCCCACCCCGGCACGGGCCACGGAGTTCATGAGCAACGCCGTGTTCCACACGCACAACTCCGAAACGCAGATGCTGCGCTACCTGCGCAAGCTTTCCGACGCCGATTACGCGCTGGACCGGGGCATGATCCCGCTGGGTTCGTGCACCATGAAGCTGAACGCCACGGCCGAGATGGCGGCCATTACGTGGCCCGAGTTCGCCAATCTGCACCCGTTCGCACCGGCCGCCGACACCGTGGGCATCGTGGAAATGGCCACGCAGCTCGAAGCCTGGCTGGCCGAAATTACCGGCTACGACGCCGTCTCCGTGCAGCCCAACGCTGGTTCACAGGGCGAGTTCGCCGGTCTCATGGCCATCCGCGCGCACCATGTGGAAAACGGCAACCCGCACCGCGACATCGTCTTGATCCCGACCTCGGCACACGGCACCAACGCCGCCTCCGCCGTCATGGCCGGGCTGAAGGTTGTCCCCGTCGCCACCGATGGCTTCGGCAACGTCGACATCGATGACCTCAAGCGGCAGATCTCCATCCACGAGAACAACCTGGCCGCGATTATGGTCACCTACCCGTCAACGCACGGCGTGTTTGAGACCGAGATCTCCAACATTTGCGCCATGATTCACGACGCCGGTGGGCAGGTTTATGTCGATGGCGCCAACTTGAACGCTCTGGTTGGCTTGGCTCAGCCGGGCAAGTTTGGTGCCGACGTTTCGCACCTGAACTTGCACAAGACGTTCTGCATCCCGCACGGCGGCGGTGGCCCCGGCGTGGGTCCTGTGGCTGTTGGCGCGCACCTGGCCAAGCACCTGCCGGCTCGCGAGCTCGAGGCGGGCACCTCGGTGGGTCTGGTCTCCAGCGCACCGTACGGTTCGGCGTCGATCCTGCCCATCTCCTGGGCCTACATTCGTCTCATGGGTCCGGAAGGGCTCCGGCAGGCCACGCAGACGGCCATTTTGTCGGCGAACTATATTGCCCGCCGACTCAGCGAGCACTATCCCGTGCTGTACACGGGCGCCCACGATCTGGTGGCGCACGAATGCATCCTAGACCTGCGCGGCATCACGGCGGACTCCGGCGTGAGTGTTGACGATGTGGCCAAGCGGCTGATCGATTACGGCTTCCACGCACCCACCATGTCCTTCCCTGTGCCTGGCACCCTGATGGTGGAGCCCACCGAATCCGAGGATCTGGGCGAGATTGACCGTTTCATCAACGCCATGATCTCCATCCGCAAGGAAATCGCTGCGGTGCAGGACGGACTGTGGCCCGCGGAAGACAACCCGCTGGTTAACGCCCCGCACACGGCGCAGAGCATCGCCCAAGACTGGGATCACCCTTACAGCCGAGAAGAAGCAGTCTTCCCGGCCGGGGTGGACCCGCGTGCCAAGTACTGGCCCGTGGTCCGGCGCGTGGATCAGGCGTATGGCGACCGCCACCTGGTGTGCTCCTGCCCCAGCATTGAGGAACTGGCAGAGGTGTTCTAGCCACCACTTGCCGCCCCGAGAAATCGCTGACGTGATTTCTCGGGCCGGCAAGCGTAGGCCCATTCGGGGCTTGTCACGCCGGAGTCAGGTGCTGGCTTTGTTACGAGGGGTGGCGTGACTTGCGCCACAGGATTTGCTGCTCATGGGCTTCCGGGGTAAAACTTGCACAACTTCGCTGATAGCGGGGCAATAGTTTTATCGGTAGTACTTTTACAAGATTTGAAAAAGAATTTCGGGACGCAGGCGCGGCGCCACCAGCTGGTGCTGGCCATAAATGTCCTCGAATCAGCGTCATCGCTTCAGCAGTGTTGAACAGTGTTGTTCATCGCTGGACTCAACAGTGTTGGAGCGCGTGCCCCAACCCCGTCATTCACACAGGAGTGAGATGTTTTCGAAGATTCTGGTTGCCAATCGCGGCGAAATCGCGATCCGTGCCTTTCGTGCCAGCTACGAGCTCGGTGCAAAGACCGTTGCGGTGTTCCCGCATGAGGACCGCACCTCCATCCACCGCCAAAAGGCCGACGAAGCGTATTTGATTGGTGAGGAAGGGCACCCCGTCCGGGCTTACTTGGACGTGGCCGAAGTGATTCGTGTTGCTAAGGAATCTGGCGCCGATGCCATTTACCCCGGCTACGGATTCCTGTCAGAAAATCCCGAATTGGCCAGCGCCGCACGCGACGCCGGAATCACCTTCGTGGGTCCGCCCGCCGAAGTTCTGGAACTGACCGGAAATAAGGTCCACGCCATTGACGCGGCCCGAAAGGCCGGCATTCCCGTCCTAGAATCCAGCGAACCCAGTGACGATCTGGACTACCTGCTCGGCGCAGCGGCGAAGATCGGTTTCCCCATCTTTGCCAAGGCTGTGGCCGGCGGCGGTGGCCGCGGCATGCGCCGCGTTGAAAAAGCTGAAGATCTCGAAGAAGCACTTAAGGCTGCCATGCGTGAGGCGGACGCCGCCTTCGGTGATGCCACCATGTTCCTGGAGCAGGCTGTTTTGCGCCCGCGCCACATCGAGGTTCAGATTCTGGCTGACAACGAGGGCAATGTCATCCACCTGTTCGAGCGCGACTGCTCGCTGCAGCGCCGCCACCAGAAGGTAGTGGAGATTGCTCCGGCCCCCAACCTGGACGAGAACATCCGCAAGGCCCTGCATGCCGATGCTGTGAAGTTTGCCAAGGCCATGGGCTATGTCAACGCCGGAACTGTGGAGTTCCTTGTTGACACAGTTGGTGAGCGCGCCGGTCAGCACGTGTTTATTGAAATGAACCCGCGCATCCAGGTTGAGCACACGGTGACCGAAGAAATCACCGACGTTGATCTGGTCCAGGCGCAGATGCGCATTGCGGCAGGTGAAACCCTGGCTGACTTGGGCCTGACTCAGGAAAACGTTCACGTCAAGGGTGCTGCGTTGCAGTGCCGTATCACCACGGAAGACCCTTCCAACGGTTTTCGCCCTGACGTGGGGACGATCACCACCTACCGTTCCGCAGGTGGCGCCGGTGTCAGACTCGACGGCGGCACCATTTACGCCGGCGCCGAGATCAGCCCGCACTTTGACTCCATGCTGGTCAAGCTCACCTGCCGTGGCCGCGATTACCAGACGGCGGTCTCCCGTGCCCGCCGCGCCCTGGCCGAGTTCCGTATCCGCGGCGTCTCTACCAACATCTCCTTCCTGCAGGCCGTTTTGGCTGACCCGGCCTTCAACGCAGGCGATGTGGCCACGTCCTTCATTGACGAGCGCCCCGAACTGCTGAACTCTCATGTCTCCAGCGACCGCGGAACCAAGCTCTTGACCTGGCTGGCTGATGTCACCGTCAACAAGCCAAATGGCGAACTCTCCGTTGTTGAGGACCCGGCACGCAAGCTGCCCGCCGTCGATCTGGCCGATGCACCCGCCGGCTCACGGCAGCAGCTGGCAGAGCTTGGCCCGGAAGGCTTCGCCGCAGCATTGCGTGCACAGACAGCCGTAGCCGTCACTGACACCACCTTCCGAGACGCGCACCAGTCGCTGCTGGCCACTCGCGTGCGCACCAGGGATTTGCTCGCAGCCGGTCCGGCAGTATCCGTGCTGACCCCGCAGCTGCTCTCCGTTGAGGCGTGGGGCGGGGCTACCTATGACGTCTCACTGCGCTTCCTGGGCGAGGACCCGTGGCAGCGTCTGGCCCAGCTGCGTGAAGCGCTGCCCAACGTCTGCCTGCAGATGCTGCTGCGTGGCCGCAACACGGTGGGTTACACGCCGTACCCGGCCGCAGTCACCGACGCGTTTGTGCAAGAGGCCGCCGCCAGCGGTATCGACATCTTCCGTATCTTTGACGCGCTGAACGATGTGGACCAGATGGAGCCGGCCATCAAGGCCGTGCGTGCCACCGGAACCGCCGTTGCCGAGGTTGCCCTCTGCTACACCGGCGATCTGCTGGACCCGGCCGAGGACATCTACACCCTCGATTACTACCTGGAACTGGCCCAGCGCATCGTTGATGCCGGCGCACACATCCTGGCCATCAAGGACATGGCTGGCGTACTCCGCCCGGCCGCCGCCGCCAAGTTGGTCACCGCGCTGCGTGAGCGCTTCGACTTGCCGGTACACCTGCACACGCACGACACCGCCGGTGGTCAGCTCGCCACCTTGATGGCTGCCATTAATGCAGGGGTCGACGCCGTTGACGTCGCCTCTGCCGCCCTGTCTGGCACCACCAGCCAGCCCAGCGCCTCTGCTCTGGTGGCTGCGTTGGCACACACCGAGCGTGACACCGGCATTGATCTGGCTGCCATCAGCTCGCTGGAACCGTACTGGGAGGCCGTGCGCCGCCTGTACGCACCCTTCGAGTCCGGTCTGGCAGCGCCCACAGGGCGCGTGTACACGCACGAGATCCCCGGCGGACAGCTCTCCAACCTGCGCCAGCAGGCCATTGCGCTGGGTCTGGGGGAGCGCTTTGAGGAAATCGAAGACATGTACACCGCCGCAGACGGGATCTTGGGGCACCTGGTCAAGGTCACGCCGTCGTCCAAGGTTGTGGGCGATCTTGCCCTGCACCTGGTGGGCATCAAGGCTGATCCGGCCGACTTTGAGGAAAACCCGCAGAACTACGACATCCCCGATTCGGTCGTGGGCTTCCTCGGTGGCGAGCTGGGCACCCCTCCCGGCGGCTGGCCCGAACCTTTCCGCACCAAGGCGCTGCAGGGTCGCACCGTGGTGGAACGCATGGGCACGCTCACGGACGAGGACAGCGCGCAACTCGCCGGCGACAGTGAAACCCGCCGTGCGGCACTGAACCGGTTGCTCTTTGCCGGTCCCACGAAGGACTTTGAAGGTGTCCGCAAGACGTACGGCGACGTCTCCGTCTTGGACACCCGTGATTACCTGTACGGCCTACGCCGCGGCGTGGAACACGTCATGCCGTTGGGCAAGGGTGTGCGCTTGATCGCCGAGCTTGAGACCATCTCCGAGGCCGATGAGAAGGGCATGCGCACCGTCGTAGCTAAGCTCAACGGTCAGAGCCGCCCGATCACGGTCCGCGACCGGAGCATCGAAAGCACCGTCAAGGCTGCTGAGAAGGCTGACGCGGCTGTGGCCGGTCAGATAGCAGCGCCGTTCGCCGGTGCAGTCTCCGTGACTGTTGCCGTGGGTGACGTGGTCGAAGCTGGCGCAACGGTTGCCACGATCGAGGCCATGAAGATGGAAGCCTCCATCACGACGCCGGTGGGTGGCACGGTCTCCCGCCTAGCTGTCTCCGGGGTTGCCCAGGTCCAGGGTGGAGACCTGCTGGTAGTTATTTCCTAGCTGAGACGGTTGCGCGGCTGCGCCGGCTCCCTCGCGGGGAGCCGGCGCAGCCGTTCCCATTTGGCTTAGTTTTAAAACCAAAACGCAGCTGATGCGATAAATCTTGAGGATTTATCGCATCAGCTGCAGTCTCAATTTTGTTAGAGGTCTGAGTTTAGCTGCCTGAGCTTAGGCCGGCTTCTTGCTCAAGTAGATCTCCTCCACCACGGACTCGAAGTCCTTCATGACCTGCGCGCGCTTGACCTTCAGGGACGGGGTCAGGTGCCCGGAGGTCTCGGTGAAGTCCGTATCAACGATCCGGAACTGCTTGATAGCCTCGGCGGCAGAGACCGTGGAGTTTGCCTTGTTCACGGCAGCCTGCACGGCAGCAATCACGGTGGCATGCTTTGCAGCATCGGCAACAGAGATCCCCTCGGGCAGGCCATGGGCCTTTCCCCACTGTGGCAGCGCGTCTTCGTCGATCGTGACGATGGCTGCAATGAAGGGGCGCTGGTCGCCAAGGACCACGCACTGCGAAACAATGGCGTCGGCTCGGATCTGATCCTCCAACAAGGCCGGGACCACATTCTTGCCACCTGAGGTGACAATGATTTCCTTCTTGCGCCCAGTGATCTTCAGGAAACCCTGATCATCCAGCTCACCAATGTCGCCCGTGCGGAACCAGCCATCAACAAAGGTTTCAGCGGTCAGATCGTCACGACCAAAGTAACCCTTCATGACACAAACACCCTTGGCGAGGATCTCGCCGTCGGCCGCAATCTTGACTGCGTTACCCGGGAGCGGGGCGCCTACCGTGCCGATCTTGATGTGTTCGGGCCGGTTGACGGTAATGGGGGCGGTGGTCTCGGTCAGGCCGTAGCCCTCCAGGATCTGCAAGCCAATGCCCTGAAAGAAGTGACCCAGGCGTTCGCCCAAGGGGCCACCGCCCGAGACTGCATGGCGGACCTGGCCGCCCATGGCGTTACGGAGCTTGACGTAGACCAGCTTGTCGAAGACGAAGTGCTTGGCCTTGAGAGCAAAACCAGCGCCTCCATCCTGCTTGGCACGCGAATACTCAATGGCGGTCTTGGTGGCAGCGGCAAAGATCTTACCCTTACCTTCGCCTTCTGCTTTCAGCGAGGCGGAGTTGTAGACCTTCTCGAAGACTCGCGGCACGGCCAAAATGAACGTGGGCTTGAAGCTTTGGAGGTCTTCGAGCAGATGTTTGATATCCGGGGTGTGGCCGACTTTCGCCCCAGCCGCAACGGCCAGTACGGAAATGTAGCGCGCAAAGACGTGGGCCAAGGGCAAGAACATGATGGTCTGTGAGCCTGGCGGAACCACACTTTGGCCCAGCACTGCGCGGGCATTCTCGCTCAGTTCCACGAAGTTGTGGTGGGTGAGCATGCAGCCTTTGGGTCGGCCGGTGGTGCCCGAGGTGTAAATGATGGTGGCCAGATCATCCAAACCATTGGCTGTGCGGGCAGCCTCCAGGGTTTCATCGGAGACCTCGCGTCCTGCCTCACGCAAAACATCCAAGCCGTCGCCCTCGAGCTGCCAGACATGCTCCAAGTTGGTCAGGTTCTCGTTGTGAGCGGCCTGCCGGATGATGTTCTCATGCGATCCGGTCTCCGCGAAAATTGCTACCGCAGCGGAGTCGCCCAAGTTCCAGGCGACCTGCGAGGGGGAGGAAGTTTCGTAGATCGGCACTGAGACAGCTCCGGCAAACCAGATGGCGAAGTCGACCAGCGACCATTCATAGCGGGTGCGGGCCATGATGCCCACGCGGTCGCCCACCTTGATACCGGAGGCGATCAGGCCCTTGGCGATAGCGCTGACGTCAGCGAGGAATTCCTTGGCGGAAACATCGATCCATACATTGTCTTCGTTGCGCCTTGAGAAGAGTGCCGGGTTGGCAGCCAACTTTGCTTGGCGGAGCACAAAGTCGGTGGTGTTCATGGTCCTGGGGCTGACTACCTTGGCCGGAACGGAAATCTCTTGCACAATAGCTCCTTTGATATGTGGGACTGCGACCGTGTTGCTTTACTCTATCCGTCAACCAGGAGATCTGCCTGAAGGGCTAAGTTACTTGTTAGTAACATTATGTTGTTCAGCTCACAGTTTCAATTTCAGGCTAGCTCGGCAGGCTCGCTAGAATTTGGGCATGCTGCCACCGATCTCTGCTCCCTCCGCCACCGTCTCACCTGCGCTCTCCCTTGGCATCGACATTGGTGGGACTAAGGTCGCCGCCGGTGTGGTTGATGAGCACGGAGCCATTGTGGAGGAACTCCGGCGCGATACCCCCGGCCGTGATCCCCGTGCCGTGGAGGCTGTGATTACCGAGCTGGTACAGGAGCTGGGTACTCGGCACCAGCTGGGTTCCGTGGGCATCGGAGCCGCCGGCTGGATGGACTTGGCCGGCTCACGGGTGGTGTTCAGCCCACATTTGGCCTGGCGCGACGAACCGTTGCAGGAGAATCTGCAGGGCCTGCTGGGTCGTCCAGTTTTGGTAACGAACGACGCCGATGCCGCCGCATGGGCGGAATGGCGCTTTGGTGCGGGCCGGGACCGGGACAGAATGGTAATGCTGACCCTAGGAACCGGAATTGGTGGCGCCTTGGTCCTTGATGGACGCGTAGAACGTGGCAGTTTTGGCATGGCCGGAGAATTCGGACACCAAATCATCATGCCTGGTGGACACCGCTGTGAATGTGGAAACCGGGGGTGCTGGGAACAGTACGCCTCCGGCAACGCGCTAGGCCGTGAGGGCCGGGAACTGGCTCGCAAGCATTCGCCTATGGCAGCGGGTCTCTTGGCCGCTGCGGGCGGACGGCCCAAAGGGATCACCGGGCAGGTCGTGACGGCACTAGCTCTGCAAGGCGAGCACACCGCGCAGGAACTGGTGGCCGAAGTGGGGGAGTGGCTGGGACTGGGCATAGCCAATCTTGCGGCCGCCCTAGATCCTGCCCTCTTCATCATTGGTGGCGGGCTCAGTGCCGCTGGCGATCTTTTGCTCGAACCCGCGCGTCGGGCCTACCTGAGAAACCTCACCGGCCGCGGCTACCGTCAGGAAGCGATCATTGCCGAGGCTCAGCTGGGGCCCATGGCAGGATTGATCGGCGCTGCTGATCTGGCCAGAGAACAGAGCCAGAAAAAGAGCTAGGAGCAGGACAGCTAGACGACTGCGCCGTCACCGCTGTCGTGGTCACGGTGGTTGGGCAGGCGGAAAATTAAGTATCCGGTTCCGGCAATGAAAGCCATGATGACGGCCACCACCAAGAGCGTGGGGACCTGCCGCCAGAAGATGGCTGAAAAGACGAGGAACAAGGGACCGCCCGCTGCGCCCACCCATGACATCAAGATGGCCGGATCTGAGTTGCGCAGACTCGGTAGTTCTTCGGGGACAAAGCCGTCTTCATCATCGTCGTCGACCTCATAATCGCGCGGTCCAAAGTCGGCTCCGCCGTCACCGATGCTGCTCGGGGTTGCAGTGAATCGGCTCCCGGCAGCAGGCTCCCGGGGTGGGGATGATTCTTGTGCGTGCCAGACGCCGAGCGGGTCAAAGTCCACCACGGTCTTTGGCTCATTGGAGTTTGGTCCGGTTGATTGTGGCTCCGTACCATGGGGTTTCGTAGCGTTAGGAACCGGCGCACCCAGTTCCGAGTCGCCGGAACCGGAGTCGCCGCCGTCGTGCGCATCTGGACCCTTCGTGGCCGCATGGCCAGCCTCGGCAGAGCCCGCGCCTGAGAGGCCGCTCTCTAGAAAAGCGTCATCGGCTTCTTCAAGCCGCGCCACCAAGTCCAGCCAGACATCATCGTCATCTCCGGTGTGCGGCGTGCCCGCTCCGGGGTCAGATTGCATCGTGGTGCCTCCGAAAGAAGTCTGCAGACTGGGAAAAAATGGTGGGTGCGTCGTTGTCCATGGTGGCTACATGGTAGCTGTTTTCCAAGGGCACCACCTGAACGTCCGTGCTGCCCAGACCAGCCTTGATGACATCAATGCTGGACTCGGGCACCACATGGTCCTCGGTGGAACGGAAGATGAGGGTGGGGGCGCTGACTTGGGGGAGCAGGCTGGTGGTGTCGGCAAAGAGCCGGGCGAGCTGGTGAACGGCTGCCACGGGAGTACGGGTGTAAGCACCTTCGGAGATGCCGGGCGCCTTGATGTCATCGCCGATCGCAGGGACGCTCTTGAGCACATATTTCAACAGTCCCGAATATTTCGCTCGTTTGTCACTAAACGTCAAACCGGGATTGACCAAGGCCACCCCTGCCACGGGGTGTAGCGCAGCAACCCGCAACGCCAGTGCGCCACCCATGGACATGCCGGCAACAAAAACGGTGTCGCAGCGGGCACTCAGTTCCAAGTAAGCGGCCTCAAAATCCCGGTACCAGTTCTGCCATGGCGTCTTGGAAAGCTGCTGCCATGAGCTCCCATGTCCCGCCAGAAGTGGCATGTTGACGGCGAATCCGGCTTCTGCGAGGTACTCGCTCCAACCTCGCATGCTTACGGGCGATCCAGTGAAACCGTGGCACACTGCTACGCCCACCCGGCCCAGTTCCCCGTGCCCCTCGGAACGGAACGACTGGGACAGCGCCATTGACTGTGCTTGGGGATTGGGTTGGGGCTGCGTCATTGAGAGGGGTCCTTTTCTGTCCTGCGGCGCAGTTTCTGCCGCGTTTCGATGATGCTGTCACTAGACTACTGTTGATACGTCGACAGCGGGGGTACCGCTGATCTCGGTTACCAGAGGACCGGGCGCGCAAGAGGAGGAATGCCACCGTGATTTATTGGGTACTGAAGAAGATATTTTTAGGCCCGGTATTGAAGGTGCTGTTCCGTCCCTGGACCAAGGGCTTGGACAATCTGCCTCTTGACGGTCCGGCCGTGTTGGCCAGCAACCACCTTTCTTTTTCAGATTCAATCTTCATGCCGCTCATGGTTCCCCGGCCCGTGGTGTTCTTGGCCAAGAGCGATTACTTCACGGGACGTGGCATCAAGGGCCGCCTCACGGCCGCCTTCTTTAAGCTCACCAATCAGTTGCCCATGGACCGTTCTGGCGGCGCCGCGTCGGCCAACTCCTTGCAAACCGGTGTGGAAGTACTCAATGGTGGTGGGCTGCTGGGGATCTATCCCGAAGGTACCCGCAGCCCCGATGGTCGCCTGTACCGCGGCAAGGTGGGCGTAGCCAAACTGGTGTTGACGGCCAACGTCCCCGTGATCCCCGTAGCCATGATTGGCACCGACAAGGTCCAGCCCATTGGTCGACGCATTCCCAGCATCCGTCGGCTCGGGGTCATCTTCGGTGAACCCATGGACTTCAGTCGCTACCAGGGCATGGCCGATGACCGCTTTGTGCAACGCTCCGTCACGGACGAGATCATGTACGAGCTCATGCGGCTCTCCGGTCAGGAATACGTGGACTCCTATGCTTCAACCGTCAAGGACAAATTGGCGGCCGACAAATCTGCCAAGCCGGCCGCTGCTAAGGACGCCAAGGCCGCTGCTGTCAGGATCGAGCCTCAAGACACCATTGCTCCGGGCACTGTGACGGTGATCGGGACAAAAAAAGCTACTGCCGAAGCTGCTGTTGAAACCCCTGCCGAAACCGCCACCGTTGAGCCGGGCCAGGGCACCATTCCGGTCGCTGGCACGGACGCCACTCCAGACGCTGGCACCTCCACCCCCTAATTCTGTTCACCCGTCAACCGGCCCCGGTATCTCATGGAACGGACTGGTTAGCAGGTGCTGCTTTTGGGGGCTAGGCTTTAGAGGTGACTGATCTAACTTTGAACACATCTAACGCACCCGCTGCCGGACTTCCCGTACCCGGTGCCGCCGTATACCCCGGCCTCGATGACTGGCGCTCCCTGCCGATCGCGCAGCAGCCCACATGGTCCGAGTCCCCGTCCTTTGCCCCCACGGTCAAGGAACTTTCAGTCCTTCCTCCGCTGGTTTTTGCTGGTGAAGTGGATGTGCTGCGCTCACGCCTGGCTCAGGCTTCGCAGGGCAAGGCCTTCTTGCTGCAGGGCGGAGATTGCGCCGAGACCTTCGAAGCCGCCACGGCCGACAAGATCAGCTCGCGCGTCAAGACCATTCTTCAGATGGCAGTGGTGTTGACCTATGGCGCTCAGTTGCCCGTCATCAAGATGGGGCGCATGGCTGGCCAGTTCGCCAAGCCACGCTCCTCCAATGATGAAACGCGCGACGGCGTGACCCTCCCGGCATACCGTGGAGACATCGTCAACGGTTTCGAGTTCACTCCGGAGTCCCGCCAGCACGATCCCGCCCGCATGCTCAAGGCTTACCACACCTCAGCATCGACGTTGAACTTGATTCGCGCCTTCACGCAGGGCGGCTTTGCTGATCTGCGCAGCGTCCACGAGTGGAACCGCGGCTTCACCTCCAACCCGGCGCACAGCCGTTACGAGGCACTGGCCAAGGAAATCGACAGCGCCATCAAGTTCATGGCCTCCTGCGGTGCCGACTTCGAGGCTTTGAAGACCGTGGAGTTCTTCGCAAGCCACGAAGCCCTGCTGCTGGATTACGAGCGCGCACTGACCCGCATCGATTCACGCACCGGCTTGCCGTACGACACCTCCGCCCACTTCTTGTGGATCGGTGAGCGCACACGCGATCTGGACCAGGCACACGTCGACTTCCTCTCCCGCGTCCGCAACCCGATCGGCGTCAAGCTCGGCCCGACCACCACCGGCGACGACGCTCTGCGCCTCATTGAGAAGCTCGACCCCAACCGCGAGCCCGGTCGCCTGACGTTCATCACCCGAATGGGTGCGAAGAACATCCGTGAAAAGCTGCCGAGCCTCGTCGAGAAGGTCACCGCGTCCGGCGCTCAGGTCTTGTGGGTCACCGACCCCATGCACGGCAACACCGTCACCTCACCCAACGGCTACAAGACTCGCAACTTCGACGACGTCATTGACGAGGTTCGTGGCTTCTTCGAGGTCCACCAGGCCCAGGGCACCATCCCCGGTGGCCTGCACGTGGAGATGACAGGTGACGACGTGGCCGAGTGCCTCGGTGGCGCCGACCCCATCGACCAGGAAGCATTCCTGACCGGCTACGAGTCAGTCTGCGACCCCCGCCTGAATCACAAGCAGTCACTGGAAATGGCCTTCCTCGTCTCCGAGGGACTGCGCCAGTCCAAGTAGTAGCTGCCACATACGACGGCGGCCCGCCCCTTCAGCACGAAGGGGCGGGCCGCCGTCGTAAGTTAAGAGTCCATCCTCCGCGAATCTCCCCACCTCGCAGCGCGAAAATGTGGGCTTAGATGACTCGCAGCGTCACAGTGCTGCCCTCCGGCGCTTCGCCACCCTGGGGTTCTTGGAAGCGTACGGTGCCGAAGAACCCGCCCAGCAGATTCTCCACCTTGACCGTGAAACCGAGCGCCTCGAGCTCACTGGTTGCGACACCGACCTGTTTGCCCACCAAATCTGGCACACTGACCATCTTCGGACCCTTGGAAAGGGTAAGCGTGACCTTGCCGCCAGCGGTGAGCGTGCCTGAGTCCGGCGAGGCCGTGACCACCGATCCGGCCGGGATGGTGCGGCTGTTGACCTGTTCCGGGGCGATCACCGCAACAAGCCCCACCGCAGTGAGTGCTGCCTCGGCGTCGGCCTGGGTTTTGCCCGTCACGGCCGGGACGGGGATCGGTTTCGGACCCTTGGACACCACCAGATTCACTTTGGTGTTTGCACGGAACTCTTTCCCAGCCGCGGGATCCTGTTGCAGGACCACCCCGGCAGCCACCTTTTCATCGAACGCCTCTGTGACTGTTCCTACGGCGAGATGCGCGTCCGTTAGTGTCTTCGTGGCGCTGTCCTGTGCCACTCCGGTGATCTTAGGGACCGGATAGAGTACCGGACCCGCGGAGACGTGAACAGTGACAGTGTTGAACTTGCGGAGTGAGCTGCCAGCTGTGGGGTCAGTAGCCACAACAAATCCGGCAGCAACTTTCTCGTCATGGACGGCACTGGTGGAGGTCAAGTCAAAGCCTTCTGCGTGCAACAGGTTCAAGGCCTGCTCAACACTTTTATTGCCCACTTCAGGAACAGTTGCCAACGCACCTGGCCCCAAGGCCAAGAACCAGCCAGCGCCGGCGGCTATAACACCCAGCAGCAGCACCAGAAGTACCCAAAGCACGGCCCGGCGGCGGGGATGCCGTGAACCGAGAGTCTTCTGGGGGGTGGCGGCGGCCTTCGCCTTAGCCTTGGCCTGAGTCTTCGCTGCCGCGGCAGCCTGCCGTTTGGAAAGGTTGGGCTGCCCGGACTCGGTAGTTGCGGAGCTTTCCTCAACCGTGGAGGTGAGAGCAGAGCCGCCGAGGGCAGCGGTGGGTGCCTGTCCGGCGTCGTACGTGGTGGCAGCGGCAGCCACAGCATACTGTTCAAGATGCGGGTCTTCGGTATAGAGCTGGGGAGAGCGGGGTAGCACAGAGGTGGGGAAACGCGGGGTGGCCAGCACGGTGGTGTCGGCCTGCCCCAGGGCTTCGGTCAGGTGAGCATCGGCAGGCTGGGGCTGCTCTTGCCGTGTCGAGTCTTGCCGTGTCGCAGCGGCCCCGAAATCGAGTTCGGCAGGAGTTAGGTCTTGGCGAATGTGGCGCAGATCCTCCAGCAACACAGCGCCATTGGCTGGCCGGTGGTCCGGGTCCTTTTCGGTCATGTAACGCACTAGCTCATCCATGACGGGGGGCAGCCCGGGAATCTCGGCGGACGGGGCCGGCATGGGCTCCTGGAGGTGCGACATGACCACAGCTACCGGTATGTCGGCACGGAAGGGCTGGTGGCCGGTCAGTAGCTCGTACA
Organism: Specibacter sp. NPDC078692; assembly: GCF_040686835.1. Lineage (NCBI taxonomy): Bacteria > Bacillati > Actinomycetota > Actinomycetes > Micrococcales > Micrococcaceae > Specibacter > Specibacter sp. NPDC078692. The sequence continues at coordinate 37,830 of NZ_JBFBLV010000032.1, forward strand.
GCATCACGCCGGCGGAGTAGATGTCGCTGCGGGCGTCACCGCCCTCGCCGCGAGCCAGCTCAGGGGCAATATAGCCCACCGTACCGAAGAGAGTGCCGGTGTTGGTGGAGTTGGTGACCGCCCGCGACAGCCCAAAATCGCCAATCTTGACCCAGCCTTGATGGGAGATGAGGACATTCTCGGGTTTGACGTCGCGGTGGATTAGACCGGCGCTGTGCGCGGCGGCGAGACCTTCCACAATCGGATCCAGCAAGTCCAGTGCTTGCCGGGGACTCAGCGCACCTTGTTTGTTGATGACATCCCGAAGCGTGTAGCCGTCAATAAACTCAAATACCAGGTAGGCGTGTTCGGGGCCCACGCCGTGGTCATGAATCTGCACCACGTGCGGGTGCGAGAGGCTGGCGGCACTTTGGGCTTCCCGGCTCAACCTAGCAATGAACGCCTGATCGGCGCCTAGATGCGGGTGCAGGATCTTCAGCGCAATATTACGGTGCAGCCGCAAGTCCTTGGCCAAGTACACAGTGGACATGCCGCCGTGCGCCACCTGTGACAAGACCAGGTAGCGTCCATCAATCGTTTGCCCGACGCGGGGGTCGGTAGATCCATCGTGCACACTTGTAGTTTAGAAGCACAAAACGAAAGGGGCCGCCAGCAACACTGTGCTGGGCCCCTTTTCGTTGAGAGCGTACTCTGTGGCTAAGCCACAGTACCTTTGGTGCTAGCGAACTTTGGTGCTAGCGGAATGTTGCCCGTTTCGCCTTGATACCGGCAACATAGTTCACCGTGTCAGCGAACATCCCATTCACGCTGACCGAGTACTGCCCCTGGTAATAGCCGGCAATGGCCAGATCCTCATTGGCGGCGCCGCGCAGCAGGGCCCGAATGATGGCCACACCAGCTGTCACATTGTCGTAGGGATCCAGCAGGTTCAACTTGCGTCCTACCAGCCCGGATGCCCAATCGCCGGCGTCGGGAATTACCTGCATGGTGCCGATGGCATTTGCGGGGGAGACCGACTGGTGGTTGAAGCTGGATTCCTGCTGCGCAAAGGCCAAGGCCAACGCCGGGTCAACACCCATCTGGGATGCCGTGCTGGAGACGATCTGCTTCATCTGTTCCCGAGTGGGTGAGGGGGCTGCGAGCAGGGCGGCCTTGTTCTTGTTGGCGTCGGCAACCACTGCGGCAGGGTAGGTGTAGTGCAGGAAGGTGCTGGGCACTTCCTGGTCCGGGGTCAGGCCGGCGGCCGGGGTGATGGGCGTGATGGAACTTGAACTGGCTTTCAAGCCGGGGATTGAAAGGACCTTGCCGGGGTAGATGACGGCACTGGCGCTGATGCCATTGGCAGCAACCAGAGCAGAGACGCTGACCCCGTGCTTGGCAGCGATTGCGCTGAGCGTGTCACCGGACTTGATGGTGTACTTCCCGGACGTGGCTGCCTGTGCGGCCGGCGTGGTAGCCGTGCTCGACGGCGCGGCAGCCGCGGCTGTTCCGCCCACCTTGATTTTCTGGCCGGGGTAGATCACGGAGCTGCCGTTGAGTCCGTTGAGGGAGAAGATCGAGCTGAGGCTGATGTTGTGCTTGCTCGCAATTGCGCTGAGCGTGTCACCGGACTTGACGGTGTAGCTGCTGGAACTGGTCGAGCTAGCCGGTGTACTTGCGGCCGGCGTGGTAGCCGTGCTCGACGGCGCGGCAGCCGCGGCTGTTCCGCCCACCTTGATTTTCTGGCCGGGGTAGATCACGGAGCTGCCGTTGAGTCCGTTGAGGGAGAAGATCGAGCTGAGGCTGATGTTGTGCTTGCTCGCAATTGCGCTGAGCGTGTCACCGGACTTGACGGTGTAGCTGCTGGAACTAGTACCCGTAGCCGTTTTGGTGGTTGTGCTCGCGTTCGCCGCAGCGTCGTTGGCGCCGGAGACCACCAAGACCTGTCCGGGGTGAATGATGGAGGACGCCGAAAGCTTGTTCAAGGTCAGCACCGAGGCCGTGCTGACGCCGTGATTGGCTGCGATCGCAGAAACGGTGTCCCCGGAACGTACGGTGTAGCGAACCGTTGGCTGGTTCTGAGTCGCCCGCGCCTGTGCGCTGTGGGCCCCCGCGTTCTGGAACTTGGCGGTCACCGCCGTTGGTACAGAGCTGGCCACTACGGTGGCAGAGACGCTCTGAGCCTTGCTCTGAGCTTGGGCAGAGCGAGCCTGAATTGCTGCCAGAACATCTGCCGAGTTTAGTGCTCCGTGATTCCCGTGTGGCTGCGCCCCGGTTTGGACGGGCGCAGCGGTCGCAGGAACCGCCATAGCCAAGGAAGAGAGCATTACAACGGGGATGGCTGCTGTGGCAACTGCTGCAAGCTGTTTGCCGGAAGTGGCAGACGGGCGTGGGGGAGTCATGGGTGCGGACCTCGGGTTTCCGTTGCTGACGGTACTAGTGGTGTTGATGTTACTAGTGTGACTAATGAGAATTTACACCAAAGGGCGGTACAAAGGGAGCTCGAATGTGGATTCAAGCACAATATTCATACGCAAGATGCCAAAATGTGGGAACCTTTGTGAGTGAGTAATCTTGAATCTGTAGTCAGTGAATGGCTGCCCCTGCCCGATGTTGCCGAAAAACTAAATGTTTCGGTAACCAAAGTCCACGCCCTCGTCAAGGACGGATCCTTGCTGGCCGCACGTGTGGGAGAGCGCAATATCCGCGCGGTTCCCGCAGCGTTCATCGTTGAGGATCACATCTTGGAAAGCTTGCGAGGCACTATCTCTGTGCTTCAAGATGCAGGTTTTGAAGATGAGGAAGTCATCACTTGGCTGTTCACGGCAGACGAATCCCTGCCCGGGCGTCCGATTGACGCCTTGCACGCAGGCCGGAAAACAGAAATCCGCCGGCGCGCCGCCGCACTCGGCTGGTAATACTCACTCACGCTGCTGCCTTGCTTCGGCAAGAAGCAGCGTGAGTGCAGTTGGCACTGTATTACATCCGCGGGAGCTGGCACTGGATTACATCCGCTGGAGCGGCAACATCAGCCCGGCTCAGGAGGTTCTGGAAACGGCGCTCTGGCCCAAGGTTAGCAATGCTTCGCGTACCGAGGCTTCGACGGGAAGTTCCGCCAGAGCAGTGAACGCCTTTTGGCTCAGTCCGGAAATCATGGCCTCAGTGTTTTCCAATGCCCCGGATTCAACCATGATGGCGCACATCCGGGCCACCTCTGCTTCGCTCAAATCCTGGCGGCCCAAATTCTGGTCGACAAAGTCCCGATCCTGCGTTGAGGCAGCGTCAATGGTTAGGCCAACCAAAACTGTGCGCTTGCCTTCGCGTAAATCGTCGCCGGCAGGCTTGCCCGTCTTGGCCGGATCCCCAAACACGCCCAGGACGTCGTCGCGCAGCTGGAAAGCCTCTCCTAAGGGCAACGCGAAGGCACTGTAACCCTTCAACATGGCCTCGTCGGCCCCGGCCAGGGCACCGCCCATCACCAGGGGGTGTTCTGAGGAATACTTGGCGCTCTTAAAGCGAATGATGGCTGAAGCCCTGGCCACGGCCGTTTCATGAGGTTCTGACGGGCCGGCAACTTCTTCGAGAATGTCAAGGTACTGCCCGGCCATCACCTCGGTGCGCATGAGGTTGAAAACCTCACGCGCCCGGCTGGTGGCTCCGGCGCCGATGCGCGAAAACATTTCTTCACTGAGCGACAAGCACAGATCACCCGTGAGAATGGCAGCGGCATGACCAAACCGCTCCTCGTCCAAGGACCAGGCGCTATCGGTGTGCAAGGTGCTGAATTGTTTGTGCACGCTGGGACCGCCGCGGCGAGTATCTGAACGATCAATGATGTCGTCATGGATCAAGGCAGCGGCCTGGAATAATTCCAGGGCCGCGCCCGCCTGAACGATGGCCTCGGCATCAGGAGCCCCTCCGGCTCCGCGCCAACCCCAGTAACACAGCAGCGCACGCATGCGCTTGCCACCGGTGACCAAGGTCTTTATGGAGTCAACAAGGACCAACGTCGCCGGGGAAATTTGTGCCAAAAGCTGGTGCTTCTCCGCCAGAAAACTATTGAGCTGCGCTGCCACCGCCCCAATGTAGGCGTCATGCTCGCCTGCGGGAGAGATCAGGGGCAGGCCAGGCTTTTGGTTCATGCTTTCAAGATTCCTTGCTGTGGTGGTTGCCAGCCATGGGCGGCGATGGGTTGCTGGGAGGGCCTGATTGAGGGGCCGAGAGCTTACTTCAGTGACCCCGGCAGCAGCGTGGCCCCAGCGGTGAAGGTGGATGTGCCGGAGGTGACCACCACCGAGACGGTGACGATTTCCTGGCCGTCGGCCCGAACGTAGGTTTTCAGAGGGACACCGTCCACGGCATCGCCAGGCTGGGCCTTGAATCCCTGAGCTGTTAACGAGGTGGTGTAGAACTCCAGGATCTGTGCCGGTGTTTCCGTAGTGGTTGCTGTCACTTGGGCTACGGAAACAGTTGCTCCCTTTTCAAGGCTCGAGGCCTGAATGGCAGCCCCCTTGGGCAAAGCAAGTACCTGGGTGGGGAAGCTGGCCACCAACTCCTTGACAGCTGTTTCCGCCGAAGGGGCGGGCGTGCCAGATGCAGAGGCAGAGGCGGCCGCAGAAGCCGATGAGTCCGTCGCTGAAGGAGCGGGCGCTGAAGTGGAGGCTGTGGTGGGCGGAACATCCTGGCCAGCCGGGCTTGAGCACGCACCCAAGAACAAGGCGGCAGAGACTGCTGCGGCTGCAACAAGCTGCCTGCGGCGGGAGGGCAGTGCCCGAAGCGGGGTGGGATTCATGACTGTTTTCCTTAGCTGCCGGTGCCGGTGCGGTGACATCTTGACCAGTTTACCCATGTTGAGCGAAGGCGTACCGGCCCGTGTTGCGCAGCTCACTCGCAGATGGTCGCAGCGTAAACCCGGATCACTAGACTAGAGGGGTGAATCAACCCGAGCAGCCAGCGGATCCGCCCGTCCCCGTCCAGGACGGCTGCACCATCATGCATGTAGACATGGATGCCTTCTTTGTTTTAGTGGAACTGCGTACACGGCCCGAGCTCAAGGGCAAGATGGTCATTGTGGGCCACCCTGAGGGGCGATCGGTGGTGTTGTCAGCTTCCTACGAAGCACGCGCCCGCGGCGTCCGCTCGGCCATGCCCATGGTGACGGCCCAACGGATGTGCCCGAACGCCGTCGTCATTGCTCCTCAACATCAGCTCTACCAGCAAGTCTCTGGTCAAATCATGGAGATCTTCCACTCCATTACGGCCACGGTGGAACAGCTCAGCGTCGATGAGGCGTTCCTGGACATCAGCGGTTCGCTACGTCGATTGGGGACCCCGTTGGAGATCGGCGCCCTGATTCGGGCTCGCATTGCCGCCGAACTGGGCATCACCGCCTCCGTAGGCATCGCGGCCAGCAAATTTGTTGCCAAAGTGGCCTCTACTCGGTGCAAGCCTAACGGGATGCTGCTGATCGAAAAGTCCCGCACGGTGGAGTATTTACACACTCTGCCCGTGGAGGCGCTCTGGGGTGTCGGGGCCAAGACCCGCGAGACATTGGCCCGGCTGGGCATCTTCACCGTGGCCGATCTTGCCGCGACGCCGGTCTCCGCGCTGCAACGGGCGTTGGGCAGTAGCGGCGCCAATCTGCATGCTCTCGCTTGGGGGATTGACCCCAGGCCCGTCACCCCCGAGCATCAAGAGAAGAGCATTGGGGCCGAAGAGACTTTTGCTCATGACACGCACGACGACGTCATTCTCACCCGTGAGTTGTTGCGGCTCTCGCACCGGGTAGCTGCAAGGCTGCGGCAATCGGAGCTGAGTGGGCGGACCGTGGCGCTGAAACTAAAATATGCAGACTTCTCCGCTGTCAGCCGCTCCCGGACTCTGGGGGCGGCCACTGATAGCTCAGCCGCCATTTACGCTGCCGCCGTGGCACTGTTGCAGGGGCTGGGTCCCAGGGGGCAGGCCGTGCGGCTGATCGGGGTGCGCGTGGAAAAGCTAGAAGCGCTCGATGAGGTTCCGTTGCAATTGGAACTGGATCCTCGGGACGGGAATTCGCGCAACGCCGAAGTGGTGGGCGATGCCATTGCGGCACGTTTTGGAAACGCCAAAATTGGTCCCGCTAGGCTCCTCAAGCCCAGAGATTCCGCGTAGTGTGCGGTGGCTGCGCGGAGCCGGCCAACTACTGAGTCACAGCAACGTCACACTGGGTTTCAGTTCGGCAAGAACACGCCTATTGTTAGTAGTAGTAGGAGTTGACTCTTTGATGACTTCAACATTGTTGGCACTCCAGCCGTGCCAGGGACGCAGCGATTACCGACGCGACACTGAACCAGCGGGAACCAATAACGCTGTTAAGACGTTAACGAGACAAACGCCACGGCCCTGACCTGAAGGAGGTCGTCATGCCCCTCTCCGAGCACGAGCAGAGACTGCTGGATCAATTAGAGCAGCAGCTGCATGCTGAAGATCCCAAATTTGCACATGCCTTGTCGAGCTCACCCACGCGCTCAATGTCAACGCGAAACATTGTCATCGGAGTTCTGGTGATGATTGCCGGACTGCTAGTGCTGCTGGCCGGCGTCGCAACGCATCTGATCGTGGTGGGTATTCTCGGGTTTCTCCTCATGGGAGCAGGTGTTTACGTCTCCCTGACCAAATCAAAGTTTGGTGCTGCCAGCGAATCCCCGGGCAAGCCTGGGGCTCAGTCAGCCGCCAAGCAAAAGAGCGGTTTTATGAACAATCTGGAAGAGAAGTGGGACGAACGACGCCGCGAGCAGTGATGCCGCGCCGCGTCAGAATCGGATAACCGCCAAGTCGTCAGCTACGAAGCTCCCAGCGTGATCGAGTCGGTGAACTCGTCCCGTTCTCCGATCAGGGTGGAGAGGTCTTGGAGGTCACGCGAGTTGGATGCGCCGCCCAGAATG
>NZ_JBFBLV010000033.1:0-43383 GCF_040686835.1 Specibacter sp. NPDC078692
CCCACATTCTCAGACACCGTCACGTGACCACCTGTGGTATTCAGCCTCGCCAACGATCCGTGACAGCACTCAAATGCTGTCACGGACGCCCCGCTCTTCAGCATTGACAAGTGTTTAAAGTAGCACTGGTTCCAACACTCAGAGAGGTTTTTCATGTCTGACTCACCACGCCCACTGCGGGTCGCCATGATCGGGGCTGGCTTCATGGGTGCGGCTCACTCCCAGGGCTGGCGCGTTGCCCCACGGTTCTTTGACTTGGACGCCACACCCGAGATGACACTGCTGGTTGCCCGGGACCCCGAGAAAACCGCGGCCGCTGCGCAACAGTGGGGCTGGGCAGAGACCTCTACTGACTGGCGTGAGGCCATTGCCCGCGAGGACATTGACATCATTGATATCGTCACCCCCGGCGATTCTCATGCTGAAATTGCCATTGCAGCGCTCGACGCCGGTAAGCACGTTTTGTGCGAAAAGCCCCTCGCGAATACGGTTGCCGAAGCCAAAGCCATGGCTGAGGCTGCCGAACGTGGCGCCAAGAAGGGGGCGTTTTCCATGGTGGGTTTCACCTACCGTCGGGTGCCCGCAGCTACCCTGGCCCGTGACATGGTTGCCGCTGGCCGGATCGGCAAGATCCGCCAGGTCCGTGCCTCCTACCTGCAAGACTGGCTGATGGATGAGAACAGCCCGCTCAGCTGGCGGTTGCAAAAGGATCGCGCAGGATCAGGCGCCTTGGGAGATATCGGGGCGCACGCCGTCGATCTTGCCCAGTTCATCACCGGTGTGGAGCTGAGCTCTGTCAGTGGCACCATGGAAACCATTGTGACGCAACGGCCGCTTGCCGCAGCTTCCACTGGCCTCTCCGGCACCGCGGCGGAAGGCAGTGGCGCCGTCACTGTCGATGATTTGGCCCTTTTCACGGGTCGATTTGGATCCAAGGACGATGGCTTCTTGGGCTCCTTTGAAGCCACCCGTTTCAGTACGGGACGCAAGAATGCCTTGCGCATCGAAGTATCGGGTTCCCAAGGCGCCATCAGCTTCGATTTGGAACGGCTCAATGAGCTAGATTTCTTCGATGCGAGCGCACCTGTCACCGAGCAGGGCTTCACCACTATTTTGGTCACTGAGCCCGAGCACCCCTACATCAGCGCGTGGTGGCCGGCCGGGCACATGCTCGGCTACGAACACGGTTTTTCACACCAGGTACGGGATTTCGTTCAGGCCGTTGCCAGCGCCACCGCACCCACGCCGTCGTTCGCTGACGGACTGCAGGTGCAGCAAGTCCTTGCGGCCGTGGAAGCCAGCGCGGCTGCCAACAGCATCTGGACCACCGTCTAACCCAAATTCTTCTAACCCCATTCAAGAGCACCAAGAAACAGGAGACACAAGTGAGCCGACCGATCACGTTGTTTACCGGCCAATGGGCCGACCTGCCCCTTGAAGAAGTGGCAAAACTGGCCTCAGACTGGGGCTACGACGGGCTGGAAATTGCCTGCTGGGGCGATCATCTTGACCCTTCGCGGTGGGACGATGAAGCCTACATCGCCGAAAAACTGGCGCTCTTGGCCAAGTACAACCTCAAGGTGTACGCCATCTCCAACCACCTCAAAGGACAGGCTGTTTGCGATGATCCCATCGACCAGCGGCACCGTGACATCCTCCCCGATGCGATCTGGGGCGACGGCGATCCCGAAGGTGTGCGTCAACGCGCTGCCGAAGAAATGAAGAACACCGCCCGGCTCGCCGCGAAGCTCGGGGTGAAGACAGTCATTGGCTTCACCGGTTCCAGCATCTGGAAATATGTGGCCATGTTCCCGCCGGTGTCGCAGGAACTGATCGACGCCGGATACCAGGACTTCGCCGACCGCTGGAACCCGATCCTTGACGTCTTTGACGAGGTGGGCGTCCGCTACGCTCACGAGGTTCACCCCAGTGAAATTGCGTACGACTACTGGACCACCAAGCGCACCCTGGAAGCTATTGGCCACCGTGAGGCGTTCTGCTTGAACTGGGACCCGAGCCACTTCATGTGGCAGCAGCTGAATCCTGTCGATTTCATTCTGGAATTCGCTGACCGGATTATCCATGTGGACTGCAAGGATGTGAAGCTACGTCTGGGCAACGGCCGCAACGGTGTGCTGGGATCGCACTTGGCATGGGCAGATCTGAACCGGGGCTGGGACTTTGTTTCCACGGGCCGCGGCGATGTTCCCTGGGAGGCCAGCTTCCGCGCCTTGAACCAGATTGGCTACGACGGACCCATCTCCGTGGAATGGGAGGACGCCGGCATGGACAGGCTGTTGGGTGCCCCCGAGGCACTGGCTTTCGTCAAACGCAATGCCTTTGCCGCCCCGGATGCCGCCTTCGACTCCGCGTTCAAAGCCCAGTAGCTGGCCCCGCAGTGATCAGCGGTCCGCTCCAACTCCTGCGCCGTTCGGGTAATATGGAGCGGGCCGCTTGCAAGTTTTCTCCTTCACAAGTGTGCCGAAAGAGGTGGTTTAAGTGGCAGTACCAGATCTTCCAGCTCCTCGGACTGTACGCAGGGGCAATAACCTTGATGACGTCCGCAGGAACAACCTGGCCGTTGTCTTGAACCTGGCCCATGTTCGTGGACGCTTGTCGCGAGCCGATGTCACCCGAGCCACAGGCCTGAACCGGTCCACGGTGGCTGGTCTTGTCGCCGAACTCGTTGAGTTGGGGCTTGTCGAAGAACAAGAGCCCGGCACGACACATCATGCCGGCCGCCCAAGCCCCATCATTGTGCCTCGCGAGGACGTTGTGGCGATCGCCATCAATCCAGAGGTCGACGCCGTGACCATCGGTTTGGTCTCTCTGTCCGGCCGCGTCCTCAAACGTATCCGCTATGACACTGCCCGGGTGCCCACCCCTGAGGAAGTCATCAACATTGTGGCAGCGGTTGTAGCTGGCATGCGTGGTGAGCTGGACAGTTCTTTCCGTACCGTAGGCGTTGGCGTGGCGGTCCCCGGGCTGGTACGTGAAATTGATGGTGAAGTGGTTGCCGCACCTCATCTTGACTGGCATGGCGTCCCGTTCTCGGCCATGCTCAGCGCCGCACTTAAGCTGCCCGTTACTACTGCAAACGATGCCTCCACCGGGCTCATGGCCGAAAGTACCTTTGGCGCAGGCCGCGGCGGACGCAACCACATTTACCTCAACGGCGGCGCCAGCGGTATTGGTGGCGGCATTGCCATTGACGGACATCCACTACTGGGAACCAGTGGTTTTGCCGGCGAATTTGGCCACGGGCTGGTCAACTCAAACGGCCTCACCTGCCATTGTGGACGGCAAGGCTGTCTCGAAACTGAAGTACGCCAGGCACCCTTGCTGGCGGCATTGGATTTGAGTGGCAACGAGGTTGAAAAACTCGATAGCACCCTGCTGGCACAATTCTCCCGTCCCGGCGGGCCCGAGCCGAAGATTCTAGAGCTAGTCCACCAACAGGTCGGCTACCTGAGTGAATCCCTGTGCAGCATTGTCAATATCTTCAACCCGGAGTTGATCATCTTGGGTGGCTTCCTGGGCACCCTGTACGCCACCGAGCCCGAACGCATGGAAGAGATCGTCAAGGCCAAGGCCATGACCGGCCCTGATGCGGACGTCCGCATTGTCCGTGCCGTACTGGGTCTTGATCTACTGCTGGTGGGTGCGGCACAGCTGGCTTTTGCCTCGGTGCTGGCAGACCCGGCCAGTATCGCCGAGCCCGAGGCGCTGATCAGCTGACACCTGGCCCCGTCAGGTTACCTGCGTCCTGACGCGAAAGAGGTGTCTTGACGCTGCCCTGCGCCGGGTCCGCCTGGCTGCCCTTGGCCCTGCCCGCACTGGCTCCGTCTCACGCCGCGGCCACCGCGCACTATCCGTCCTATCGCCTTGCCACTCTGTGCCGGGTCCGCCTGCCCCGCTGCGCCCTGCCCCGTCCGTGGTGGTCCAGCCTAAGTGAGTGGGCCCGGCGTCGTGCGTGAATCTTCTAGAGCCGAGCCCCGAGAGGCGTTCCAGAGCTTGGCTTACCACTGGACTTCAGCTTTCCCGGACACTGATGGGCACATTCGTTGTTGCCGCTCTGTCCCTCATACTTCTTCTGATCGGTGTCTCCACGGCCAGCGCCCACGGCGGGCCCTACGAACTTCAAGTGACACCCGATGGTGCCGGCGGCATCACCGTGGCGGCCACCTACACGGAGGACGGCCACACGGTCCAATCGATCATGAATCCTGTGGCCACTGCAACATCCAAGGACGGCAAGGAAGCCGGCCCCATCGCCCTGATCTCTTCCTCCGAAGGCCGCGGCCTCTGGGTTAGCCCGGAAGCCTTCTTGACCGAGGGTGAATGGGCCGTCACTGTCACCACCACCACTCCCCAAGAAGCAACAGCAACCACCGACTTTGTGGTCGCACCGCTGGCCGCTCCGGTAGCCCCGGAAGCGTTGGCGGCTGCCGACAACGGCGTTAGCGCTGCAACTTCGGAGCCCGCATCGCCAGCGAGCATGTGGTCATGGATTCTCGGCGGCCTCGTGGTCGCTGGTGCAGCGATCGCTGGCACTGTGACGCTCAAGCGCCGCCGTGCGATGGCACTCGCATCCTAGTTTCACCGCTAAGTTTCGCCCCAAATCTTTCATCTCAAGGAGCAACATGACAGTCCAACAGCAGGAGGATTCCCCCACGCAGGGTCCAGCGCAGGGTCCAGCGCAGGGCTCAGAGCAGGGCCCAGCGCGGCCGTTGTCCACCAGTAGCTTTCCCGAGCCTTGGCAGCACAAGGCGTTGGCTGCCTGGGACATGAATGCCCGGCGTGGTGTGATTGACACAGGCTCCGACACCGGAAAGGCCTACCTTGGTGTAACGGCCGCGATTTGCACGGTGCTGCGCGACGCAGCGGTCCTGATTGTGGTTCCTCACGAGCATCGCCGGCAGCAGTGGTTGGCCACGTTGCAGCGGGATTTCTCCACGGCCCCGGCAGCTGGCATTCAGATACTCACCTCTCGGGACATAGTCTCCGCCACCACCAAAACCGCATCCGCTCCGCTGGCGCGGGTAGTGCCGTTGGCGCCGGTGGTGACGTTGGTGCAACCCTTCGCGCTCTTGATTGCCGACGACTGCTTTGCCGACGACGACGGCACTGATGACACGCCGTCGGCCCTCCTTGGTGGGGTGGTTTATGGGCTGGCAGCTGGGCCAGCACGTAATTTTGTGCCCGCAACCGCCAGTGTCAGACCGCCACTGTAAGGTGGGTCACTAACACGATTCGGTAATACCGACGGGAGGAGCCACAGTGCCTGCACAGCGGAACAGGAAGCGGCTCCTTCCAGCGTCCACCCCCGAACAACCCACCCAGCCGGCCGTGCACCGGATGGGTGGGGCGGCACTGGCCAGGCATCTTATGGATCCGGCCCGTGATGTCACGGTGGTGGTGCTCTCCCACATTCCGGAGCAAGTTTTTCGGATCGATGCCCAGGTGCTCGCTTCGCGGCTGGGTGCCGAGGCCGCTGTCATCGAGGTGACCAATGGCCCCGACACTCACCAGCTGGAAAAGGGCTTGCCTCCTCAGCTGCACATATTCGGCACGGGCGCACGGGTCTATCCCTCTGGCAAGCTGTGGCAAGCGCGGGTCCCTCGGCCTCATGTGCCACACCACGCGGGCCAGTTGCCGGCACTGTATGACACTCTTGAGCACGAGGTCTTGGCCGCCCAACATCCCGAGCCGGCCCCGCCCGTCACCGCACCCGTCCCGGTACTTTCCGAAGCCATAGTCAAGGGCTTTCTCGCCGATGACCGGGCCATGGTGGAACTGGTATCCAGCGGCGAACAGGCACTCATTCGCAGCGAGGATCTGCTGCCGGGCATCCCGCTCAATTGGCTGATCGCCAAGGGCCAGCAGCTCTCTGGGCTACTCGATCCCGCCACCCATGCCCTGGACATCAAGACCCTTCTACTCCCCCGCCCATCCCCGGTCACCGTCTACCAAAACGGCGACGTGGCACTGGCCCGGGTCAAAAACGTCTACCCCAGCTACGCCACGGTGGAGCTCTGGCCCGGCAGTGACTTCCGCATCGGCGTGGAACGAATCTCCTCCAACGATCTCGATTCCGCCCAAGACCTGCTGACCGAGGGTGAAGTGGTCCGGGTGCGAGTCCTGTACGAAAACGGTGCCGTGGTGTTGTCCATGCTGGACGTGGACGACGACGAATCAGCCGTCCCGCCGCCGGCTCTCCTTCGAGGCGGTCCACCCTGGCTTGACCTGGACCGGCCTTATGCCTCGATCTTCACCACCTGCCCCGCCGTTACCTCCCCTCCCCCGGAGACCGCGGACGACGACGGCGAACCCGGACTATCCGGGGCCGAACTTTCACAGCAGGAAGCCCTGCTCAGCCCGGCTCAACGGCGCACGGCACTCCAAAGCACGCAAATGCAGCTGGTGACGGCCCGGCGCACCATCGATGAGTTGATGGCGGCGGCGAAGCGGCAAGGGGCCACGGATAAGGTGGCGCGGGCGCTGCAAGATCAGCTGGTGGACGAACGCCGCAGCTCTGCCGAGCTTGCCCGAAAATTGCATGCGGCCGAACATCAGGTGGAGGCGCTGCGGGCTGAGCTGGCCAAGACCAAGGCGTCGCTGGTGCAGATCCGGCAGCAGCGCAGATCTGCCACTTCTCGGTCCGAGAATGCGCCGGAGACCCTGTTCCTGGACCCGACCGAACAATTCTCCTTCGAGCTGCGGAATGCTTGGGCACAGGTGGTTCCGGCGACGGAGAAGAGTCTGCATCCGCTGGGAAAGTTCACCGTGGGTCCGGTATTTTTGGACTCTCTGGCGGACCTCACAACGCAACAACGCGCCAAGTCGCTGCGTGCTGCGGTGGAGCTGGTGGCCCATTGGAAAGGGCCCCTGCACAAGCGGGAACCGCACATCCTGCGACTCAACGACGGCGCCCAAGCCCCACCCACCTTGCGCGGGGAGGATGTGTGCTGGCGGCTCTATGTTGAGCAAGGAACCGCGGGGGCGCTGCGGCTGCACTATTGGAAGCTGAAGGAAGGCGGGATCGAGCTCCATGCCGTGGTCACGCATGACGTGCTCAAGCCGTAAACTGGCTGTTGGTCGAGCCGCAACCGGCTCCTGAGAATATTGGTGCGTGAAGTCACGATGGCATTCAAAAATGGTTTCCCGGGGAGAAGACTTTTGCTGAGTATGGGGCTCGTTGCCACACTCGTGGTCGGTGCCACCGCCTGCACAGATGAAAACTCCGACACCGGAAAAGTCGTATCCATCATCGACGGTGACACTCTGGTTGCGAGCGTGAATGGTAAAGACCAGACCATCAGGTTGTTGAACATCGACACCCCCGAAACCAAAAATCCCAACACACCTCCCGAGTGTCTCGGCGAAGAAGCCACCGAGTTTCTCAGCGAGCTACTGCCCATCGACTCGCGGATTAAGCTGATGTACGACGTTGAACGAACAGATCAGTACGACCGCACTCTTGCTGCCGTATTCACGTCCACTGACGTGTTTGTCAGTGCCGAAATCGCCAAGGCTGGTCTGGGCTCGGCCGTGGTCTTCGGCAAAAATTCAAAATTCTTGCCTCCAGTGGAAAAAGCGGAGGCAGAGGCAAAAGTCAGCTCTCTGGGCATCTTTGATCCAGATCTCGAATGTACTTTGCCCGGACAGGTGGCTGCGGTCACCAGCGCTTTGGAGACGGTAATCGCTGCCCAAACTGGTTCTACTGCGGCCGCCACGGGCGCTGCAATAACCATCGCCGCAGCTTCCCTTGCAACAGGAAAAGCGCTTCTGGCCGTCCTGAAAGCAGGTACATCTGATGCGGGAATCGTCGCATGGACCGCGTTTAAAGGGCTTGAGTTAGAAACCCACATCAATCTTCTGACCACCAAGATCCAGAAGGCGGAGTCCAATCTGGCTGCGCTGACTCAAGCGGAAGCTTCGCAACAGAAGTCAGAAGCTGAGGCGGCCGCCAAGAAGGCTGCGGCAGAAGCTAAAGCCAAACAAGATGCAGCAGAGGCTAAAGCCCAAAAGGAGGCGGCAGCCAAGCAAGCAGAAGCGGAAGCCGTGGCCAAAGCCCAAGCAGAAGCTGCTGCGGCCGCTGAGGCTGAGCGCATCAGGAACTTACCGCCGGTTTATGTGCCGCCGGCGCCAGCACCCTATGTGCCACCTGCCTATGTGCCACCTGTAGAAAACTCTGGCGGCGGCTACGACGGATACACTGGTCCTCGGTGCTATGCGCCCGGGGGAAAGACATATCGGCCCTGCTGAAATTGCTGTCATCGGAAGGAACTTTACCCACCATGGGTCAAAATGTTGAGCTGGTCAGGTTGCTAGATGACAGTGGAGCTGAGATCGGAACCGCCGACAAGGCTCTGGTCCACACCACTGAGACCCCCTTGCATCTGGCTTTTTCATGCCACCTTTTCGATGCCCAGGGCCGCACCCTGCTGACCCGCCGGGCATTGTCCAAGCTGACCTGGCCGGGCGTATGGACCAATTCCTTCTGCGGTCACCCGGCCCCCGGGGAATCATTCGAAGAAGCCATCATCCGCCGTGCCGCCATGGAACTAAACATCACAGTGACCAACATCGAGCCAGCATTGCCGGACTTCCGGTACCGGGCAGTGGACGCCTCCGGCATTGTGGAAAACGAAATCTGCCCCGTCTTTACCGCCGTGTACGACGGCGCTGTTTCCGCCGACGGCGTGCCAACCACCGACAGCGATGCTGCTGCAGGATCCGATGACGATGACGCTGCTGCCATCGCGCCCAACCCCGCCGAAGTCTGTGACTGGGCCTGGGCCGACGTAGTGGATGTTGAAGAAGCGGTTGCTGCCACACCCTTCGCCTTCAGCCCCTGGCTTGTTCAGCAACTGAGCGAAGGCGTCTACACCGGCGGGTACCTGCAGCCCTAAGGCAGGTTGCAGATCCAGGTTGTCGGGGTTGGATTTAGTTTCCGCGCTAGCCAGCCGCCACCATGGCAGCGCTGTGCTCCCACAATTGCACGGCCAAGGCGGAGTCCTGCGCCTGCCGGCTCGGCTTGGCCGGTTTGCGCTTGGCGTAGTATTTCCCCGGCTTCCAATCAGCACCGGGAACGGTGGTGGCCAACCACAGCAGCGTGTCTGCTCCTTGCTCCGGCGAGAGCAGCAACCGCTTGGCAATAGGCCCGTAACCCAGCTTCATCAAGGGTGTTGATTCGGCAGCAAAGTTGGTTCCCACCACGCCTGGATGAAACGCAGCAGCGTTCACGCCGTGATCCCCGAAGCGGCGCTGAAGTTCCGTTGTGAACAGGATGTTCGCCAGCTTGGCGTTCCCGTAGGCAGTACTGGGGCTGTAGTGCTGGCGCACGTCAAGATCGTCAATGTTGAACTTGGCCATGTGCCGGTGCGCAGCACTGGAGGTGTTGATGACGGTTGCCCTGCTGGCCACCAAATTATCAATGAGCAGTGTGGTGAGCAGGAACGGGGCCAGGTGGTTCACCTGAAAAGTCTTCTCGTGCCCATCCACGGTTTCTTCCCGCGCAGCCATGATGCCGCCTGCATTGTTGGCTAGGACGGAGATTCTGGGATACTTCTGCGCAAGCGTGACCGCCAGCGCACGCACTTGCGCAAGCTCGGTGAAGTCGCACAGAAAATAGTCGGCGTCGAGTTCCTGTGCGACAGCCCGCGTCTTCTCCGGCGAGCGCCCCACCAAAACCAGGGTGTCGCCCGGATAGGCCAGCATTTTTGCCGCTGCCGCCCCGATGCCGTCGCTGGCACCGGTGATGATAACCGTTCGTTTCATAGTGCATCCTTAGAACAATTTTCAGCTTACTCCCGGGACCACCGCCCAGCTGCTTTTTAGGACAGCACCACCTTGAAACTCACTGGCCCCGGTGCCAGCTGGTACGCCGGTAGCACTCCGGGCCCGCATGACGCCGTGCCGATCCCGTGCACCGCAGCATCCAGCGTCAGATAGCTGATGCCATCGGCCGCCAGATCCGGGGTGTGTTTGGCCGCCGTCAGTACTTCTTGGGACCACGGGCGCAGCGTGAACCACATCGTTTCGCTCTGGAACGTGATGCTCTGCCCGGCCTCCGGAGCCGCAATCTCCAAGTGGGATACTCCCGCCCGTGCACCATTCTCCTGCGGCCGCACATACGGCACCTGGAGTTCCTCGATGGAAGCATTGAACCAGCCCAGTTGCGCAGCCAGCCCCGTGTCCGGGTACTTTTGCCCCGGCCCGAATCCGGTCCACGACGCCTGTGAAAACTCGCCCGGCAACTCAAAATCAAAGCCTACGCGCGGCCAACCCACATCCCAGCCGGGCCCCGGCTCCACCCTCGCCGCCAACTCCAGATAAACCCCGTCGGTGCGCCACACATACTCAACGTCTACGTGACTCCGGAGCACCGGCACACCGTAACGCACCCGCACAGCCAGCATCCCGGCGTCGTGCTTCATCGATTGCAGACGCCCCTCAAGCAGCGGCAACCCGGCAGCCCGCCAGGTGTCTGCATCGCGCGGTTGCCCTGGCAGATCCCAATTCTTGCCGTGGTCATTGTCTGTCGGCGAACGCCACACGGTCAGCCGCGGGCCATTGACCGGCACACCCTTGAACGCGCTCAGCTCCCCCGTATCGAGGCTGAAGACTGCGGGCCCAAAACGCACACTCCGCCCCTCCACCTGGGCCTGGCCGTCGCCACGCACCTCAGGAAGCGGCGCGGCCACCTGCCCCTGCTGACCCCAGGCAATCTGATGCCCGGCCTGCGCCCACGGCTCATCGGCGGCCAGCACGGCACTGATCGAAACCACCCGCTGCTCACCTCGGTGCACAGCCAATTCCGCCGGAAGCACGACGCCGGACTCCTCCCCTGCCGCCGTCAACGGCACCTCCAGGGTGCCACAGGCCACGCGACCTTCCGGCCCCGCAACGCTCCAGGTGAAGGCCAGATGCGAGGTGTCCAGGAAGTTGTACTTGTTGTGGATGTTCAGCCTCTGCCAGTTCGCATCAATGACCAGGCTCAGCGGTTCCACCACTTTTTTGAAGTCCAACAGTCCCGGGCGCGGTTCCAGATCTGCGGAGACGAGCCCGTCAATGACAAAGTTGCCGTCGTGGACCTTTTCGCCAAAGTCACCGCCGTAGGCAAAGTACGCTTCCCCGTCCATGGTGTGCTGGCGGATGCCGTGTTCAATCCATTCCCACACGAAGCCGCCTTGTAGGCGCGGGTATTTATCGAATAGCTCCTGATATTCCTGCAGGCCGCCGGGGCCATTGCCCATGGCGTGGACATATTCGCACAGGATGAACGGCAAGTTCCGTCGGTGACTATCTTGTTCGGCGTCCGCTGGCGGCTCCTCCTGCTGGCGGCCGATCAACTCCACTTCCGCCGGTGAAGCGTACATGCGCGAATAGACATCCACGTAGGGGCTGGCCCAGTCGCCCTCGTAGTGGAGCAACCGTTCGGGATCGCGCTGCTTAGTCCACTGCGCCATGGCCTCAAGGTTGGCTCCTGTGCCTGCCTCATTGCCCAGCGACCACATGATGATTGAAGGGTGGTTCTTGTCCCGCTCCACCAAGCGCGCCATCCGATCCAGCAGGGCCTCCCGGTACTGCGGTTCGGCGCTGGGGTTCCCCGCCCAGTCGCCGTCTTCAAAACCGTGGGTTTCGTAGTCGCACTCGTCGATGACGTAGAAGCCCAGCTGGTCGGCAGCGTGCAGCAGGAACGGGTGCGGGGCGTAGTGGGCTGTGCGGATGGCGTTGATGTTGTGCTGCTTCATCAGGTGCAGTTCGCGCAGTACCTGTTCCTGTGGGACGGTGCGGCCCAAATCCGGGTTGTGCTCGTGCCTGTTGACACCCCTAAAGAGTAGGGGTTTGCCATTCAGTTTAATCTGCGCGTCCTCAACCGTGATGCTCCGGAAACCTACGTTTAGGTGGAGGGTTTGCACTGGTGTGGTGATCCGCAGTTGGTACAGGGTGGGCGATTCGGCGCTCCATGGTTCCACGGCACCCACGTGAAGGGTTTGCGAGGTGGCTGCGCTGCTGGCGCCTGAGGCGCTCGTGGTGCTGGTGGTGCTGGTGGTGCTGGCGTCAGTCTCAGATACCGCACCAAAATCCAGGATTTCAGAGACGGCGAGCTGGACAATCTCCGCTTTGGTTCCTGGCACCGGCGGATCCAACTCCACGCGCAGGGTTCCCGTGCCTGAAAGGGCGTTGGCGCCTGAATTGTCTGGGGTGAAGCCTGCATGCACGAACACGTCCCGAATGGCTCCGGCGGGCTGGGCCAACAGGGTCACGTCACGGAAGATGCCCGGTAACCACCAAGCGTCTTGGTCCTCTAGGTAACTGGATGCACTGAATTGCGAAACCCTCACCACCAGCAGGTTTTCGCCGGCCCGAACCTTGCCGGTTACGTCAAACTCCTGCACCAGCTTTGAGCCACGAGTGGTGCCCAACAAGTCACCATTGAGCCAAATAGTTCCCGCGTTATCGATCCCATCGAAACGCAAAATGGCGCCGTTCAGGAACTCAGGTGTGGCATTGAACCTCAGCCTATGATCGCCTACGGGATTTGCATCCGGCATGAACGGCGGATCCAGGGGGAAGGGGAACTGGACGTTGGTATAGGCCGGAGCGCCATAGCCATGGAAATTCCAGCAGGAGGGGACCGGTAGCGTGTCCCAGGCTCCGTCGTCGAACGTCTCAAATTCAATACCGAGAGGGGCCGCTGCCAGCGTTGGTGCGTAGTGGAAACGCCAATCGCCGTTGAGCGAGAGGGTGGGCAAACCGCTGTCCACGTGGGCGCGCGGTTGAATCCCACCGGTGCCAGGACCTGGGTTTTCTAGATCCATGACGACGTTGTAGGGGTTTTCGGCCAGATTGGCAGCAAGCGTGGAGGCAGGGCTCGGGGCGTTCACAGTATCGGGTCCTTGGCGTCGTGCGGATTGGGGCTTTGGGGAGGGTCTCGCGCGGGAGGCATGGCAACCGGAAGCGGGTGAGCCCAAAAGCGTTTGCGCGGCCTTATCTAGCCCGCAGTGCCGTCAATCATGCGTGCCACCTTTTGCTCGAGGGAGGCGATCGTGACGTCGGGGAGGACGATCAGGCCATCGAGTTCCTTGCGCGCCCGCTTGTAGGCGGTCTGGCGCTCGGCAGGGCTGGCGGCGTTGTCCTCGGCAATGTTCACTAGCTTGCGGGCGGTGCCTAGGCGCGCCCGTTGCGCATCGTTGAAGGCGGAGTCCTTGATCCGGTGGGCTTCTTTTTCCGCGACGTCAAAGGCCACCGCGAAGGCATTGACGGCGTTGCGGTAGTCGTCCCAACGGCTCTTGGCAGAGATCTCATCGCCCTCGAGCGGGCGGAGGGCATCGGCGTCGCGCTTGGCTCGTAAAAACGCGACTGTCAGCGGTTCACGCACATCGCTCATCATAGGGAAGTCGATCAGCTTGCCGACGTCAAGCTCGTAGCTGAGCCAGCGCTTATTCACCGAATCGTGTTCACCCTTCACCCTGGCCACGTCGCCTTCGGAATAGCCGTCTTTGGCCAGACTGATGGTTTCCGTCAACGGCTGGGGGCGGGTTGAGACATCCAGCGCCGCCACTTCCGGGTGTTGGAGTTTGTACATCTCAATCTCACGTTGATGGGCTCGCTCCTGCGCACGTTCATGAGATGCGAACAGTGCTTTGAAACCGCCGGCCGCCATGCCTCCCAGTGGGAAGAGCAACCACCAATAGCTGGCAAAGAGTTCTGGAAATGACATGAACCCATCGTGTCACTTCGCTGTGCAGCAACCAATAGTTACGTCGCGGGGGTCACTTTCGGGCCGGACGTGCTGGGCCAGTGCCGGCAAGTGCCCTGATCCCGGAGGAGGCGTTGCATATCAGCTGGTAGGCGACCTCGAGGATCTTCTCAACGTTGGAGGTGGTCCCCCCGATGACTGCGTCGAGGAGCATATTGTTCACCCCGCCCACCATGGAAATGGCCGTGAGTCTGGCAAATTCAAATACCTCGGCCAGCGGGTGATTCGGGTCTACAGGACGTATACCTGCACGGGATTTGGATCCCCCACCTTGACCCCCCAGTCCACCACCGAGCATCTCTTTGACCACGGGGCTTTCCAACCCGCCCAATACCAGCAACGCCCCCATGGACTGTCCGGCAAAATTCGTCATCGCCAAGTGACGTTTGGCTTCCAATTCCTCAGAAATACCAACAATTTCCACCAACACAATTTGTGCATGGCGGGGATCTCCCAGCATAAATTTGACCACCGCTGCCAAACTGGCCTTGATGGCATCCTTTGCCTCAGCGTCAGGATCCTGCAGTGCCGCGGTCACTTGCTGCATTAAGTTAGTCGAAAGCGTCTCATACACGCAGGTGAGCAGGTGTTCGCGGGAATCGAAAGACTCGTAGAAGTAGCGTTCACTCAGGCCCGCACGTTGGCACAAGGTCTTGATCTTGGAAGCGGAATACCCCACGGTGCCAAACACCTCGATGCCGGCCTCAATGAACTTCTCATACCGTTCCTGAACACGTTCGGATGGTTGTAAGCCGGAATACAGACGCCCGGATACTGTTCCGGCAGATGGCAGCTCCGGAACGGCAGGGTGCAGGTTGTGCGGCGTGGTGTTCACGCCCCCAGTCTACGGGTTCGCAGCTAAATTCCGGGTGGCTGGGAACGGCTGGTAGGTACTGGAATAATCCCTCACGAAGCGTGGAAGAATAAGGGTGATCCACCATGACAGCAAGCACAGTATCAGACACTAGCCAGCGGCCCGATCAGGCCCCCGAGCAGCCCGCCCCTGCCGCGAAGCCCGCTCACCAGATCGCCGATATGCCTCGCCGAAAATTCTTCCTCACCATGGGTGCCGCTGCGCTGACCACGACTTTCCAAGCCAACATTGCCCTGGATGCTCAACTCACCGAGCGCAGCCAGTACCGCATCGCCACTCCAGATAACGAAGCCAACCAGACTGCCGCTGCACGTTTTCCGGGCCGGACCTGGTACCTGTTGGGTGGTTTCCGGGTCAGCTACCGCGACGCCGGGCGCAAACTCGAGGCGCTGCAGCCGGCCATGAACCAGCGCGCTCCAGCCTCCTACATTGGCTACTCCAATGAAGGTATCGATATCGCCCAGCTGTTCATCGCCATCCAGCGCGACATCCACGCTCGCAACATCGACACCGTGTATTTCTACGGAGACAGCTTTGGTGGGATGGCCGCCGTCGTACTTGCTTCTTTGCTGACGGAAATTGGCGTAAAAGTGCGGCTGATCGTGATGGGATCAAGCCCGTCGAATGTGGCTGACACCTTGGACCCCGGCAAGGAATACATCTCGATCGCCGGAAAAGTGGTGCCGTATCTGGGGCTACTGGGGCGGCTGGGTGCGGGACTTTGGGGTGGGCTGAGCAACCCGAACGGTCAGGGCATGTATGAGGCGGCCCGCAGTGGTGTGGCTCGATCGTTGGATTCGAACAATAATTCGCTGATTCTGAGCACCACCCAAGCCACGTTCCTGCAAGCGTTCCCCCGGCAGTTCGACGGCGGCGTGCCCACGAGCACCGGGCTCGGGCTCATTTACGATCCCGAAGACTTCATAGTCAATGCCGCCATGGCCAAACTTGGCTGGGAGGCGCTGCTGCCGCGCAATCCACGGTTCGCCTACGACGTTCCGCACACCGGGCATGCAAGCCCGGAAATTCATCCGGACGTCTACCGCACTGCGCTCTCGGTGGTTCTGGACGCCTTGGATCCGCGGCCGCTCACAGTAAAGCCGGAGCAGCCCATCTTCTAGGCGGCCCCGGCTCGGTGTGTTCCGGCTCGGTACGTTCCGGCTCGGTACGTTCCGGCTTGGTGACCGGCTAGCGGCGCTGGGTCTGGGCGAGCAGTTCTTCAAACGGCAGCGACGTCATATCCGAGGCCTCACGTTCGGCGCGCTTGGCCTTGTGATCGATCAGGACGGCTCCCGAGGTTCCGGCGGCAGATCCTTGCTGGCCGGTCAGGACGGTCACCAATTCTTGCGCGGCCTGCCCAATCCGGCGTTCCAAGGTGTTGGTGCCGGAGCCGCCCCAATCCTCCGGGGAAGCGTAGATGGCGGTGGGCATCGTATTGGCACGCAGGTAGCTAAAG
Source organism: Specibacter sp. NPDC078692 (assembly GCF_040686835.1). Classification (NCBI taxonomy): domain Bacteria; kingdom Bacillati; phylum Actinomycetota; class Actinomycetes; order Micrococcales; family Micrococcaceae; genus Specibacter; species Specibacter sp. NPDC078692. Next base: position 16,102 of record NZ_JBFBLV010000033.1, read on the forward strand.
AGCGGTCGGATAGCCATGTCCAGCACCAGGGAGTGGCGCGATGAGCCACCCGTAGCACCGAACAGCACGGGCATTCCGTCAATGAACTTCGGATCCAGAACGTCGAAGAACGACTTGAACAAACCGCTGTAGGAAGCGCTGAAGGTAGGAGTCACGGCGATCATGGCATCGGCAGCTTCCACCCGCTTGATGACCGCGGCCAATGCCGGTCCGGCGTATCCGGACACCATATTGTTGGCGATGTCGGTGGCGTAGTCGCGCAGATCAATGACGTCAATGATGGGTTCGGTCCCTGCCTGGCTCAGACGCGACTGTACATCAGCGGCAATTTGGTCCGCCAGCATACGGGTGGACGAGGGAACACCGAGGCCTGCCGAAATGACTACTACCGTACGCTGCATTATGACTCCTTAATTCATGCGTTTGCATCTAATTGAGTCAACAGAGAGAATTCCGGAGTTATTCCCGGCGTTGGTTGAGGCCAGCGAAACAGCGCCTAGCCCGCGGCTCCAGCGATGGTTCGAAGCTTCGCGACTAGCGCAGCAATGGCGGTTTCTTCTGGAACGCTAGCGCACTGCTACGTCCGCGCATTCGGGCCACTCGAAGGAAAAATACTGGATGGAAAGTTGCTGGTGAGATCACTGGAAGCAGAGCTCAGTTACGGAAGAGGTCAGCTACTGAGGAGCTCAATTGCTGGTAGATAGCTCGCTGAGATTGGCGAGGTACTCCGGACGCAGCAGTTCGTTGAGCTGTTCTTCTGTGAGGAGTTTGCGTTCGAGCACCAGCTCGGCCACGCCGCGCCCGCTGGCCAGTGCTTCCAGAGCAATGGCTGTTGAGGTGGCGTAGCCAAGGCGCGGGTTGAGCGCGGTGACCAGACCAATGGAGTGCTCAACTTGTGCGCGTAGCTTGTCTTCGTGGGCGGTGATGCCGCGGATGCACTTGTCGGCCAAGGTAATGCAGGCCGCTTCAAGGTGGCGCATGCTCTTGGTCAAGCTGTACACAATGACGGGTTCAAAGGCGTTGAGCTGCAACTGCCCGCCCTCGGCCGCCATGGTGATGGTGACATCGTTACCCACCACCTCATAGGCCACCTGGTTCACCATTTCCGGGATGACAGGGTTGACCTTGCCCGGCATGATGGAGGATCCCGCCTGCACAGCCGGCAGCGTGATTTCGCCGAAGCCGGCGCGCGGACCGGAGGACAACAGTCGCAGATCGTTGCAGATCTTGGATAGTTTCACGGCCACGCGCTTGAGCACACCGGAGAGGTGCACAAAAGCACCGACGTCCTGCGTGGCCTCAATCAGGTCAACTGAAACGGTCAGCGGTAGCCCTGAGATCTCCACAAGGTGGCGGCAGGCCAGTTCTGAATAGCCCCGCGGAGCGTTCAGCCCGGTGCCGATTGCCGTGGCGCCGAGGTTGATCTCATGTACCAGCAGCGTGGATTCGGCCAGCCGTGCCCGGTCCTCGCCCATCGTCACCGCGTAGGTGTTGAACTCCTGGCCGAGCGTCATGGGCACCGCATCCTGCAACTGCGTGCGGCCCATTTTCACCACGGTCCTAAATTCCAGAGCCTTGGCAGCGAAGGCATCGCACAGGTATTCCATGGCCCCGACCAACGATTTCGCCGCGAAAATGGTCGCCACGTTCACGGCCGTCGGGTAGACATCGTTGGTGGACTGGCTCAGGTTGACGTGGTCATTCGGGTGCAGGTGCTGGTAATCGCCCTTGCGGTGACCCAGGATTTCCAGTGCCCGGTTGGCGATGACTTCGTTGGCGTTCATGTTCGAGGACGTCCCGGCACCTCCCTGGATAACGTCCACCACGAACTGGTCGTGCAGCTTCCCGGCAATGATGTCCTGGCAAGCTTGAATGATGGCTGCGGCCCGGACGTCGTCGAGCAATCCAAGTTCATGGTTGGCCTGCGCTGCAGCCTGTTTGACCATGGCCAAGCCGTTGACCAGATGGGTGTTGTTACTCAGCGGGATACCGGTAATGGGGAAATTCTCCACGGCACGCAGCGTGTGCACACCCCAGTAGGCGTCCGCGGGGATGTCGCGGTCACCAATCAGATCATGTTCGCTGCGGTATTCAACGGGATCGGATACGGGCGTGGTGGACATGGTTTCAGTCATGACTCTCCTAAGAAAGGCGCATCATTGCGCCACAAAATTGCACTCTCTGGTGCGGATAAACGTTCGGATCAATAGCTTGTTTAGGGTGCTGCTCGATAGACACTAAAGGGGAACTGGCAGCCCCAGAAGTTCGCCCACGTGATGCCCGCCGCCATAGACGGGGAGGCGATTGAAAGCAGTCATTTGCTCAGGGTCGACTCCTAGGGCGATGAGTGCCGGAGTTGCCGCCGGCATACGAGCTCGGTCGCCGCCGTCGGAAATTTTCAGTGCCACGGCGCTGCCATCAGCGAGGGCAATCACCTGGATGCCTTCAAAACCGTCCTTGGCCAGGAGCCCGGGAACTGTCTGCATCAGCGCGGTGACGTCGCGGCCGCGGCCGGCCACCATCCCGGGGTGCGCGCGCATGGCGTCTGCAACGCGGCGTTCCGGGGTGCCCGGTTTTGCCGTGACCATGCGGGCGAAGGCGCGGGCCATGCCCGTCAGTGACAGCGCAAACACCTCGGTGCCGCAGCCGTCGGTGCTGACGATGGTGATGGCCTCGCCGGTGAGATCTTCCACGGTGGCCCGGATGAGTGCCGCGAGCGGGTGATCTGCGTGCAAGTAGTTCTCCACCGACCAGCCGTTATGCACGCAGGTGGCCAGCAACGCGGCATGCTTCCCGGAGCAGTTTTGGGTCAACTGGGTGGGGCCATTGCCTGCGGCCAGCCACTGCACCCGTTCCTCCACACCGTAGGGCAGATCGGTGGAGTTCCCCAGATCAGCCGGGGTGAGGCCGGCTCCTGCCAGAATGGCTGCCGCGGTGCTCTGGTGTTCAGCTGCGCCGGAATGGCTGGCTGAGGCCAGCGCCAATTGTTCATCGGAGAGTTCCACACCGGCGCGCAACATGGCCACCGCCATGAGCGGTTTTAGGGCGGAGCGGGGGTACATGCGGGCGGTGGGCTCTCCACGCAGGAGGACGCTCCCGCCGTCGGACGTCAGGGCAACGAGCGAACCATAATGGACACTCTCAATGAGGTCGCCGCGCGTCTGCACGGCGAGCGGTGCGTGGGCCGGAAAATTGCTGCGGTTCATGCTTGGGTGGCTCCCATGATCTGGCTCAGGGCGGTGTCGACGGCGGAGAGGTGCGTGGCCATGGCGAGGCCCGCGTCCTTGGTGTTGCTGCGTTGGATCGCGTCGAGGATGACGAGGTGTTCGGCGTCGGATTGGCGTGCCCGGCCGGTGATGAGGTTGATGGTTTCGGACTGGTTCACCATGGCGTCACGGATGTCGTTGACGACGCTTTCAAAGACGCCGTTGCCGCTGGCGCGGGCGATGGCGCCGTGGAAGGCGGCGTCCAGGTTGACCCAGATTTCGGGGTCGTCCTCTTCGGCCATGAGGGTCAGGATGCCGCGCATTTCCTCGAGTTGTTCGGTGCTGCGGCGGGTTGCTGCGAATTCGGCGGCGGGCACCTCGATGTGAGGGCGGGCCTCCATGAGGCTGCGGGCCGAGAACTGACCCAGGACCAGATCGCTCGATGCTCGGCTGGCTATGACGAAGGTGCCCTTGCCGGTCTGCGTTTCCGTCAGGCCCAGCGCGGTGCAGGACCGGAGGGCTTCACGGACCACTGAGCGGCTGACACCATATTGGGCTGCGAGCGCGGTTTCGCTGCTGAGCTTGGTGCCAACGGTGAGCTGACCGCCCTCAATGGCGGAGCGGATGGCTTGGAATACGGCCTCGGCGGCGCTCACCCGGACGATTTGCGACTGTCCGGCTGTCCAGCTGTCTGACAGGCTCATAGTGAAGACCATGACACGGCTCACAGCGCGTGTCAAGCCATCCCTGCCAACCGGCCCGACGCTAGCGCAGCAATGGCTGCTTTTTCGGGAACGCTAGCGCACTGCTTCGTCGACGCTTATGAGCCAGTGGACGAAGCAAGCATTGCCGATAACCACGATTCGGCTGCCACTTATTGGTTTGGACAGGATGGTGCACGCTCGCATCTGCCTCCACGAGCATGCGGCTTAGGCGCTGGCATGCGTGCAGGGCGCTGATTCGGGGGCTAGATACGTAATGGCTGACGCAGCAGCGGCCGCCAGCCGCCCGGGTTCTCTCGACAATCTCCGCGCCCAACGTTGTACTTGAGCCATGACACTTCCATACATCGCAGTCACCGGCGCCACCGGATTCATAGGCGGACACACGGCCCGGACCCTCGCTGCCGCTGGCCTCCCCCAGCGGCTGATTGTCCGCGACCCAGCGCGGGCACCGAAACTTCCACTGGCGGATGTAGCGGTGGCAGCGTTTGGTGACCGCTCCGGCGTCGAACATGCACTCGAGGGCATCGACACGGTTCTCATGGTCTCAGCCGCGGAAAGCGCCACCCGTTTGGATGAGCACAAGGCGTTCATAGACGGTGCCGTGGCTGCCGGGGTGCGGCATATTGTCTACACATCGTTTGTGGCGGCAGCTCCGGATGCGCTCTTCACGCTGGCCCGCGATCATTTCGCCACGGAGGAACACCTGCGCGCATCGGGCATGGCGTGGACGTTTCTGCGGGACAACTTTTACCTGGACTTCATGCCCATGATGGTAGGGGACGACGGCGTCATCCGCGGCCCGGCGGGGACCGGCAAGGCCGCGGTGGTCTCCCGCCGCGACGTCGCAGCCGCGGCTGCAGCTATCCTCCAAGATCCTGCTGCGCATGCTGGCCGGACGTACCAACTCACCGGCCCAGAGGCCCTCACCATGGCGGAAGTTGCGGCTATTCTCAGTGCCGGTTTGAAACGGGACATCAGCTTCCACAACGAAACAGTGTCCGAAGCCTATGAATCTCGCAAAGCTTGGGATGCTCCGCAATGGCAATACGACGCCTGGGTGTCCACGTATACCGCCATTGGCTCGGGCGCGATGGCACAGCTGAGCACCTCCGTCGAGGAACTCACAGGGCACAAGCCGCAATCCCTCGCCGAATTTCTAGCCGCACAGACCGAGTGATCCTCGTGCCCCAGAACTAGGGCTGAAGACCGCTTTGACACTAGAGGAGTCACTTCATGCTGAATTGGTACTCGGCCGGAACATCCTGCCCTGGGCAGACCTGAGTCCACAGGTCCGAGATTGAGTTGGCTCCTTCGCGGAGGTCGGCCACTTCCAGTCCTGCCGTGAGAATCGCGGCGGCGGCAGCGTCCTCCCCCAGTGCAGCGAGTGCCGTGGCTTCTAGGAACCGGGCCCTGCCCAGTGATGCCAGAGATTCGGGTGCACGGCTGAGCGCATCCAGCGCCACAGCGGGCTCACCGTTGTCCAGAGCCAGAGTCATGGCCTCGACCAACAGTTCACGGCAGCTGGGATCTACGCCGCAAGCTGCCCGCAACTGGGACAAACCACCGGCCACATCCCCAGAAGCTATCAGCGCCAACCCCAAACCGCGGTGTGCCAATGAACGGCTGCGCGCGCTCAAGGGCTCCCCAGCCACGAAGCTCCCTTCAAGGGCCGTTCGGTACAACGCCGCAACCACACCCTGATCCCCCGCAGACGTGGACGCCCGGGCATGCACCATAACGGCGTGGTGGAATGCGCCCTCGGCACTGGCATTCCGGCCAGCCGTGAGCAGGTCTTCCCAATCCAGTCCGCGGACAAAGGAATCAGCCCCCGCGAATGGCTGACTCGGCACCTCTCCCGAAGACGCTTCAAAGGGCTTCTCCACAATCCCTTCGTTGGCGTTGAGTAGCTCCAGCCATGGCGCCTGGTCTGCGGTGAGCGTCTCAACCCCAAAGGGTGTGCCAGCCTCATCGATCCAGTCAGTGGTGGAATGGTGGCGACGAACCCGCTCCAAAGCACCCCAACCGTTGCCAGCCACCACCATTTCCGAAGGCGGCAGATCAGCCCAGCGTCCGGCGTCGGACAGGGCATTGGCAATACTGCGCTCAGAGACCAACGCCTCCACGCGTTGCGCGCCATGGGCCGCGGCGGCGTTCCACTCCCCCGCGGCGAGGGCCGGATCAAGGCCCGCGTTGCCGTACGCCTCAACCCACTGCCAACTGGACCCGGCGGGCATGGGTACGTGCTCAAACTGGGTCTGGGCCAAGCCGGCCTGGATCTCCGCATAGCGCCGCGGCTCGCCAGAATCCGAGGGCGACAGCCACTCCTGCCACCGGTGCCCGCCCACGCCTTCGCCCCAAACAAACAGCTTCCGACCGCGCAGCTGGGCCGAGGAAATCAGCGCCAGCCCGTCGCCGTCGGCATCGGCGGCAACTTCCCAGCGCCGCTCCTCAGGGGCAATATCGAAGAAGAAATCCGCCGCCTGAGTGTTGTTAGTGGGCCACGTGGCATCCGTGCCATGGAAGTTGGTGGTGTCCACGCGGGTCATGGAACCGTCATAATCGGTCGCGTAGGCGTGCGTCGCCGGGGCAATCACGCGTGTGTCCGGCGACTGCGGAACGGCCGCATTGCTCCACCAATACATGGGCACGGTTTTGTCGTTGGGGTTGCGAATGCGCACGGCCACCAGGACCACGTTGGAGTCGGCCGGCAGCCATGCGTCGATCTGGAACACCACCTCGCGGAGCCTGTCGAACTCCCACATCCGCAGGATTTCCTGACCCTCCGGCGTGCGCACAATCGCCGTGTGCAGCGGCACGCACGTGGTGGGCGAATGCCCGCGCGTGCCAATGTTGTACTCAATCCCACCGGCGAACCAGGCATTGCGCAGGGCCAGATTCGCGAACTGAATCTTCTCCTGCGTGTGCAACAATTCCTTGCCCGTGGCCTTGTCCGTGAGCTCCCACAGACGCCCGCCCAGCTGCGGCAGGAAGGTGGCCTTCAGATGCTCATTTTCAAGCACGACGGCGGTCAGTTCCGTTGCGCGGGTCTCTCGCGAATAGCTCTCCTGCATGGGATAGGGGTAAATGTTGCTGACCTTGCCCCAGCGCACCCCCGCTGAGATCTCTTCGGGAATGCCTGCGCCCACGGTATAGGGCGGCTCCAGCAGCGGCTGCACCGAAGGCAGCGGCGAATCGGCGCCCAACTCTGCCAGCTCAAGGGTCCGGGTTGTGATTTTCAGGGTGGAGACGGCTGACATACGGAAGGTCCAATCACAGTCGAGGGGCACGCAAAAAGCAGGAGATCTCTATTGCTGTGAGCCTAGCGGATTTGGCCATCCACGTGCTTGCTAGTACCTACCTCGCGGCCCGATTTGCACTTGATTCCGTTTCGCCACCATGGTGATGACGCTAGCCCGCCCAATTGCGGCGCTCAGGGCGGCCCCTGCTACCAGAGCCGCAGCACCCCAGTTCACCTCTCCCCCGTAGGAGAAATACACCCCACCCACCATGGCCGCGCCAACGCCGAGTGCGAATACCAGAACGTGCAGTTCCTGGTTCCGCACCCTCCGCAGCGGCCAAGAAATCAGCAGCGCAAGCGGCAACCCGATCAATACTGCGACGGGGAGGCCAACCATCATAGACGCGGCTAGGAATCCAAGGCCCAGCCCATTGGCTCCCTCCGTCACAAAGTTGGCGACGGTCAATCCCAAGCAGAAAACGAAGAACGTCACGAACCAGCCAATCAATACCGCCGGGACCCCATACTCCATTCTGAATCCGGCCACCTTTTCCTCACTCATGCCGATCCCCGGCAATGCTCGCAAGCGCACCGCTGAGTTCCGGATGCTTCCAGATGAAGCCTGCATCCCGGAGTTTCCGCGAGGCCACCCACCTGCTCTTGAGCACCAGCTCGGTTTCGGTCCGAATCAACACCGCCCCCATCTTCAGCAGCCATGCCGGGGTGGGGACCCCGAACGGTGCCCGGTTTGCGCTGCGCACAGCCCGCATCAGCTCGGCATTCGTCACCACCACTGGAGACGCGATATTTACGGGTCCCGTGATCTCCCTGTGCTCGTGCAGAAACACCACGGCGCGGAACAAATCCTGGACATGAATCCAACTGAATATTTGCCCACCATCACCCATACGCCCACCCAGCCCCAGCCGCGCCAGATTGTTGAAGGGGCGCATCACGCCACCGCCAGGGCCCATGACGATGGAAATCCGAAGCGGGATCCGCCGCGTCGACGGAGTGTCCGCGGCAGCGAGCGTTTCCTCCCAGCCCCGCGCCACCTCGACGGAAAAACCGGAGCCACGTTCGCCGTCGTACTCATCTTGAGGCCTGTCCCGCGCATCACGATAGATGGTGCCGGTACTGGCGTTGAACCAATCGCGCGGCGGATTTGCGCAGGCCGCCATGGCCCGGCCCAGCTCGGCTGTGGTCTCGACCCGGGACCGCACGATCTCGGCCTTGTTGGCAGGGGTGTAGCGGCAGGAGACCGATTTTCCGGCGAGATTGAGCAGCAAGTCAGCGTTATCCAGCAGTGCGGTGATGGCGGCAGTGTCGCCCCACGCGGCGTCGGCGATTGAGCCGTTGCGGCCCACGGTTCGCACCTGCCACCCGGCAGCGGCAAACTGTTGGCGAAAATGAGCGCCAATGAACCCGGACGCCCCGGCGATGACAACGGTTTTCACGACTGAACCTTCGCCTTGAGCGCGAGCACTTCCTCGACCAACGGTTTGACCACCGGCAGGCGCGAGAATGCAACGAGCTTGGCGATCAGCGGCGCTGCTCCGTCGATCAGGGTGCGGGTGCGGCGCTGGCCTTCGGAGCGGTCGTACACCCAAAACAGGACCACACCCATGTACCCGAGCCACAGCAGTTCGGGCAGTTGGGCGCGGAGGAATTGTGGCACCTTGGCTCCCTCCACCACTTCACTGAAAATTCCGACGGCGGACTCCCGGACTTCCCGCGACGGCTCACCAAACGGATTCAGTGGCGATTGCGGCGGAAGTGCGCTGCCAATCAACGCGCTGCCGAAGGAGTGATACGGCGTGAGTGCGTCAATGCCGGCGTGCAGTGCGGCCTTGAGCCTTTCGGCTAAGCCGCTGGCATCGGCCAGCGCCAAGATGGCGGCGGCCCGCTGCTCGGTGACGGATTCGCGGTAGAGCTCCAGGACCAGTTCATCTTTGGAGGCGTAGTAGTAATAGGTACTACCCAGGGAGACTCCGGCGTCGGCAGCAATCCCCCGCATGGTGGTTTTCGCGTAGCCCTTGGTGCGGAACATGGCCATGGCAGTTTCACGTACCAGCGCCTTGGTTTGCTCGCTCTTGCTGTCCATCGGTTGCGCGTCCATACCGAATCCCATCTTTTGAACGTGTTCAGTTCTGAGTAAAGCACCATTTTTGAACACGTTCAACTTTTGGAACTGCTGGAGGGCTAGCTGGGTTTCTCAGGATTCTCAATGCTCGTACCCAATGAGCCAATGCAGGCCGTGACGGTCAATAACCTGCCCGTCGCAGGCTCCCCATGGTTTTTCAGTCAGAGGATCCACAACAGTTCCGCCCACGGCCAGCTCGGCGAACCACTCCTCGAGCACGTCTGCGTCCGCGGTACCAAGCAGGGAGAGCATGGCCCCTTCCATCCGAACCGTTTGTTGTCCCGTGGCAGCATCCGACCCCGCCAAGGAGACCGGACCCAGGAGCATTCCATGGGCTATCGCATGGCCGGGACCATCGGTGCGGCTGAATTCCTCATAAGTGTGCAGCACGAGCTCCCCACCAAAGATGTCGGCATAGAAAGTGAGCGCTTCACGCGCGGTGCCGGGAAAACTGAGATAGATCACGGGGGCTGGTGCGGTGTGTGTCATGGCGCAATCGTAATCAAACCGTCGTCGCTGGCGCTACAGCCATAACGAACATCCCCGGGACGGAACGGTTCGACTCCCCGACCCGGCGTCGATACATTGGTTACTGCAATCCATTTCGGAATTGGAATCCGAGGGGACAGATTGACTGTGAATTCAAACACGAGCGGCATGACCCGCGTGAACACCAGAGCCGTGCCATTACTGATCGTGGCCCCGGCCTGCGCACTGATCGTGGCCGTGGTTCTCTACTTAATTCTCAGTCCCCTGATCCCCAGCCAGATTGCCCGGCATGTGGGACCCGACGGCGTTGGCTACAGCTCGACGGTTCTCATCATGGCTGTCATCTTCGCCGCTTCCATTCTCCCGTTCCTTATTGGCTGGGTCCTGGCCCGCGGGTTCTTCCGGGACGGTCACTGGTTTCCCACCCAGAAAGCCGTGGTGGTCTGCTTCGTGTCACTGGGCTACGGCGTGATTGGGGTGGCGCTGGGAACAATACTCAGCACCGTGGACTTGGACCCGACTGAGGTGTCCGGCAATTCTGTGGCCATGGGCATGTTGGGTTTCCTGCTGTTATTCACCGCAGCCGTTTGCACGTACCCGGCTCTGCTCCCCCGCGCAGGGCATGAGCCCCTCCCCCGCGAATACTGACAACACCGCGCCTACGGCGCACGACTGCCAAAAAGGTCCAGAGCCCGCTTGAACCGCTGCCGGGGCGTCCGCTGAACGTGACCCGGACCTGCAGGAGCGTTGGGCCAAACACCCCCCCCAGGTGAGGGAGCGTCTTTTTTGGAAGGGTTCTGCGTCATCGATCGGCGCCGGTAGGCGTCCAGTTGCCGTGGAACCCGGCGGGAACTCGGCCCGGAAGGTGCACCCGAGCGACATCGTCGAGGGTCTGGGCGTCGAGCAGCACCAGGTCACTCCGGTCACTGGCCCGGTCCAGGACATAGCCCATCAGCACGCCCCCGTCCTCTGCGGAGGTGTCGGACAGGGGCACGAAACAAAACTCACCGGCCTCCTGGCCCGTACCGAGTCGGCGGACTTTAGAGGTGCCGGCCACGAGATCGTGCTTGATCACGCCGTCGCCTCCGAGTGCGCGCTCGAAGCCGACCGCGTAACCATAGCGGTGCCGGGATCCAGTCAGGCGCTGGTCGATCCGCGGGAACTCCTGCGACTGCTGGTCGAACTGCTCCTCACGCACCTTGCCCGCCAGCAGGTCGATCGTGAAACGGGTCAGTGTCGAAGGGCCCTCGTTCGGTCCATGCAGGTCGGTGGCGAACATCCGATCGTGCCGGATGACGTCAATGGTCACGCTGTGCGGAGCTTCGGGCGGCCCCTCCTCGTAGGCGTTGAGGGTGTGGAAGACAAAGCAGGGTTCGATCTCGAACCAGCGAACGTCGTCGCTCCCGCCGTCACGCGGCAACAGCCCGATCCGGGCGGAGTATTTCGAGTCCCAGGAGTAGGGCAGCACGCTCGGCGCCTGGTCGCCGCCGGTGGCCGCGCCGCGTGCAATCCCGTCAATCACCTTGTCCGGCAGCGGGTTCTTTCCGATCAGCCGGCTCATCATGAGACGCGCAGGCAGTCGCATCAGTCGCGGCATCGTGCGTGTGACAATCGAGGTGTCGAAGACAACCGGCAGGTCGTAGAGCACCACATAGTGCTCAGTCAGTGCGAAGTCGTGCATCATCGGACTGCCACCGACCTGGACGTCGACCGAGTGCCGGATCAGGCCGTCGGTGCCGAGCACCGAGTAGTTGACCCGGTTGCCCCGGAGCCAGTTGTAGGTCACCGCATGCAGTTCCCCGGTCAACGGATCTTCGTGCGGGTGAGCCGTGTACCCTCCCCGCTGCATCGGGCCGGTTAGGGTGCCGCCGAAATCACAGGGCCCGACGGTGTCCAACTCCGCGGTCAGTTCGTAGGGAGGGGAACCGGACTCAACCAAAGCCAGGGTGCGTCCTGCATGCTCGAGCACGTTGGTATTCGCCGCGAAGTCACCTGGATTACCGCTGCCGGGCGTCCGGGGCTCCCCGAGCGCGTCGGTGACATGGGCGGACCGGACATAGCGGTTGCGATACCACTTGGCTTGGCCGTCGGCGATACGGACGCCGTGCACCATGCCGTCGCCGAGGAACCAATGGTAGTTGTCACCGGGGTCAACCACCGGATTTGGTCCGATCCGCAGGTAACGACCGTCGAGATTGGCCGGTATTTCACCGGTTACTGGCAGATTCGTCGCGGTGCGCTCCTCGCGTACGGGGGCAAGGCTTCCTTGAAGATAGCGATTCGTCATGTCAACATCCTCCAATAACAGTGTTATTACTTCAGGTATAACGGCGTTATGTAATAATGTCAACCATGAACCCTCCATTCGAACCCTCCACACCACGCCCCGGATTGGCCTCTGGGGTCCGCCGGAACCTGCTGGAAGCGGCAGCCCAGCTGCTCAGCGAGGAAGGACCCGCTGCCCTCTCGGCCCGTCGACTGGCCACGGAGGCGTCTACCTCGACGATGGCGGTCTACACTCAATTCGGCGGGATGCCCTCCCTGGTCCGGGAACTGGTGGCCGAAGGCTTCGCGAGACTTCGGGAGCGTCTGGCTGCCGTCGAGCACACCGACGACGCGCTCGAGGACCTCGTCCGGCTGTGTCGGGCATACCGGGAGAACGCACTGGAGTACCCGCACCTCTATGCAGTGATGTTCGGCGGCGCCTCGCTAGGCGGCTACCGGCTGACCCGCACGGAAATGGACGTCGGCAGGGACACGTTCGCGGTCCTCGCCGAGGCGCTCGACCGGGTGATGGGCGCCGGAGTGATCCCGCGAGAGAATTCCCGGCACTTGGCCGGCCAGTGCTGGAGCGCCCTGCACGGTTACATAATGCTCGAGATTGCCGGCATCTATCGAGCCGAGGACGGGGCGACCCAACAGGTGCTGGATCCGCTACTGTCCCGACTGCTAACCGCACCGGTCACGATGGGCCATTGAGCCTCAATCCACCAACCCAGACTCCCGGAAAATGATCCCGGTCCCGCTTTCTGACGCTGGGATCCCGGTGTCAGAAAGCGGGACCGGGATCATTTCTGCCCGGCGGGCGCCTACGCGATCTTCTTCCGGTAGGCCAACATGGCGAAAACGTACGCGACAAGGAGGATGCCAACGCACCAGATGAGCGCGATCCAAATGTCCGCGCCCACCGGCTGTTGCGCCAGCAGGTTCCGGATCGTGTCGACGATGGAGGTCACCGGCTGGTTCTCGGCAAACCAACGCACCGGGCCCGGCATAGTCTCCGTAGGAACAAACGCCGAACTGATAAACGGCAGGAAAATGATGGGATAGGCGAAGGCGCTCGCCCCGTCCGCCGATTTAGCCGTGAGCCCCGGAATAACGGCGATCCAGGTCAATGCCAGCGTCAACAGCAGCAGAATTCCGGCCACGGCCAGCCACGTCAAGAGCCCAGCACCCGAGCGGAATCCCATAATGACGGCCACTAGTACCACAACAATCACTGAGACCGAGTTTGCTACCACCGATGTCACCACATGTGCCCACAACACCGAAGACCGGGCAATTGGCATGGACTGGAACCGCTCAAAGATGCCGCTCTGCATGTCCAGGAACAGCCGGAATGCCGTGTAGGAGATGCCGGAGGCTATGGTGATGACCAAGATGCCCGGCAGCAGGTAGCTCACATAGGAGTCCGTGCCCGCGTGAATGGCCCCACCAAAGACGTAAACGAAGAGCAGCAGAAACCCGATCGGCATGATGGTGGTCGTGATGATGGTGTCCATGCTGCGTGTAATGTGCCGCAGTGACCGTCCGAGCAGGACTGCGGTGTCGGAAAAGAAATGCTTGCTCATGATGGATCCTTAGTCCGTTGTGGTGGTCTCCCGAGCAACTCCGGCGCTGCCCTGGTGCCCGTTCCCGCCAACAAGGGCAAAAAAGACGTCCTCGAGAGTGGGTTGTTTTTCCACGTATTCGACCTTGGCCGGAGGCAGCAGCGCCTTCAGTTCGGTCAGTGTGCCGTTGACGATGATCCGTCCCTCGTGCAGGATCGCGATGCGATCGGCAAGATGTTCGGCCTCGTCAAGGGTCTGCGTGGTGAGCAGTACAGTGGTGCCGTGGCCGGCAAGTTCCTTCACCGCAGCCCACACCTCAAGGCGCGCCTGCGGGTCGAGCCCGCTGGTTGGCTCGTCAAGAAAAATGACCGGCGGGTCGCCTATCAGGCTCATCGCAATGTCCAGCCGGCGCCGCATGCCTCCGGAGTAGGTGGCGACTTTCCGGGAGCCCGCCTCGGTCAGCGCGAACCGCACCAGGAGGCCATCAGCCACAACACCTGGGTCCGCCACATGCCGCAGCTTGGCTACCAGCACAAGGTTTTCCCGCCCTGTCAGAATTTCATCGACGGCGGCGAACTGGCCTGTGAGGCTGATCGATTCCCGCACCTTGCCGGGCTGGGAGGCGACGTCGAATCCGTGGACGGCGGCAGCACCGGCGTCGTGCTTCAAGAGGGTGGAAAGGATCTTCACGATAGTGGTCTTGCCAGCCCCGTTGGACCCCAAGAGGGCGAAGATGCTGCCGCGGGCCACCTCGAAATCCACGCCCCGCAGCACGTGCACATTCTTAAACGACTTCTCCAGACCCTGCACCGAGATGGCCAGGGATTGGGGCGTAAACGCACTCATGGCGGGCTCCGCTAGGCTTCCGTGATGCCGTCAATGGTATCGATCAGGCGCTGTCGTTCCTTGCTGATCCACTGCCCTTCGGCGTAATTCGCCAGAAACGCCTCCACGAATTCAACGGGGTCCGCGCCGACCAGGTCGCGAATCGGGGTGCCGTCCGCCGCCGCCTGTTCGAAAAGATCGCCGAGGTCCTGGAACATCGTCACCAAAACATCGCCCTTATTAATGGCGCCAAAGTACGTCAGGTACCGCTCGATCGCGTCGACCGCCGTGCGATACGGCGCCGGCAGTGCTTGCATGCGCGCCTTATTGGCCTTGTATTGCTTCTTTTGCTCGAGCGATCCAGTGACCGTCTCGATCCATTTTGCAGCCATTATTGCCATCCTCCACGACGGAGTTTCTCCAGCCTCTCGGCCACGAAGCCCCACGTTCTCCAGAATTCTTCAAGTTGTTCCCGGCCCTGCGGATTCAGCGAATACACCTTCCGCGGCGGGCCCTTTTCGGAGGGGACCTTGACGACGTCGACCGTCCCGTTGCGCTCGATCCTCACCAACAGCGCGTACACAGTGCCTTCAGCAATGTCATCAAAGCCTTGAGCCCGCAGTTGCGCGGTGATTTCGTAGCCATAGGCGGGCTGCGTGGCCAGAATAGCCAGAACAATGCCCTCCAGAGTGCCCTTGAGCATCTCCGTCATTTGCTTCCCCACGGCACACTCCCCTCAGCTACTTAGCACTACTAGTTACAAGTACATAGTAGCGCTAAGTAGTAGAGGTGGGAAGGGGCGAGCTAGAACAAGAACCGCACCAAAAACGCTAGGTACACCACGATCTCGGCGCCGCTCGAAATGGTGCCCTCACCTCGCGTCGGCAATTCGAAACCGCAGATAAATCGATTCGCATCGTCCAGCTGATTCGAGTCGCCACATATGGCCTGTTCCGAGGCCGCGAACGGGCCATATGTGGCGACTCGAATTCGGTAACTCGGGAAATTAGGGCCTGAACAGCTCAGCTTCAGACAATAATCGCCGCAGCAACCACTACGGGTTCGTCCTGACCATCCCATCGGGCAGTTAGCGCGGGTCCGGACTGGCGAGCACCCGAGGTGTCTAGCTCGCGCAGCACGGCGAAGTTGATTGACCCAGCTGGAATAGTGGTGACTCCTGCAGCAGTTCGCGGGGCCTCGAAGCGCAACTCCGGCAGAGCGGCGTCGTGCGTTCCTACACTGCTCACGGAGACGGTGACAGGAAGGGCCTCGAACGAATCTCCCACCACCAACTGCTCCGGCGCTTGCGGCTTCCCCAAGACTATGGCGGCGGCAAGCTCGTGGAGATAAACCGGATCGGCCGTGGCATCATAGACCCACCGCGTGCCAAGAACCGAGTGGTCTATGGTGGTCACCAGGAAATCCTCAGCACCCTCCAACGGGGCGCCACGATAGGTCAACGGCACCTGATACGTCGCACCATCGACGGCGAGAACGTGAGTTTCGATTCCCACCTCACCGGCGGGATCGTCGAAGCGAAACGCTCCGAGTCGCACCAATGTGGACGCTTCGCCGCGGAACCACGGCTGCGACGGCAGCCATTTCTCAAGGAGTTCGGACTTGGATGGGCTCAACTGCGCGTCATAAATAATGGCCATGCGCCCCAGTCTAGGCCTCGCGGTGAGGCGCCCGATTGCGCGACATGAGGGCGGTGAATCTGTCGGTGCACCTGCACAGGCTCCAGGACGCTGGTTACATCATCCAAGAAAAGACCATCCAGGGCCGCACCCCGGTCACCTACCTCGGCATTACTGCGCGTGGGCGGGCAGCGTTTCTGGAGTACCGGCAGAACCTGCTCGAGCTCCTCGCCCAGTAACGTCTGAAGTACGACGACGGGAGGTCACCTTCTTCGCGAAGGTGACCTCCCGTCGTCGTACTGGGTGGGATAGCGATCCCGAAAAGGGAACCAATGGTGGGATAGCGTTTCGGAAAAACGCACCAAAGGTGGGATAGCGTCGCTGAGGGGCTGAGGCTAGATGTCCAGGTGGGTGGGGCCGAACATCTTCAGGAGCACGTCGACCACCACTACGTTGGGGCCGTCGGCTGCAAAGGCCGCCTTGAGCGCGTCCCCCACATCCTCCGGCTTGACCCGTTGAGCCGGCACGCCGAAGGCTTCGGCCAGCTTCACGAAGTCCGGCCGGGCCAGCTCGGTGTGGGTAGCCTTGCCGAAGGTGTCGATCATGTATTCGCGCAGGATCCCGTAGCCACCGTCGTCCACAATCAGCCAGGTGACAGGCGCGTTGTGCTGACGAGCCGTGGCCAATTCCGAGATGGAGTACATGGCGGAACCATCGCCGGCCACCGCCAAAACCCGCGGCGACTTACCCTGACTCTGCAGGCCCAGCGCCGCTCCGAGCGCCGCCGGGAAACCATAGCCCAGCCCGCCAGCACCCTGGGCCGAATGGAACTCGCCGTCCTTGGAATCCCAGCAACTCCATCCCCAATAAGCGGAGATGGTCATGTCCCAAAAGGTTTGCATATCGGCAGGGACGGCGTCGCGGATATCGGCCATGAATTTCCGTTCCAGGCCCAAATCCTGGCTGTCCAAGCGCGCCTGAACTTTCGCAAGAGTTTCCGCCACCACGGCCTGCGGTGTGGCGCCGTGCCAATCGGCATCGTCCCGCAACGATGCGTCCAGAGCGTCATCGAGAGCGCTCAGTGCTTGTCCGGCGTCGGCCCGGATACCCAGCGCGGGGCGGTTGGATTCCAGTACGCGCGGTTCTGCGTCGATCTGGATGATGCGCCCGCGCGGCTCCATGGTGAAGTAATTGCTGGAGACCTCCCCCAGCGAGGAGCCGATGACCACCAGCACATCAGCGTCTTCAAGGACCTCGGTGACGTAGCGGTCCTCCATCCACGACTGCAAGGAAAGTTCATGGTTCCAAGGGAACGCCCCGTTGCCACCGGGTGTGCAGACCACGGGTGCGTTGAGCTTCTCGGCGATGGAGAGCAACTGCTTTTCAGCGTGTCCGCGGCGGGTGCCACCACCGGCCACAATCGCCGGGCGCTTGGCGGCCGTCAACCACTTCACGGCCTCCCTGACAAGCTCGACGCGCGGCGGGTTGTCGAACGGTTCGGCCAGCGCATCCTCGACTGCGGGCACGAAGATGGGATCCAGCAGCACGTTTTGTGGCACTTCAATCCAGACCGGGCCCTGCGGAGAAGACACGGCTTCGGTCCACGCATCCTGGATGGCCGACGGAATTCCGGAGGCATGCTGGATGAGTCGCTGGCTCTTGGTGACGTTGGCTGCGGAGGCTTTTTGGTCATCGAGCTGGTGCAACATGCCCTTGCGTCGGGCTCCCAAACCCTCCAACGGAATCTGGCTAGCCACCACAATCATGGGTACACCGGTGGCGTAGGCTTCCTGCAATCCGGCCAACGCAGTAAGTGCGCCGGGGCCCGTGGACAAGAACAGCACCCCCACTTCACCGGTGGCACGGGAGTAGCCGTCGGCGGCAAACGCCGAATTGTTCTCCACTCTGGAGGACACAAAGTGCAGGGACGATCGGCTGAGCGCATCGAAGAGGCCCAAGGCGTGCTGGCCGGGAATACCAAAAACGGTCTTGGCACCCAGTGCGGTCAGGGTCTCTACGACGAGGTCGCCACCGTTGCGCTGGGCTTCCGGTGCTTGGGCTTCCATGGTCTGGGCCTCTGCGGCCTGAACCTCCGTGGCGTGGTTTTTCATGTTCAATCCGTTCGTCACTTGGTTTCCCCCTTAGTGGCTGCCGTGGGCGCGAAACCGGCGGGCCGGCGTCGTGCTTCCGCGTCAAGGGCCTGCGCGGCGTAACCGTTCGGGGTGCCAAAGCGGTCACCTTCCACATGATTGTCGGCCATCAACGTGACGAGTTCGAAGCCCACGTGGCTGGCGGCGATGCCGGTGATTTCCGCATGATCATAAGCCGGGGCGACCTCCACAATGTCGGCGCCGACCAGGTTCATGCCGCGGAATCCACGAATGATCTCGATCAGTTCGCGGCTGGTGATGCCGCCGGCCTCGGGCGTGCCGGTGCCAGGTGCATGCGCGGGGTCCAGGACGTCAATGTCGACCGAGATGTAGAGCGGGCGCTTGCCGATGCGGTCACGAATCTTGGCCACAGTTTCCAGCACCCCCTGGTAGTAGACGTCTGCCGCTGTGACGATGCCAAATCCGAAGCGGTGATCGTCGTCGAGGTCCTTCTTGCCGTAGAGCGGACCGCGGGTGCCGACATGGGAGATGGCCTCGGTGTCCAGGATGCCTTCTTCGACAGCTCGGCGGAAAGGGGTGCCGTGTGTGTATTCGGCACCGAAATAGGTGTCCCAGGTGTCCAGATGCGCGTCAAAGTGCAACATGGCCACGGGCTCGCCGGCACGTTCGGCGGCAGCGCGCAGCAGAGGCAGCGAGATGGTGTGGTCGCCGCCGATGGTCAGGAGTTTGGCGCCGTCAGCCGTTAGATCGAGGGCGTTTTGCTGGATGGTTTCAATGGCTTCGTTGATATTGAAGGGGTTCACGGCCATGTCACCGGCGTCGGCCACCTGGCAGTTCTCAAAGGGGGAAACATCCCAGGCCGGGTTGTACGGGCGCAGCAGGCGGGACGCCTCGCGCACGTGATTGGCGCCGAAGCGCGCACCCGGGCGGTAGGAAACGCCGCTGTCGAAGGGGACGCCCACAACGGAGACATCAGCCTTCGCCACCTGGTCCAACCGTGGCAGGCGTGCGTAGGTTGCAGCACCGGCATAGCGCGGAATTTGAGCGGAATCGATCGGGCCAAGATTCCCATTGGCCTCGATGCGGAGCTCTTTCATGGACGTCCTCGTTTCATGTGGCATTTTCTCAGGCGGGTCCCGCACAGTAGACGTGCGTCACACCCAAACAATTGTTCACCATCGTACAACCGATGTTCACTAATGGGAACCAGAAGTTTCATAAAGGATACTTTTTATGCTCGACGCCGGACCCGATACCCAGGTGCCCACCCCGCCGTGCGCTTCCCGTGCGCTCCCGTGCGCTCCCGTTCAAGAAAGCCGTCGATAATGCCCCTCGCCGCCGCACTATCTACGGCGCTGGTCACTAAGGCGGCACGGACTACTCCGCCGGAAGAATCCCGTGACACAAAAACCAGGCCGTAAAGATTTCGTCAAGACAGGGGTCTGCGAGCCCAACCCGGTGCTAGTCTCCATAAGCCGCCAATGGACGGCCACGACACGGAAGGCCCCTTCGTGACATCGCTCGCCAAAGCACCCGACGAACCCGGCACGTATGCAAAGCCGCGGGGAAAGGCTGCCCTGCGCCTCTGGCTACTGGAGGGTTTGCCTGAGAGTTCCGGCAAACGTCAAGGTCCCCATGGCCGGCCCGCTGAGAATCATCATCCGGCCTCCTGGTGGCGGGTCATGTGCCTCACGGGTCTGGATTACTTCTCAACACTGGGTTACCAGCCGGCCATCGCCGCCCTAGCCGCAGGAGTTCTGGCCCCGCTGGCCACGATCGTTCTGGTCCTTGTCACCTTGCTCGGAGCACTCCCCGTCTACAAACGCGTTGCCCGGGAAAGCCCCCACGGCGCCGGTTCCATCGCCATGCTCGAACGCCTCCTGCCACGCTGGTGGGGCAAACTCTTCGTTCTGGCGTTGTTGGGCTTTGCCGCCACGGACTTCATGATCACCATTACGCTTTCCGGCGCCGACGCCACCGCTCACATTATTGAAAACCCGTTTGCACCCCACTTCCTGCAGGGCCACAACGTCGGCATCACGCTGATCCTGATCGCCGGCCTGGCCGCCATCTTCCTGCGCGGATTCAAGGAAGCCATGAGCATCGCCGTGGTTCTGGTGGCCGTTTTCCTCGCCATGAACTTGATCGTGATCTCGGTGGCACTGGCAAAAGTGACGCAAAGCCCCCTCCTCACCGCCGACTGGTGGGGAGCCCTCACCACCCAACACGGCAGCCCGTTCATGATCGTGGCCGTGGCACTGCTCGTCTTCCCCCGGCTCGCACTAGGCCTTTCCGGCTTCGAAACCGGGGTGGCCGTCATGCCGCAAATCAAGGGCCGCTCCACCGATACCGAAGAGAATCCCGAGGGCCGCATCAAGGGCGCTCACAAGCTACTGACGACGGCGGCGCTCATCATGAGCTCCTTCCTCATCACCTCCTCGCTCGCCACCACCATCTTGATCCCGGCCCACGAATTCCAGCCCGGCGGCGCCGCTAACGGCCGCGCATTAGCCTTCCTGGCCCACGATCTCCTCGGGGAAGGCTTCGGCACCGCCTACGACATCAGCACCATCGCCATCCTCTGGTTCGCCGGCGCCAGCGCCATGGCCGGACTCCTCAACCTGGTCCCCCGCTACCTGCCGCGCTTTGGCATGGCCCCCGAATGGGCGGCAGCCGTCCGCCCGCTGGTTCTGGTGTTTACCGCCGTCGCCGTTCTGATCACCATCATTTTCAAGGCCGACGTCGTTGCTCAAGGAGGTGCCTATGCCACCGGTGTGCTGGTGCTCATCACCTCTGCCGCTGTTGCGGTCACCCTGTCTGCCAAACGCAAGGGTGAGAAAAAGAAGGCGATTGGCTTCGGCGTGATCTCGGTGGCCTTCATTTACACCACGGTGGCGAACTCCATTGAACGGCCCGACGGGCTCAAGATTGCGGCCCTGTTTATCTTGGGGATTGTGTTGGTCAGCCTGCTTTCACGCATGCGCCGTGCGTTCGAACTGCGTGCCTCATCGATTCACATGGATGAGGCGGCCACTGCTTTTGTGACCTCCGTAAAGACGGACACCATCCGGATCGTTTCCCACGACCCAAAGACCAAGAATGCCGCAGCTTATCGGCGCAAACTGGCCCACGCAGCCTATGTCAACGCGATGGGAAATCTGCAGGATGTCTTGTTCCTGGAAGTTATTGTGGATGATTCCTCGGACTTTGAAGCCGACCTGGAAGTCCGAGGTATCACCCGGCACGGCTTCAAGATCCTGCAGGTTCATGCCACCAACGTGCCCAACACTATTGCCGCCGTGCTGCTGCACATTCGTGATGTCACAGGACTCATTCCGCACATTTACTTCCGCTGGAACGAGGGCAATCCCATCTCCAATCTGCTCAAGTTCCTGTTCATTGGAGAAGGCGAAATTGCCCCCGTCACACGTGAAGTGCTCCGTGAGGCGGAGCCGGATCTCATGCAGCGCCCCTGGGTCCACGTCGGCTAGTCTCGCTGGTCTGCGCACCAACGTCGGCTAAACACGCAGGCACGCGACGCTGCACCCCACGAAGCCCCACGAGCGCAGCGACGCCAACGCGGGAAATACGTCACCAGCGGTTGTGCACATCCTCCGCCCATCCCAGGGTGAGCGGCCACCGAGATGCGGTTCCCGTCGCTGTCGGCGATCTCGCCGTCGTAAGGGCCAAAGCACTGGAGGGTGTTATTGCCCAGATCAGTGACCCCCTTAGCTGGCCCCGGACCCCGAGGCCGCTGGCACCAGAATCCACAGCGCTTCCACCGGATACGGTGTGCGGTTTTCCCAACTGTGCGGCTCACGGCCAGGGAAGGAGAGCGTATCCCCAGCTTTCAGGTCATACGATTCCTGCGTCATAATGAGCGTCAGTTCCCCGCTGATGATGTGCAGGACATCCACGTCACAGTCCACGGCGTACAGTTCGGATTCCCCACGGCCAAAGGGTTCAATGGTGGCACCGAGGACCTGCAACCGCCGTTCTGAACGCGATGTCAAGAGCCGCTCCACGATCCCTTCGCCGCCCAAAGAGATTCGCGGGCCTTCGCCCCTACGGGTCAAGTGCGTCTCCGGAGCGGCAAACAAATCCCCAATGGAGATCGAAAGCACCTGACACATAGTGACGAGGGAGGCAACACTGGGTGAGGTGAGGTCGCGTTCAACTCGGCTCAAGAAGCCCTTAGTTAGGCCCGTAGCCTCAGCCACTTGCTCAATGGTCAGGCGCTGATCCTGACGGGCAGCACGGATGCGCGAGCCAATGGCAACCGGCCCAAAACTGGGCTCTAGGGCTAAGGCTTTCATGACGGCTCCTCTATTGCGCGTTGCTAGTGCGATCCAATGACTTCTAGCGGCACATTGACTGTAACCACGATCACAGTTTATCCTAATAGACAACAATTGTTGCTCAATAGGCAATATTGGCTAGGCAAGACCCTGGCTACTCTATTTCTCGGCCTGCTCCGCTAGTTCAGCTAGCGCGGCTAGATCCCATAACTTTCGCACACTGGAGCACACCATGGACTTAAACATTGCCATAGTCGTCTTATATTTGGTGGCCATGCTGGCCTTTGGCTGGTGGGGAAAATCGCGGACCAAGGACAATAGCGACTACCTCGTCGCCGGACGCCGTCTAGGCCCCTTCCTCTACACGGGGACCATGGCTGCGGTGGTCCTCGGCGGCGCCTCCACCGTTGGTGGCGTTGGGCTGGGGTATAAGTTCGGAATTTCCGGCATGTGGCTGGTGGTCGCGATCGGCGTCGGCGTGCTGCTACTGAGCCTGTTGTTCGCTCCGACGTTGCAGAAGCTAAAGATCTACACGGTCTCGCAAATGTTGAGCCTGCGCTACGGCGCCGAGGCAACCAAGATGTCCGGCATTGTCATGCTGGCTTACACCATCATGATCTCGGCAACCTCCACCGGCGCCTACGCCACCATCTTCATGGTGCTGTTTGGCCTGGACCGTTGGTTGGCCATAGCCATCGGTGGTGTCATTGTGCTGATTTACTCGACCATTGGCGGCATGTGGTCCATCACGCTCGCCGATCAGGTGCAGTTCGTCATCAAGACCGTGGGCATCTTCTTGCTCATGCTGCCCTTCACCTGGAACGCAGCCGGTGGCCTGGCCGGCATCAAGGAACGCGTTGACGCCAGCTTCTTCCAGTGGGATGGCATCGGCGTACAGACCATCATCACCTACTTTGTGGTCTACACCTTGGGCTTGCTCATCGGTCAGGACATTTGGCAGCGCGTCTTCACCGCCCGCGATCCGCAGGTGGCCCGGTGGGGCGGCGCCACGGCCGGCATCTACTGCATCCTGTACGGCGTTGCCGGTGCCATGATCGGCATGGCCGCCTTTGTGGCACTGCCAGACATCGATGTTGCAGGCCTAGGCAAGGACGTTGTCTACGCCGAAGTAGCCACCTACCTGCTGCCCATGGGCATCGGCGGCATTGTCATGGCCGCCGCCGTGGCCGCCATGATGTCCACCGCGTCCGGCGCCCTGATTGCCGCCGCCACGGTGGCCCGCAAAGACGTTGTCCCCTTCGTTGCAAGCTGGTTCGGCAAGACCATCGATGCCTCCGACACCGCCAACCCCGAGCACGACGTCCGCGCCAACCGCTGGTACGTACTGATCCTGGGTGTCATGGTGATCGTCATCTCCATCGTGGTCAACGATGTGGTCTTCGCCCTCACCATCGCTTACGACATCCTGGTTGGCGGCCTGCTCGTGGCCATCATCGGCGGTCTGGTCTGGAAGCGCGGCACGGGCCTCGGCGCCGCCTGGTCCATGGCCGTAGGTTGCGCACTGACCCTGGTCATGTTGGTTCTGTACGCCACCTCAATCATCCCCAGCGCCGACGGCATCTACGCCAACGAGCCCATCTACTTCGGCCTCATCGCCTCGCTGCTGGTCTACGTTGTCATCTCCCTGTTGACCCCGGCGACCCCCGCGCACATCCGCAAGGGCTGGGACGACCGCCTCGCCGCGGCGGCCACGGACTCCAACCCGGATGAGGACGCTGCCACCTTGGTGAAGTAACTCGTGAAGTAACCTTCTCAGAAGTACGACGGCGGATGGTGACGTAATTTATTACGTCACCATCCGCCGTCGGCCGTTAAAACAGTAGTGTAGAGGACAGCTTCAAGAGATGCGGCGCCAAGCTCCGACTGGCCGCACGCCAACCCCATGCTTCACGGGTGGTTCGGATGAGGAAGCGGCCCGCGGAAACCTCCGTTGGGCAAGAGCAAGCAAAGGTCATCGCCATGTCTTCGAGCACCCCTGTCACGCCCCGTCAGCGCCAAAATGTTGGGCAGTCCGCCCCCGCAAAATCCACCGGAATTCCGGTGCTGCCTTCGGTAGATGTGAACCGCGGCGCCGTTTCCTTTCAAACCCCCAACGGCTTCCACGACTATCAGACGCAGGAGCCGCAACAGCTTGCCACAGCCCTGACCCAGGCGGTTCGCCCGGCCCGCTGGATTCCAGAGCTGGGCACCTTGGTCGTCACGGTGGCGCAGAGCGGTGTGCGGGCCGGCCGCAACGTGGGGTTCCGGCTCTCCGCTTTCTAGCGCCGTTCACTATCGCGCCGCTGGGTGTGCGGCTGCGTGTGCAGCCGGGCAGCATTGTCTGCCTCGGCCTGCGCGGTTCCCACCAGTTGCGCCAGCAGCACCAGCGCCTCTCGCCCTTCTCGCGCTTCTCGCGCCGACGATCCAGGGACAGCCGTGTGCGTCGCAGCCGTGTGCGTTACGAAGGTTTGATCGGGGTGCTCCACCGATCTGAGGGTCTGTTGGGTCAGCGCAAGTTTTCCGATGAGCGGGTGCGCCAGTTCGTACACAGCAGTCGCGCACGGTTGAACCCTGTGGTCGGCCCAAAGAGAAGCGAACTCTGGGCTGGCTACGGCCAAGGAACCCACCAGTTGAGCCAGTAGCGGATCCTCGGGGTACTTGCCGGCGATGAGCCGCAAATTGCCCACCACAGCACGGCTTTTGGATGGCCAGTCCAGATACAGGGCACGAGTTTCAGTGTCCAGGAAGACCATGGATGCCATGTTCGGTCGCGCTGCAGGCGATAGTGGCGCCGCTATATCTAGATGTGGTGCAAGCAGCGCGTGGCCCAAGGAATTCCAGGCGAGAACGTCACTGCGCCGGCCCAGAATGAGCACTGGTACGTCACCGACAGCCGCCAGCAGTTCCAGCAGAGCCGGATCGGCGTGCTCTATAGGCGGTTTAGGGGTTCCCGGGCGGCGCTTAGGGGTTGTCCCTAGCCGAATCAAGTGGGCCCGTTCGGCGCTGTTGAGCTGCAGTGCTGTGGCTAGAGCATCCAGAACCTGGTGTGAGGCATTGCGTGAGCGCCCCTGTTCCAGCCTTGTGTAATAGGAAGAACTGACTCCAGCCAGCATTGCCAACTCCTCACGGCGCAGCCCGGCCACACGGCGCCGGTCGCCATACAGCGTGAGACCGGCTTGTTTCGGGGTAATGCGTTCACGGCGTGCCTGCAGAAAAGCACCCAGCTCGCCATTGTCCTGAGATGTCATGCCCCTAGTCTGCTGCCTTTCACGCAATGCTGCCTACCCCTGTCAGTGGTAGGCAAAAGCGGGAGTGCCACGATTCCCCGCTGGAACGAATACTGGATTTCAGGGCTGGAAGAACACAGCCCGCCGGGACTTACCTTCACGTTGCCCCGGTACTTCACATAGCCATCGAATGAATCCACAGAACGAATCCACCGAGCGAAAGCACAGATCACCATGACAATTTCCAACCTTGAAACCGCCCCAGTCCTCACCATCGGAGACGTCACCGTAACTCGCGTCGTTGAAAGCGTCGGCAGCATTGGCATGACCCCGGAGCAATTCTTCCCCGGCACGGATCCCGCGGCTTGGACAGGCGGCGCCGACCAGTTGCGGCCCCACTTCCTTGAATCCGACGGCGACACCGTCTTGAGCAGCACGGCCCGCGTCGCCATGCAGACCTGGGTTCTGCGCAGTGGCGGAAAAGTGATCCTCATTGACACGTGCGTCGGCAACGACAAGGACCGACCCGACGTGCCCAGCTGGTCGCAATTGCAGACCGAATTCCTGGGCCGGCTCGCCGCGGCGGGCATCGCACCGCAGGACGTGGACGTCGTGGTAAATACCCACCTGCATGCCGACCACGTTGGCTGGAACACCAGGCTCGTGGACGGGGTCTGGGTGCCGACGTTCCCTAACGCGGAGTACCTGCTGCCGGCCAAGGATCTCGATTTTTGGAATCCTGCCAGCGGCAATTCCACCATCATGGGCGAGGGCGCGCACACCGTCTGGGCAGATAGCATTATGCCCGTGTTCGACGCCGGTCAGGCCACAGCATGGAGCGGTCAGCATCGCATCGATAAGGCGTTGACCCTCGAAGCCGCGCCTGGCCACACACCGGGCGCATCGATCGTGCGGCTCTCCTCGAACGGCGAGGAAGTGCTATTCGTCGGCGACACCCTGCACAGTCCGGCCCAGGTCCACGACGTCCATACCTCCAGCTGCTTCGACGAGGACCCGGCCACGGCAAATGCCACCCGGGAGCGGATCTTCCCCGAGGCCGCAGAGAAGGGACTGACCATGTTTCCCGCACACTTTGGTGGCCACGGCGGCTTCAAGGTCAGCAAATCAGACAGCGGTTCAGGACCATTGTTCACAGTCAGTGAGTGGGCACCGCTCGTGGCGATCTAGACCCACGGGCACAGCAATCTAAGCCCCACCGGCACAGCATTGCTGCGGGTGCTTATTCAATTGCGTCTATTCAAGGTGCCTATCCTTTTAGTGGACCTTGGTCTGCACGTCATAGTCTGGACAGGCATTTCGACGTTGCGTATGGACTTGAGAGCTTGAGAGGTTGAACGGCCGGGAACGCACGGGTGTCGGCCCGGATCGGCACCACCTTCGCAAAAAGGACGGCGCTTGCGGGAAAAGACGGCATTAGACGGCCGTCTTTTCCCGCAAGAACCCAACTTCACCGACGAAAATGCGGCCTGTGTAGTGATCGACGAGAATATCTTCCTCATGATGTTGACGCATGATTTCTTCGCCACGTTCAC